>DYSB01000069.1:7836-14661 GCA_020726405.1 Acetofilamentum sp. | reverse complement strand
CAGGCAGGTCGCCTGATGTCTAAAACCGTGTCCCGAAAACCGGGGGCGACACAACAGGAAACGTGGCCCTGCAGGTGGACGCCAGCGGCCACCTGCAGGGCCGCAGCCCGCGCCGCTGGATCTGGTGGGCGAGCTTCCACTGGAACTGCAGGCCAAACTGTTGCGCGTGCTCCAGGAGCGCAGCGTGACGCCCCTGGGCTCCGAGATCCCGCGGAGCGTGGACCTGCGCCTGCTGGCGGCCAGCCATGTGGATCTGGCCGGCGCGGTGCGGGATGGTCGGTTCCGGGAAGACTTGTTCTTTCGCCTACACGTGATCCCCTTGCGGCTGCCGCCGCTGCGGGAGCGTCGCGAGGACCTGGACCTGCTGGCGGATGCCATCCTTGGCGAGTTGGCGGGAGGCCGCGCGGAACGCTGGCGCTTGGATCGCGAAGCCCGCGCCTGGCTGAGCACGGAGGATTGGCCGGGCAACATCCGGCAATTGCGCAACGTCCTGGAGCGTGCCACCATCTTCAGTGTGGATGGCTGGATCTCTCGCAGCCTGTTGGAGGGAACTCCACTGCCGGAACCACACGCGGTCCCGGTGCGGCCGGCAGTGCCCATCGTTGCCGGGCCCGGGGCGACCTTCCGGGAGTGGGAGCGGCAGTTCCTGACCCTGGTACTGGAGCAGTGTGCCGGCCGGATCTACGGTGACAAGGGCGCGGCGGCGCGGCTGGATCTTAAACCAACCACCCTGCAGAGCCGACTGAAGAAGCTGGGCGTGCGGCCCCTCAAACCACCCGCCGCCTGAGTTCCCGGGCAACCTCGACGATGGCGCGCAGCTTCGCCTCGGCGACGGCCGCGCCGTTCATGGGGCGCTCGCTGAGAGTGTCAAAGCCGCCATCCGGGTTGAGGAAGAGCTTGTCCGCGGGCATCAGCTCCAGCGCCTCCTCCACGCGCAGCAGGATCTCCGCCGGACTCTCCACGGACGAGGTGCGGGGATTCACCACGCCCAGCCCCAACTCTTTTCGGCCGAAGGCCAGCAGGTCGCCGGCGCGCGATGCGGCGTAGTCCAGCACCAATTGGCTGACCCGGATGCGCTGGAAGACCGGCTCCAGCGGCCGATAGCCGCCCGCCAGCACGGTCTCCCCGCGCGGGCTCCAGTTGCCGCGGCCGACGTGCAGGGCGCTGCGCGCGGCGCTGAGTTCGTGGATCAGATCCGTCACGCGGTTGATCAGGCCCACGGCGAAGTCCAGCTCCGCCGCTGGATCCTGGGCGCTGACCAGCTCCGTCAGCCCGGGCTCGTCCAGCTGGATCATGGCCACGCCCAGGCCGCAGAGCTCCGCCACCTCCGCCTGCAGCAGGGCCACCGCGTCCTCCGCCAACTCCTCCTGTGAGCCGTAAGCCCCGGGGGCGAGTTCGGGCCAAAGCGCGCGGGTCAGGTTGTAGGGTCCGGGCAGGGTCAGCTTGAGCGGCTTGCGGGTCACGCTCCTTAGGAACCGCGCATCTTCGGCGGCCAGGGGCTCGTGCCGGCGCAGGCGGCCCGTGGAGGCGAGATCGCGGACGTCGGCGCGGGTCAGTTCGCCGTCAGTGACCAGGTCCACGCCCATGGACTCCTGGAGCTCCACCCAGTGCCGGACTTCTTCACGCGCCAGCGCCAGAAAGGCCGGGCGTGGCAGCTCGCCGGCCTGCAGCCCGCACTGGGCATGGAGCAGCTCACGGCTGCGCGGCCAACTGCCCGCGGCGCTGACGGGAAAGAGCGGGAGCGGCGGCCTCACGCGCGGCTCCCCTTGCCGGTGTCCCGGCGCGCCTTCTGCCGCTGGGGCGCAATTCGTCGCGTCACGCGGAGTGACCGCTGTGGGAAAGGGTGCGTGTCATGGACAAGAACCTACGATCCGGCTCTCCCCGCCGCCACGCTGTGAATAACTAAACAGCGCCCCGTGACACATCCGCCGGCCCGGCCCCAAACAGAGCGGGGGCCTGGGGCCCCCGCTCGTGCGATCAACAAGATGCTTTGCCGCGCCCTAGGGCAGGAAGAGCACGCGGGTCACGGCGCGCAGATCGCCCAGCCGGGCCTCCACCAGATAGACGCCGCCCGCCAGGGCGCTGCCCTCGAACAGGAAGCTCCGCGTGCCCGCCGAACAGGGGCCGTCGTAGAGACGCCGCACGCGCTCGCCGCGCAGGTTGTAGACGTCGAGCCGCAGTTGGCCGGCCTGGGGGATCCGCAGGGACAGCCGCGTGGAGGGGTTGAAGGGATTGGGCGTGGCGGAGAGGATCTCCAGCCCCTGGGGCCGCCGGGCCGGTTCCACGCCCGTCTCTTCGTAGGCCTGGGCCGTGGTGATCAGCAGGGCCGTCTGGTTGCCCAGGGTCTGGGCGCCGGTGGCGTACTGGCCGTTGAAGGTGTACTCCAGTCCGGCCTGCTGGTCCGGCCGCTCCACGCCCACAGTGAAGAAGTGGTCGCCCAGGGTGGTGATCACGTCCTGGTACTGCAGCAGGATCTCGCCGTCCCCGGTGGGCGTGGGCCAGTAGGCGGGATCCCGCAGGATGGCCTGGAACCAGTTGTCCTGGTAGGGGTGGCCCGTGTGCTGGAAGTTGTTCCATTGCACGGCGAAGATGTGCTGGTCGGAATCGTAGTAGCGGTAGCAGTGGCCGATGCGGCTGCTGCCGAAGTAGTTGTAAAGGTCGGCCCAGAATACCGCCACCATGGCGTTGGGCCCCTGGGCGGCGGGAATGGGCGTGTTCAGCCCCAGGATGTGGTCGTGCTGGTCGCCCATGGCCAGCCAGCCGTTGGAGCAGATGGTCAGGCTGTCGTAGTCCACGCCGTAGAAGCGGAAGGTGAAGGGCAGGGCCACGGCCTGGCTGACGCCGTCCAGGCCCTCCTCGTTGAAGGCCACGCCCTCGTCGTTGAGGATCACCTCCGTGCCCGTCTGGGCGATGTTCACCCACTGGTAGTCGGGCGCGGCGTCGCCGCTGTCGTTGTGGTGGTAGATCAGGTAGCCGTGTTCGTCGGGCCCCACGGGGTCGGTCAGGGCCACCTGCCCGATCTCCAGCGAGAAGGGCAGGCGCGCCGCGGTGGAACCGTCCGCGCGGAAGAAGACCGCCTCCAGCGGCAGTTGGGAGCCGTCCAGCACAGCCTCGTCGATCCGCACGCGGAAGGGGCCGGCCTCACCCGTCGCGCCGGGGGCCAGGAACCCGCACGCCGCCGTGCTGTCCAGCACGATCACGGCGCCGGAGAGCGCGAACAGGCGGCCCCACGCGGCGTCCAGCGCCAGCGGTCCGGCGTTGTGCAGCTCCAGCAAGAGTTCGCCTTCGTCGCCGGCCTCCAGTTCGTCGGGATCCGAGACCAGGCCGGCCAGCTCGGGCAGGGCGCCCACGGCGCTCAGGCGCAGGACGTGCCGCCAGAGCTCGCCGCCCTGGGGGTCGCGCAGGCTCAGCTCCAGCGCCAGCGCCTGGCCGTGCTCCACGCTGGGCGCAACCACCAGACTCAAGCCCTCCACCTCCAGGCTGGCGCCCGCACCCAGCTCCGGCAGCTCGTGGGAGTCCGTCAGCACGCTGCAGCGTTCGTCCAGGGCCCTCAAGTGCAGGATCTGGCCCGCCGGGCTGCCGGTGTCACCCACCTCGCCCAGCAGGATGCGCAGGCCCAGCGTGTCGCCGGCCGCCACAGCCAGGCTGTCCTCCAGCAGGCTCCACTCCAGCAGTTCGGTGAGCGCCTCGGCCTGGCCGGGCGTGAAGTCCACGCGCCAGGGGATGTGATCGTCGGCGTGGGCCACCAGCCGCAGGGGCTCGGCGGGCAGCGGGGCCGTCTCCAGCTCCACGCGGCCGCTCGCGTCCGTCCGGCCCAGGGCCAGGATCTCGCGCTCCGCGTTGCTCAGGCAGACCCAGATGTCAGCAGCGGGCTGGCCGTCGCCGGCCTGCAGGTCCACGTCCAGGCGTGTGACACCGCGGGCCGGAGCCGTCCACTGGGAAGCGGCCAGGGTCTGCTGCTCACCCATCCGCAGACGCGTGCCCGGGTCGCCCAGCAGGTTGTAGGCATAGAAGTAGAAGCGCACGTTGGTGCCCTGGTTGGTGGAACCCGGGTCGTACCACACGCCTTCGCGGTCGTTGGGGAAGCACTGCCACAGTTCGCCCTTGCCACGCTCCAGGAGGGCGCCCACCTCGCGCACGTCCTCGCGCAGCAGGCCCTGGTAGATGCCCAGGTCGATGCAGTTGTTCCACTTGGAATGTGTGTCCTCCTCGGAGGGGCCGATGAAGGCCACGGCGCCGGTGGGCTCGCTGCCAGAGCCGGCTCGCAGGAAACCCTCGCCCAGGCAGGGGTCGTAATTCGTGTTGGCGAAATCGCCGCCGCCGCAGACGATGCTGGTCACCAGCGGCCACATGCCGAAGTTGCTCAGGTCGTCCATCTCGTCCACGCCGAACTGGGGCCCGTTCCACTTTTCCCGGTAGCCGAAGCCGCGGTAGTTCACCACGGTGCGCCCGTCGTTGAGCATGTTGGTGACTACGCTGGGCGGCAGCTGGTTCTGGTAGCGATCGTTGCGGATCGTGTCCACGGCGGCGAAACCGGCCTCCAGCAGATGCTGGCGGATGGCCAGCGAGGTATCCCGTCGGCTGCCCGCGCCGGAGACGTCGTAGATCACGGCGCCCTTGCGCGTCCACTGGTCGTCCACCTGGGTGGGTTGCTGATCGTAGAGCAGCAGCCGGTTGACCATCACCGCGAGCTGGTTGGCGTTGTCCGCCGGCAGCCGGCCCACCAGGATGTCCGAGAAGTAGTCGTCGCCCTCCAACAGGGCCAGCGAATGGTCGCTGACGATGTTGCGGCTCCAGGCGTCCTCGGCGTACTGGCCGCCGGGCACCAGATCGCCTGGCACGTGATACTCGGTCTGGGAGATGTTCATGTCGCCCACCAGCAGCAGATAGTCCAGGCCTTCCCCGGACAATTGCTGCTGGGCCAGCGCCTGGATGGGCTCCCAGTTGTTGCCCGTGACACCCACGGACTCGCTGCTGCGAACGTCGACCACGTAGCCCTGGCTGCGGCGCCAGTCCACCCATTCCTCCAGGTAGGTGAGCGAGCTGTTTTTGCCCACCACCAGATAGCGGCCCAGGGGCAACTCGCCCGTGCGCGCCGCGGCCGGCCGCTCCACCAGTCCCCCATTGAGGGCCCGTTCCCGTGCGCGCTCGGCCTGCAGGAGCGAACGGAAGCCCAGGCCCGAGGCGGGGTTGTGCACCTGGCCGGCGTCGAAGCTGACGCGCAGAACCAGCTCCTCCAGCCGTGCGCCCTGCGCTGAGAGCGGCGCAACGGACAGGGCGCTGTAGCGCTGGCCCAGCCAGAGCACGGGCGTGCCCAGCGACCAGCAGGCCGGTGTTGGCACGGCGCCGTCCGACCAACGCTCCGCCAACACCTGTGCCACGGGGTCGGCCGCCGCCGGCAGCGCCAGCCAGGCGCCCAGGCTGAGCGGCGCCGCCTCGGGATCCGTCGCCAGCTCCGGCAGCTGACCCGCCCGGTCCGGGGACAAGCTCAGGCGTAGGTCCAGCCCCTGATCGCTCTCGCTTAGCAGCTCCACGCGCCAATCGTCGGCGGCAGGTGTCCAGCGGTCCGCCGCGGCCGGGCTCAACCGAGTCAGAACCAAGACTATTGCCAAGAACAGCAACATGTTGCGTTTCATCGAAGCTCTCCCGGGCTGAATCATGCATAAAACGCGAGGGTCATGAAAGCAATCGCGGGGCCAATCTGTGTGTCAGCTTCGTGCCGGTGTTATCCTGAATCAAACCTGCATTGGACTCTGAACAAAGTGAGAGGCGACCCCCACAGCCGCGCGGCAAGGCTCGCGCTGAATCCGTCACCTGCGCTCGTCGATAGAGGGCTATTGCGGAATCACGAGCTGGGGTGACCAGCAGGACGTCTCCACCTCGGGGCGAGAGGATCAGCGCCGATGATCAACGCCGACGTCCTGGCCGCGCGTGTCCAGCAGGTACCCCTGCTCAGTCCCGCCATGCGCAAACTGATCGTCATGCTGGGGAATCCGGCTGCCAACCTGCGGGAGATCTCGCAACTGGTGGAGATCGATCCCGCCTTGACCATCCAGGTGCTGCGCGCAGCCAACGCGGCCTTCGTCCACCGCGGGATGGAGATCCGCAGCATGCAGCAGGCGGTGTCGCATCTGGGTGAGGAGCTGGTGTTCAGCGCGGCCGTCCGCACCTGCGCGGGCGATGTGTTGAACCATCCGCTGCAGGGCTACGTGGCCGACGACACCTGCCTCTGGTCGCACAGCGTCTACACGGCCCTGGCCGCGCGCCAGCTGGCGCACTTGAACTCCGAGGGCCCCGAGCCGGACCTGGCCTACGCGGCGGGCCTGCTGCACGACATCGGCAAGGCCGTCCTCGCCGACTGGCTCTGCCGGGCACCCGGCTCCGTGGCCCGACGGGCGGCGGATCCTGGCGATCACGAGTTCATCCTGCTCGAAGAGTCGCTGCTGGGCATCAACCACCAGAGCGCGGGGCACGCGCTGGCCCGGCACTGGATGCTGCCCGAGGTGATCTGCGAGGCCATCTTGCATCATCACAAGCCCGGATTGGCCGGGGCCAAATCGGCGTGGCTGGCCGAGACCATTCATGTGGCGGACCTGGTGGCGCTGATGGCAGGCTCTACCACGCGCACCGACGCGCTCGCCTACCGGCTGGATCCGGCCGGTCCGAAACACTACAAATTCTCCCGGGTGGATATGGACCGGCTGGTCTCGCTGGCCCAGGAGGAATTCCTGAGCGCGAGCCAGGCCCTGCTGGAGTGAGGTGAGACGGCCACTGCGCAGGCCGAAGACGAAGACTCTTCCGGCGCGCGACGGATCGTAATGGATG
>DYSB01000069.1:0-7736 GCA_020726405.1 Acetofilamentum sp. | reverse complement strand
ACTGCGCAGGCCGAAGACGAAGACTCTTCCGGCGCGCGACGGATCGTAATGGATGATGGAAGAAAAGGGCTCCTGGCTGGATCCGAAGCGCGGTCCTGGCTTGGATGGGTCCGGCTTGGGCTGGGGATCACCGGCCTCATCGGGGGGGCAGTTCCCAACCCGAAGTGCCTGGCTCGGGAAAATTCAGATCCAGTGGATGATCCGGATCCTCGGGCAGAGCCTGGGACATGCGGTGCTCCAGCTCGGCAAACAGCTTGGCCGTGCCGGAGAGGATCAGCTTGATCGCCTCGGGATCCGCACCTTCCTGCAACAGGGTGCTGGCCGTGTTGTTGAGGCGGATCAACGCGTCGGCAAAGGTTCGATATCGGATGAGATCCTGCTTTTCCATTCCATCCTCTAGATGCATACTTCTGAGCAAACGCCGTACCACTTGGCGTGTGACCCAAATCACCTTACCGGGCAATCGCTTGACCATTGAGGTCCAGCGGCCATCCTGTTAAACCTGTTCAAGATATGAGCAGTCGTGTGCGAGCCGGGGTCTCCTGGGCCAAAGTGACGCGCAAGCTGGCTACCTTGGCCGCATGAAAAGTGTCCGATTCTGCACATTCACGACAGTCGTCCTGCTGCTAACCGTTCTCGTTGTCGCAGCCCAGGAGCCCGCGCGTATTCGACCTCTTCCGGAGGCTGTTTCGGATGCTCAGCCGCAGCGCCAGCGCCAGGCGGAGCTGCAGCAGCAGGCCAATCAGTTGATCCAGCAGGGCCAGTTCCAACAGGCCCTGCGTCTGCTCGAGGGACTGAGCGGCCAGCATGGCAATCCAGGGCCGCTGCTCCAGATGCTGGACCTCCAGGTTCGGCTCAAGGACGAGAGCGGCGCCCGGCGCAGCATGGACAGTTTGGCTGTGCGCCTGCCGGCGGGCGGCCCCCTGCGCAACGAATTCGATTTTCAAATCAGCGGCGCACTGGCCGGGGCCTGGTATCGTCTAGGTCAACCTGCCAAAGCCGCCGAGGCGTGGAAGAAGCTGCGCGAGCAGGCGCGGACGGAAGAGACGGCCCTGGCGGTCTTCCAGAGTTATCGGCAGGTCCAACTTCTCGATGAGTGCCTGGACTGGGCGCGCGAGCAGCGCCGCACGCGCGGGCTGCCGCAGCTCTGGGCCCTGGAGGTGGCGCAACTTCACGAGGACGCGGGCCGCTGGAACGAGGCCTTCGACGAACTGGCGGCCTGGCAGTGCGCGCGCCGCAGCCCGGGCAGCCTGGTGGACATGCGCCTGCTGCGCTTGGCGGAAAGTTGCCGGGAGCGCGGACCGCTGCTGGAATACATGGTGAAGCGCGTGCGTGGCCGGGGCGGCTGCGCAGCGGTGGGCCAGGCCGTGCTGGGCGTACTGACCCAGCAGGGGCGGCCGGAGCAGGCCATCAAGCTGGCCTGGGAGCTGGACTCCGCCGACACGGGCAGGATCCCCTTCGAATTGGCGCAGGACCTGGGCAAGGATGGCCGCCGGCAGGAGTCCCAGACCTTGCTGGAAGAGCTGGCCCGGCGTGGGCGTCCGCAACCCGCGCAGCCGGATGGCCTGCTGCTCCAGGCGGACAACCTGGCCGCCCTGGGTCGGGGCGAGGAGGCCATGGTTCTCTATCGCCGGCTGGCGGAACGCAGCGACAGCAAGGGGCTGTCGGCGCGTCTGAAGGCCGCCCAGCTGCTGCATCGTCCGCTGGGCCGGCCCGAGGAGGCGATCCAGGAGCTGGAGCTGTTGCTCCAGCTCCAGCCCGGCCACCCGGAGGGCGGACGGCTCCTGCTGCTGCTCTTGGGCAGCCAGGGCCACGCAGAACGTGCCGCCGAAGTGCTCGAGACGCTGCAGAACCGGGCCCGCGTGAACGAAGAGGAGCGGGCGGATCTGGCTTTCCTGGCCCTGCGCCTGGAGTGGTGGACCGGCCAGCTGACGCCCTGCGGGCGGAGCCTGGGCGCCTTCCTGCAAACCAGCACGCGCCAAGAGACCTTCAACGACGCCATCGATCTGGCCGATCTGCTGGCCTTCACTACCCGTGATTCCCTTTGCGTGGCCGAGGCGGCGCGGGCGGACCGACTGGCCTTCGCGGGCTCCTGGCGCGAGGCACTGGAGCTGCTGCACAGCCTGGCGGAGGGCCGGCCGGACAAGCTGACCGAGTGGCTGGACTGGCGCGCTTGTCAACTGGCGCAGGCGGAGCTGGATGCGACAGGCCTGCGGCGGGAACTTGAGCGTTTCCAGCTGCGTCATCCGGCCTCCGTGCGGCTGGATCGGCTGGCCTGGATGGATCTGCTGGCCGCCGAGCGCGAGGGTCGGCCCCGCGACGAACTGCGCCGGCAGGCCCTGAGCCTGCTGGAGACCTGGCCCGGCAGTCTGCTCCAGGACGCCGTGCGCCGGCGGCTGCGCGAGTGGGAGCCGGCGGACGCGGCGCCCCCGGCCGCGCCGGATCCCGCAGAACCGCTTCGGGACGAGCGTCCTCGCTGACCCTGAAAGGCAGACCGACCCATGACTACAATCAGGAACCTGCGCTGCGGCGCCTGCCTGCTGTCAATCCTGAGCCTAAGCCCGCTGCTGGCCGCCCCGGCCGCGGCGAAACTCCTCATCCCGATGGATCCCGGTCAGCGCGACCACTTGAAGGCCTACGGCGTAGCCTGGTGGACGCTCAAGCAGGGCGTGGATGTGGAGTGGCTGCTCAACTACCGCGGCGGCTCCTTTCTGATGGACGAGTTCCCGGCCCTCGAAGAGCGCCTGGCGCTGACGGGCGTCAGCTGGGAGAGCGCGGGCGGCACCGAGATGGCGGCCATCTACGCCACCATCGAGCAGGAAAACATGGACCGCATCCTGCTGGAGAAGGCGCCCAAGGTGGCCATCTACGCGCCGCCGGACAGCCCGCCCTGGGACGATGCGGTGACCATGGCGCTGGAGTACGCCGAGATCGAGTTCGAGACGATCTGGGACGAGGAGGTACTGGCCGGCAAACTGGGCGACTACGACTGGCTGCACCTGCATCACGAGGACTTCTCCGGCCAGTACGGCAAGTTCTACGCCCAGTATCACGGCGCCGAGTGGTACGTGCGCCAGCAGGCCGAGTTCGAGGCCCTGGCCCACCGGCTGGGCTACGCCAAGGTCAGCCAGGAGAAACTGGCTGTCTCCCTGGCCATCCGCACCTTCATGGAGAACGGCGGCTTCATGTTCGCCATGTGCAGTGCCACGGACAGCTACGACGTGGCCCTGGCTGCGCGTGACACAGACATCTGCGACGCGCTCTTCGACGGCGATGGTCTGGACTCCGCCTGGCGCACCAGGCTGGACTTCGGCCAGTGCGTGGCCTTCACCGACTTCCAGCTCATCACCGACCCGCTGGTCTACGAGTTCTCCGACATCGACCTGGGTCCGATCACCGGCCGCTCCGTGCCCGAGGACCAGGACTGGTTCAGCCTCTTCGAGTTCAGCGCCAAGTGGGATCCCGTCCCCACCATGCTCACCCAGAACCACACGGCCTGGGTGCGCGGCTTCATGGGCCAGACCACGGCTTTCCGGCGCGACCGGCTCAAGGCCCACGTGCTGGTCCTTGGCGAGATCGAAGGCTCCAACGAGGTCCGCTACATCCACGGCAACGTTGGCAAAGGCACCTTCACCTTCTACGGCGGCCACGACCCGGAGGACTACCGCCACATGGTGGGCGACCCCGAGACCCAGCTTAGCCTGCATCGCAACTCGCCGGGCTACCGCCTGATTCTCAACAACGTGCTGTTCCCGGCGGCGAAGAAGAAGAAGCAGAAGACCTGATTCCCTTCCTCCGCGCCCCGCGGGGGAAGGCGCCGCGCAGCGGCGGGGGATGGGGGCCTTGAGAAGAACGAAGCAAATGTTGCATCACGCCCGTTGCCTTCGGCACGAAATGACCCAACAGGAGCAGGCGATCTGGGCGGCCCTGCGCGATAGGCAACTGGGTAACTTCCGCTTTCGAAGGCACCACATTGCCGGTCCCTACATCTTGGACTTCGTCTGCTTGTCTTCGCGATTGGTTATTGAGATTGATGGTGGTCAACACGCCGAGAATCCCATGCGGGACATCCAACGGGATGACTGGCTTAGGGAGCATGGCTTCAAGGTCCTTCACTTCTGGAATCATCAAGTGGACGAAGAGTTGGACGCTGTTCTGGAGACAATCCTCAGTGAGTCAATCCTGAATCGGGATGGGATGGAGGAAGAACGGACGGTCAGCCCCCATCCACCTGGTTCCGGCTTCGCCAGAACCGGCCTTCCCCCGCGGGGCGCGGGGGAGGGGAATCATCATGCCTGAGCCCGTGCGCCGCCTGGCCGTCCAGGCCTTGTGCGAACTCGCCGCGGGTGGCCGCAACGATGGCGGCGGCTGGATTCCCGGCCGTGCCCGGCAGGGACAGCGGTTGCACGGGCAGGCGCAGCAGCGGGCCTTGGCCGAAGGCGCGCGGGTGGAAGTGCCGCTCTCCTGGCGCGGCGTGCTGCTGGGCGAGGAGGTGGAGCTGACCGGACGCGCCGATCAGCTGGACGAGGACGGCACGGTGGAGGAGATCAAGACCGTGCTGGTCCAGGCGGAGCGGCTGAAGCGCCTGCGTGCGGAGGACTTCCCCGGCCACGTCCTGCAGGCCCTGCTCTATGCCTGGATGCTCAAGCCCGCCGGCATGGTGCGCGCGCGCCTGCGGCTGATCAACCTGGGCGACGGCGCCGAGCGCGTGCTGGACGTGGAGCGGCCGGCGGACGAGCTGCTGGCCACGCTGGAAACGCAGGTCGCGCTGCTGGCCGCCCGGGAGCGCCGTGACAACGAACTGCGCGCCGTCCGTGTCTCACGCTCGCGCCAGCTGGAGTTTCCTTTTCCCGCCTACCGGCCCGGGCAGCGCGTGCTGATGCAGGAGATCGAGACCGCGCTGGGTCGCGAGCAGATCCTGACCCTCAACGCCCCCACCGGGCTGGGCAAGTCCGTCTCCGTGCTGCTACCCGCGCTGCGCACGGCCATGCAGGCCGGCCGGCGCGTCTTCTTCTGCACCGCCAAGAACACGGGCCGCGAGGCCGCGCTGCTGGTGGCGCGGGCCCTCAACCGCGAAGGGACCGTGGTCAGCGCCGTGGCCATGAGTAGCCGCGAAGGCATGTGCCCCGCAGAGACCTACTTCTGCCACGAGGAGCACTGTCCCCTGCTCAAGGGTCTGGCCCCGCGCCTGGAGGCCGCCCTGCGCGAGCTGTCCGGCGTGCCGCTGGTGGATCGCGAGGAGTTGGTGGCCACGGGCATCCGGCACCGGGTCTGCCCCCACGAGATCGCCCTGGCGCTGACCGAGATCCGCGATCTGGTGGTGGGAGACTACAACTACGTCTTCGATCCGCAGGTGCGTATCCGCCGGCTGTTCGTGGAGGGCGACCCGCAGGACTTCGTGCTGGTGGTGGACGAGGCCCACAACCTGGCGCCCCGTGGCCGCGGCTGGTTCAGCGCCAGCCTGGCCCGCGAGCAGCTGGGCGAACTGGAGCGCCACCTGGACGTGCAGCTGGCCGGCGGCGACCTGTTCCAGGGCGGGCCGCTGCAGCGGCCGCTCAAGGGGCTCAAGCAGGCGCTGCACAAGCTCGACGACCTCTTCGAGCGGGTCGAGGAGCAGGTGGAGCCCGATTTCGAATTCGTCTACGACACAGGCGAACGCGCTCTGGGCGCGCGCTTCGACCAGGAGGTCCTGGCCACCGCGGCGGGGCAGTACGAGCGCGCGCTGGTGGACCTGCTGCTCACGCGCAGCCTGCTGGGCGTCGTGGTGGAAAAGGATCCCATTGTGGACTTCTTCCGCGAGCTGGAGCGCTTCGCCGAGCTGGCGCGCCAGGAGAAGGAGACGCTGCGCCAGGTGATCCGCGTGCTGCCCGGCCCCGAGCGCCCGGTCCTGATTTTCGAGATCCTCTGCACCTGGGCCGGCGACTGGATCCAGGAGCAGCTGGAGCGCTTCCACGCCGCCGTGTTGTTCAGCGCCACCCTGCGCCCCTGGGACTGGCACCTGGGCGAACTGGGCCTGAACCAGCGCCCCCGCGTACTGACCCTGGCCGCGCCCTCGCCCTTCCCGCCGGAGCATCGCAACGTGATCATCTTCGAGGGCTTCAGCAGCCGCTGGCGGGACCGCAGCCGCGGCCTGCCCCTACTGGGCCGCCTGGTGGCCGAGAGTTTCCGCCGGGTGGGCGGCAACACGGCGGTCTTCCTACCCTCCTTCGCCTACTTGCGCGCCCTGCGCCGCGAGCTGCCCGCCGGGCTGCCGCTGCTGGTGCACGAAGGCAGCCTGGAGCCGTTGGAGCGCCTGGCCTTGCTGAAGAAGCTGGAGCGCGGCGGGCCGCGCCTGTTGCTCACCGTGATGGGCGGCATCTTCGCCGAGGCCGTGGACTATCCCGGCCGGATGCTGGAGGCCGCGCTGGTGATCGGGCCTGGGTTGCCGCAATTGTCTCACGAGCGCGAGCTGGCCCGCCTGTGGTACGAGACCCAGGGCGATGGCGGTTTCGACAAGGCCTACCGCTTGCCAGGCCTCTGCCGCGTGTTACAAGCGGCGGGCCGGGTGATCCGCCGTCCGGAGGATCGCGGCAGCATCGTGCTGTTCTGCGACCGCTTCAGCGCGCTGGACAACCTGCAGGTGATCGAGGAATTCTACGACGCCCGCCCGTTGCAGCTGGAGCTGCCCGGCGAGCTGCTGGACAACCTGGAATGCTTCCACGGCACGGGCGGCTGAGCCCGGCCCCGGGCCGGAGCCTCGTCCGTGATACACCGTGGGAAACGGGAGAGCTGCCATGCATCTCATCGCCTTGGGCCACGTGGTCTGGGATCATTTGTTGTTGTTGGACCAGTACCCGGCCGCGGATAGCAAGAACCTGGCCCTGCGTGGCCGCGAGTGCGTGGGCGGGCCCGCCGCCCGGGCGGCCCTGACCGCTGCCGCGCTGGGGGCGAAGGTCGCCTTCGCCGGCTGCCTGGGGGACGACGCCAGCGGCGCGCGCATCCGCCAGGCCTTCGTCGCCACCGGCGTGGACAGCGCGGGCGTGGAGATCTGCCCGGGTTGTGTCACGCCGCGAGCCGGCATCTGGGTGGAGGCCCGCCACGGCAAACGCACGGTGGTGCTGGATCGCGCTGGGCTGCCGGACTATCCGGTCGCAGCACTGGAGCGGCTGCCCTGGGGTCCCGGCTGGCTCCTGCTGGACGGCAAGGAGCCCGTGGCGCTGGAGGCTGCGCGGCGCGCCCGGGCCGCCGGCATGTCCGTGCTGCTGGATCTGGGCGGCCCGCGCGCGGATATCGCGCCGTTGGTGGCCGCGGCCGACGTGCTGGCGGTCTCCAAGGCTTTCGTGATGAGCGAGTATCCCGGCCTGGATCTGCTCCAGGCGGCGGCCAATCTGCTGGAAGCCGGGCCGCGGCTGGCGGTGATCACTCTGGGAGCCGGCGGGATGATCGTCGGCGAGCGCGGCGCCGAACCTAATTGGTTCCCGGCTTGGCCGGCGGGCAAGGTCGTGGACACCACGGGCGCGGGCGACGTCTTCCACGGCGCGCTGGCCTGGGCCCTGCTGCAGGGCTTTCCCACCCGCAAGGCACTGGCCTGCGCGGCGGTGGCGGGGGGCCTGGCATGCCGCGACCTGGGGGGCGAGGTCAGCGCCCTTTCGGCCGAGCTCCTCTTGCGCGAAGTGGATGCGGCAACGGGTCTCTTCGGCCTCTAGGAGTCTGTCGGACTTAGGCCGAGAGCGGCAGAATTGAGCGATTGTCTCCGT
>DYSB01000068.1:11618-14754 GCA_020726405.1 Acetofilamentum sp. | reverse complement strand
CCCGCGTCGGACGCCACCACCGGTTGACAGGTGGAGTCCGCCCGGACGGCACCGGCCAGAACCAGACCCAGGGCGGCCGAACCCAGAATCCCGTTCCAACCGGACAAAGCTGAGCGATCCAGGCGCAATCCGTCTAGCAGGGTCATGTGTGTGAGTCCTGACAGTTGGGCGAATCGTTCCTCGTCCGCTTCGAAACTAGCATGGTGACCGGGCCGGAAAAAGGACCACCCTCGTTCAGATTCCAGTCCTTGCGCGGATTTAGGGGTTCTTGAAAGTCCTTGAGGGTTGGGACATTCGGTCCCTGCTTTGGACGCCACGGCCGTGCCGTGATCGATCCACAACAACTTTCGAGAACCCCTATAGAGCTGGCTTGCGCCGGATTCGGCCCAAAAAAAGCCCCCGTCCACGGGGACGGGGGCTTGGTCGGTCGGTTGGGACCGGGAGGGCTGCTACTCGCAGACCGCCACGATCTGGTAGAACTTGGGGCCCGCGGCCTGGGCACCGAGATCGGTGTAGGACGTGGTGGCCGAGGTGCCGATCTGGCTGAACGGACCGTAGCCGTAGGAAGCCGCGAAGATCTTGTAGCTCGCGGCGCCATCCACGGCGTCCCAGCTCAGGTTCGCGTTGCCGCTGGCGATGGTCACGTTCGCGTTGCACGGGATGCCGCAGGGAATCAGCGGCTTGATCCGCAGGGCCAGCAAGTCGCCGATCCGGCCACCCACATCGTCGAAGTTGACCTGCAGGCCCACGGAGGCGTCGGCGTTCTCGATGCCGACGGTGGCATCCGCGTCCTGGGTCTCGGTCACCACCTGATAATAGATGTCGATGGTGCCGTCCACCTTCAGGACAGCCTGGAAGGTGAAGCGGTCGGCGCTGCTGCTCAGCGGGTGCACGTTGTTCCACTGGAAGATCACGCGGTTGTTGGCCACGTCGTCGTACTGGTACACGGCGCCGGTCGGGGCCGCCGTGGGCACGTACATGTCATCCCAGAACACGGCCACGATGGCATCGGGCAGGCCCGCGGTGGGCAGGGCCGTGTTGCTGTAAGTCGTGGCCGACGCGCCGAAGTTCAACCAGCCGTTGGTGCAGACGTTGGCCGTCGTGTAGTTCGTCCCGTAGAAGGGGAAGGCGAAGGGCAGAGTCACCGCCACGACGTCGTCGTCCCCCTGGATGTCCAGGGAATCGCCGATGGCGCTGATGTCGGTCCAGCTGTAGGTCACGTTGCCACTGGGATCGTCGCTGTTCATCCACGTGTAGCCGGCGGCATCGGGGCCACCGCTGGTGGGACGGGAGACGAAGAAACCCGTGTCCGTGTTGGAAGCGGCGGACTCGCCCGCGTCGAACTGGGCCGTCACGTGGTAGGTGTAGACCTGGTTCTCAACCGGCGGCAGGTCCGTGTAGGTGGTGACGGCGCTGGTGCCGATGAGGCCGCCGTCGCGGTACACGTTGTAGGTCAGGAAGCTGCGCTGCGCGCCCTGGGCCAGCCAGGCCGCATGGGCCGTCTGGAAGGCGGCAACGGCTTCGCTCTTGCTGCCGAACAGGGGCAGGAAGTCCTCCACGCGCGGCTCGGGGCTGCTGAAGGCCACGGCCCAGGCCGGAGCCGTCCAGGTCAGGAGCACGTCGCCGTAGCCGCCGTCGGAGGCGGCCAGGCCGGTCGGGGCCAGCGTGTAGTCCACCACGGAGAAGCTCCAGGTGGGGCTGGTGGTGGTGTTGCTGTTCACCGAGTTGTCAACGGCCACGATGTAGTACATGACGTCGCTGCCGCCCGCCTGGGCCGGAATCTGGGCCGTGTAGAGCGGCGGGGTGCCGGCGCTCATGGCCACAGACTGGTACCCGCCGCCGTTGACCTGGTAGTACAGGGTGGCAGAGGCGACCTGGTTGTCGGCGTCCGTGATGTCGGCGTTCACCGTGTAGGGGTTGGTGGCGTCTTCGGTGTTGGTCAGCGGCGTGTGCGCGATGGCCGGGCCCACCCAGTCACCCAGCGGGGCGACAAAGAAGGTGGTCACGCCATCCGCCAGCCGGCTACCGGCGCCGTTGTAGTTCGCCGCCAGACCCACCGTGCCCGTGCTGTTCTCGATGCCCAGCGTGGCTTCGGAGACGTCCGTCTCGATCAGGTTGGAGTAGTTGACCTTGATGTCGCCGTTCGCGTACAGCACCACCTGGTAGTCCAGGAAGGTGTAAGGCGACGCGGCGTCGTAGGGCGGCACGTGCCACTGCACGATGAAGCGGCCGTTGGCCACGTCGGACAGGTAGTGGATGGTCGAACCCACGTAGTGCGGCGCCATGTCATCCCAGAAGGGGGCGATGACGCTGTTGGGCGTGGCGGCGTAGGGCAGGTTCGTATTGGTCAGGGTGCCGTTGCCCGTGCCGAAAGTCAGGAAGCCGTTGGAGGCCACGAACACGGCGGTCTGGTTCGCACCGTAGTAGGGCATGGTGAAGCCCAGCGTGTAGGGACCCGTGAAGCCGTCGTCCGTGGGGGCGGCGATCAGGGTGCCCGTGCCGCTGATGTCGATCCACTCGTAGTCGGGGCCGGCGTCGTCCACGCTGTTGATCCAGCTGTAGCCGAAAACATCCGGGCCGCCCGAGGTGGGACGTAGGGTCTTGAAGCCCGTGTCCGTGTTGGAGGCGTTGGACTCGCCGCCGTTGAAGAGCGCCGTCACGTGGTAGGTGTAGACGTCCGTGGTGGGCACGTAGTCCACGTAGCTGACGGTGGCGCTGGTGCCGATGAGGCCGCCGTCGCGATAGATGTTGTAGTTCAGGAAGGAGCGCTCCGCGCCCTGGGCCAGCCAGGCGGCGTGGGCCGTCTGGAAGGCGGCGAAGGCCGCGTCCTTGCTCTGATGCAGGGGCAGGAAGTCCTCGAAGCGCGGCTCGGGAGCCGGCTCGCCGAACATGGCCACGGCCCAGGCCGGAGCCGTCCAGGCCAGGTTCACCTGGTCCAGCAGGCCGTCGGACGCCGTCAGGCTCGTGGGCGCGAGGGTGAGGTCCACCACGCTGAAGGTCCAGGTGGCACTGGTGCCGGTGTTGGCCGGAACCGCCGTGTCCGTGGCCGTGATGTAGTACTGCA
Source organism: Acetofilamentum sp. (assembly GCA_020726405.1). GTDB lineage: Bacteria > CAIWAD01 > CAIWAD01 > CAIWAD01 > CAIWAD01 > CAIWAD01. The sequence goes on along the minus strand of DYSB01000068.1, from coordinate 11,690 downwards.
CGTCGCTGCCCGCGGCCTGGGCCGGAATCTGGCCCGACCAGGCGGGCGGCGTGCCGGCCGTCATGGGCACGG
>DYSB01000068.1:0-11598 GCA_020726405.1 Acetofilamentum sp. | reverse complement strand
ACAGGTAGCCGCCGCCGTTGACCTGATAATACACGGTGGCGCTGGCCACGGCGTTGTCGGAATCGGTGATGTTGGCCGTCACGGTGTAGGGATTCACCGTGTCTTCGGTGTTGCCCAGAGCCGTGTGGATGATGGCCGGGGGCACCACGTCGCCGGCGGGCCGGTCGATGAAGAAGGCCAGGCCGTCTTGCATGGCCGCGCCCAGGGCTGTCCGGCGGATCTGCAGACCCACCGTGCCCGTGCTGTTCTCAATGCCCGTGGTGTGCAGCAGCAGGTCCGCTTCGTTGACGTCCAGGTACTGCAGGGTGATGTCGCCGTTGGCGTTCAGGATGGCCTGGAAATTGAAGTACACGGTGCCGCTGTAGGCGATGACGTGCCACTGGACGATGAAGCGGTTGTTGGCCGCGTCGTTCAGGTACTTGATTGTGCCGGGATAGGTGGTCGAGCCCGGATTCATGTCGTCCCAGAAGACGGCCAGGATGTCGTTGGGCTCCGCCGTGGAGGGCAGCGCCTGGCCATAGCCGTTGGTCGTGCTGGCGCCGAAGTTCAGGAAGCCGTTGGAGGAAACGCGCACGCTGGTCTTGACGGCGTCATAGAACAGGAAGCCCATGTTGATGGGCACGGCCGCGCTGTAGCTGTCGTCCGTCAGGGTCAGGGCCACGGCGTTGGGATCCGTGAAGATGTCCACCCAGCCGAAGGCAGGGCCGGAGGGGTTCAGGCTGTTGATCCACGTGTAGCCAAAGGTGTCCGGACCCCCCGTGGTGGGCCGCGGCTGGGCCACGCCCGTGTCGGTGGCGGGGGTGGATTCGCTGGCGGTGAAGTTGGCCGTCACCGAATAGGTGTAGGTCGTGCCCACCACGGCGGTCAGGTCCGTGTAGGTGAGCAGGGTGGTGGAGGTCAGCAGGACCGCGTCGCGATACAGCTTGTAGTTGACGAAGGCGCGGTCGGACCCCTGCACTTCAGCCTGCCACTGGGCCAGGGCGGCCTGATAGCGCTGATACGCCTCGTCCTTGTTGGCGCTCAGGGGCAGGAAGTCCTCGAAGCGCGGCTCGTCCGAGGGCGCGCCCAGGGCCAGGGTGTGCACCCAGGCCGGGGCCGTCCAGGCCAGCACCACGCGCTCGGTCTGGTCGTCGGAGGCGGTGAAGGTCTGCGGAGGCTGGGTGTAGTCCTGCACCGCGAAGGTCCAGGTGCTGCTGGTGCTGGTGTTGGGCACCGGGTCCGCCGCCGTCAGATAGTACTCAACCGTGGCGCCCAGGGGCTGGGCGGGGATGGTGGCGCTGAAGGCCGGCGGGGTGCCGGGGGTCATGGCCACGTTGGTCCAGGCGCCGCCGTTGGCGCGGTAGTTCAGCGAGGCGCTCGTGACGCCGCTGGCATCCGCGATGGTGGCGTTCACCGTGAAGGGACCGGGGTTCTCACTGGTCGTGAGGGCCGTGTGGGTGATCGTCGGGCCGATTTCGTCGCCCACCGGGATGTAGTAGCGGATGGCCGTGTTGCTCTGCACCGGCCGACCCGTGGTGTTGTAGGTCACCGCGAGGGCGGTGCCCGCCGTCCCGGCGCCTTCGATGCCCACGGTGGCGCTGTTCAGCGTGCCGGCCATGGTGCCGTACTGCATGACCACGTAGTCGTCGGTGGTGATGCCCAGATCACCCGGGTAGAGGATGACTTCGAAGGTCTTGTAGAAGCCGTTGGGCGTGTCGGTCGTCTTGCCGATCTCGAACCACTCGATGATGAACCGGTTGTTGTCCACATCGTGGTAGGTCCAGACCGAGCCGTGACCCGGAGTTGTGGCCGCCGTGCTCAGGTCGTCCCAGAAGGGGTAAATGGCGAAGTTCGGCGCGCCGCTGGCGGGCAGGTTGGCGTTGCTGAAGGAGGTACTGGCCGCCGCGAAGTTCAGGTGGCCGTTGTTGCAGACATACATCGTCGTGCGGGGCGCGCCGTAGTAGTTGAAACTCCACGGCAGGGTAATGGCCGTCGAGCCGACGTCGTCTCCCACCAGAGCCAGGTTGGTGCCCACCGTGGTGATGTCGACGAAGCTCACGGCGGGCCCGCCGGATTCGACGTTGTCCTTCCAGATGTAGCCGCCGGAGTCCGGACCGCCCGAGGCGGCGCCGGCTGTGAGGGCCGCAGCAAGAACCACGCTGCCAACCAAGGTCAACCATCTCTTCATAAATCCTCCGAAAAAGGGGTGTCGAGGTTCCGCAGGTGACAACTGGACCAGGACGCTTCCTGGTCATCTATTGAAAGGGGCTTCGGGCCGGCGGCGCGCAACGCGCACACCGGACCCCGCAACTCCTGCAAACTTGGCTCCACATGGGGTTAAGGCTATTTGCCAACACAACTTGCGTCCGCCATCGGACTTCCTTCGCGCTTTATTTCAAAAGGGAGGGCAGACCCGCTCCCAGCCAGTGTCCCAAGTGGCGGAAGTTGGACAGCCGAACCCAGATTCAGCTCTGGATGGGGTCAAGGACTTGTAGTTGATCGGCCAAAAAACCGCTGAGATTCAGTTTGCCTGAAAAAGGCCAGCCCCCGTTCCGAAGAACGAGGGCTGGCGAATTGGACAAGAATCGGGGCGGGGCGACTAGTCGCAGACGCTCACGATCTGATAGAACGTGCGGCCCGCGACCTGGGCGCCGCTGTCCACGTAGGCCGAATCCACCACGGTGCCCAGCAGGGTGAAGGGACCGTAGCCATCCGTCGCGCCGTAGACCATGTACCCGGAGGCGCCGCCCACGGCGTCCCAATCCAGGTTGACGTCGCCGGCGGACATGGTGATCACCAGGCCCGTGGCCACATCGCAGGGCTGAACCGGGCTGAAGCGCACGCTCAGCAGGTCACCCAGCCGGCCGCCGCTGCCATTGTAGTTCACCTGCAGGCCGATGGTGCCGTCGGCATTCTCGATGCCGTTGGTGGCTTCCGCAACATCCGTCTCCACCAGGTTCAGGTAATTGACGAGGATGCTGTTATCGGCGGAGAGCACCACCTGGAAGTCCAGGAAGGTGTAAGGCTCGAAGCTGCCGTAGGCCGGCACGTGATACTGCACGATGAAGCGGCCGTTGGCCACATCGGACAGGTAATGCACGGTGGAGCCCACGAAGTGCGGGGCCAGATCGTCCCAGAAGGCGGCGATCAGGTTGTTGGGCGTGAGGCCGTCCGGCAGGATCGTGTTGCTCAGGCTGTAGACGCCGGCACCGAAGCTCACGGCGCCGTTGCTGCCGATGTAGAGATCGGTCTGGGCCACGCCGTAGAAGCTGAAGGGGATGCCCAGGGCGAAGGGTCCGACGGAGTTGTCGTCCGACAGGGTGACCGCCGTGCCCGTGGCGCTGATGTCCGTGAAGGAATAGCTCACCTGGCCGCTGGGATCGTCGCTGTTCATCCAGCGATAGCCGAAGGCGTCCGGGCCACCCTGGGTGGGCATGGGCAGCATCATGCCCGAGTCCACGTTGGAGGAAGGGGATTCGCCACTGGACCAGAGGGCCGTCACGCGGTAGTTGTAAGCCGTGTTGAAGGCCGGCGGGACATCGATGTAGGTCAGCGTGTAGAAGCTGGCCACCGTGCCCACCAGGACGTCGTCGCGGTACACGTTGTAGCCGTTGAACACGCGCTCGGCATCCACCCGGGCCAGCTCGGCCAGGGCTTCTTCCTTGCTCAGGCCGGAGGCCACCAGCGCCTCGAAGGCCGGCGGGGCCGCGGGATAGTCCCAGGTCAGGGTCACGTTGCCGAAGTTGGCATCCGTCGCCACCAAATTCTGGGGAGCCAGGGTCCAATCCACCACGTCGAAGTAGCACGTGCTGGTGGTGACAGTGTTCACGCCGTCCACGGCTTCGATGTAGTAGCCAACCACCGTGCCGGACACCTGGGCGGGGATCGCCGCCTCATACACGTCGCCACCCATGTCGGTCATGGCCACGCTGGTGTAGGTCCCGTAGTTCAGGGCGTAATACAGGGTGGCGCCGGTCACGCCGTTGTCATCCGTGATGGTGGCGCTGACGGTCCAGGGACCCACGCTTTCCTGGTCGCCCAGGCAGCTGTGGGTGATGGCCGGGGGCAGGTCGCACACTGCACCGCAGGTGAAGGAGGCGCGATAATTCTCTTCCGCGGGCACGCCCGTGAAAGCCGTGGTGCCGACGAAGGCATAGTAGGTGCCGGCGGACAGGCAGGCCGTGGTGATGGTGAGGTCGCCGACACCCGTGTCCGAGCCGTAGGACGTGAAGGCGTCCACGCAGTCATAGGTGAAGATGCTGATGTACGCGTCCACGCAGCTGGAGACGTTGAAGGTGACCGGCTGGTTGCCCGTCAGGGTAAAGGTGTACCAGTCCGTGTCCCGGTTGTCTGCGCCCGTGCTGTCGTTGACATAGGTGAAGAAGGTGCCGCACCACTCGTCGCCGCAGGCCAGCGGGCTGGTGACGTTGGGCGTGGAGTTGCAGCCACCGTTGGTGACGTCATGTCGCGTGTAGTAGGCTTCGCCTTCCGTGGGCAGACCCGTGCAGTCCACGGGCGTGCAGGCAGCTTGCTGCTCAACGGTCAGGAGACCGGAACCCGAACTGCCGGAGTAGCCGGTGATGATCAGGTGGTAGCTGCCCGGAGTCAGCGTCCAGATGGCGTTGGCGTTCCAGGAGCTGCCGCCGCCCGTGCAGGAGCCGTCCACATAGTAGATGTAGGGGCCCGAGGGCCCCGGGCAGGGGCTGGTGTTGTACAGGTAGAAGTCCGAGTCGTAGGTCGTCGTCGGATTGCAGGTGCTGAAGAAGTAGGCGCCCGCTTCAGACACGGTGAAGTCGTAGCCCGTGTCCGGGCCCGCCACGCCGTTCACATTGGGGGCACCCACCGTGGTGAAGGTCCCGCTGTAATTGGCGGCGGAGATGTCGCCCAGGTTGGTCACGGAATACGCGTCGCAGGGGTTGGTGGCCGCGGCGGTCATCGTCAAGGTGTAGGCCCCGCTGTAGGAGCTGTAGCCTTCGACGATGACGAAGTAGCTGCCGGCAGCAATCGAGTACTCCGTGATCTGGGACAACACGCCGCAGGCGTCGTCGCTGGAGATCAACTGGGTACCCGGCGCGCCGGCCACGTTGGTGTAGAGGCGCAGATAGGTGTCCCAGGCGGGAGAGGTCGTGCACAGGCTGGCCGTGAGAACCGTCGTGCTGGCCACCGTCAGGCTGTAGAAGACGTCGGGACCCGTATTGCCGATTTCAGAGCCGTAGCCCACCGTCGTACCCGCATCGGTGTACGGCAGGGAAGGAACCACCGTGGCATTGGAGGCGAAGTCCCCGCCCTGACGGGATCCGTCAGCGCTCTGGGCCGGGCCGTTCACGATCAAGCCCAGCCACTCCGGAATGGGCTGGCCAGCCCGCTTGAGCTGCATATAGAGGGCTTCGTCCTCCGTCTGGCCCGGAGCCACCTTGAGGGGCGCCGTCGCGGAAATGGAAGCACCAGCCTGTGCCGAAACCCCGCCGCCAGCCGCAAAGGCGACCACGACGGTGCTCAAACACAAGCCCAACAAGAGAAGCTTCTTCATGCGATTCCTCCGTAAGTGTGGGTTGAAGAAAGCTGAGACAGGTCGTTCAAGTTCAAGTTGGGGCGGATGTCAGATTCCGCGGTGATGTCGACGAAGCTCACGGCGGGCCCGCCGGATTCGACGTTGTCCTTCCAGATGTAGCCGCCGGAGTCCGGACCGCCCGAGGCGGCGCCGGCTGTGAGGGCCGCAGCAAGAACCACGCTGCCAACCAAGGTCAACCATCTCTTCATAAATCCTCCGAAAAAGGGGTGTCGAGGTTCCGCAGGTGACAACTGGACCAGGACGCTTCCTGGTCATCTATTGAAAGGGGCTTCGGGCCGGCGGCGCGCAACGCGCACACCGGACCCCGCAACTCCTGCAAACTTGGCTCCACATGGGGTTAAGGCTATTTGCCAACACAACTTGCGTCCGCCATCGGACTTCCTTCGCGCTTTATTTCAAAAGGGAGGGCAGACCCGCTCCCAGCCAGTGTCCCAAGTGGCGGAAGTTGGACAGCCGAACCCAGATTCAGCTCTGGATGGGGTCAAGGACTTGTAGTTGATCGGCCAAAAAACCGCTGAGATTCAGTTTGCCTGAAAAAGGCCAGCCCCCGTTCCGAAGAACGAGGGCTGGCGAATTGGACAAGAATCGGGGCGGGGCGACTAGTCGCAGACGCTCACGATCTGATAGAACGTGCGGCCCGCGACCTGGGCGCCGCTGTCCACGTAGGCCGAATCCACCACGGTGCCCAGCAGGGTGAAGGGACCGTAGCCATCCGTCGCGCCGTAGACCATGTACCCGGAGGCGCCGCCCACGGCGTCCCAATCCAGGTTGACGTCGCCGGCGGACATGGTGATCACCAGGCCCGTGGCCACATCGCAGGGCTGAACCGGGCTGAAGCGCACGCTCAGCAGGTCACCCAGCCGGCCGCCGCTGCCATTGTAGTTCACCTGCAGGCCGATGGTGCCGTCGGCATTCTCGATGCCGTTGGTGGCTTCCGCAACATCCGTCTCCACCAGGTTCAGGTAATTGACGAGGATGCTGTTATCGGCGGAGAGCACCACCTGGAAGTCCAGGAAGGTGTAAGGCTCGAAGCTGCCGTAGGCCGGCACGTGATACTGCACGATGAAGCGGCCGTTGGCCACATCGGACAGGTAATGCACGGTGGAGCCCACGAAGTGCGGGGCCAGATCGTCCCAGAAGGCGGCGATCAGGTTGTTGGGCGTGAGGCCGTCCGGCAGGATCGTGTTGCTCAGGCTGTAGACGCCGGCACCGAAGCTCACGGCGCCGTTGCTGCCGATGTAGAGATCGGTCTGGGCCACGCCGTAGAAGCTGAAGGGGATGCCCAGGGCGAAGGGTCCGACGGAGTTGTCGTCCGACAGGGTGACCGCCGTGCCCGTGGCGCTGATGTCCGTGAAGGAATAGCTCACCTGGCCGCTGGGATCGTCGCTGTTCATCCAGCGATAGCCGAAGGCGTCCGGGCCACCCTGGGTGGGCATGGGCAGCATCATGCCCGAGTCCACGTTGGAGGAAGGGGATTCGCCACTGGACCAGAGGGCCGTCACGCGGTAGTTGTAAGCCGTGTTGAAGGCCGGCGGGACATCGATGTAGGTCAGCGTGTAGAAGCTGGCCACCGTGCCCACCAGGACGTCGTCGCGGTACACGTTGTAGCCGTTGAACACGCGCTCGGCATCCACCCGGGCCAGCTCGGCCAGGGCTTCTTCCTTGCTCAGGCCGGAGGCCACCAGCGCCTCGAAGGCCGGCGGGGCCGCGGGATAGTCCCAGGTCAGGGTCACGTTGCCGAAGTTGGCATCCGTCGCCACCAAATTCTGGGGAGCCAGGGTCCAATCCACCACGTCGAAGTAGCACGTGCTGGTGGTGACAGTGTTCACGCCGTCCACGGCTTCGATGTAGTAGCCAACCACCGTGCCGGACACCTGGGCGGGGATCGCCGCCTCATACACGTCGCCACCCATGTCGGTCATGGCCACGCTGGTGTAGGTCCCGTAGTTCAGGGCGTAATACAGGGTGGCGCCGGTCACGCCGTTGTCATCCGTGATGGTGGCGCTGACGGTCCAGGGACCCACGCTTTCCTGGTCGCCCAGGCAGCTGTGGGTGATGGCCGGGGGCAGGTCGCACACTGCACCGCAGGTGAAGGAGGCGCGATAATTCTCTTCCGCGGGCACGCCCGTGAAAGCCGTGGTGCCGACGAAGGCATAGTAGGTGCCGGCGGACAGGCAGGCCGTGGTGATGGTGAGGTCGCCGACACCCGTGTCCGAGCCGTAGGACGTGAAGGCGTCCACGCAGTCATAGGTGAAGATGCTGATGTACGCGTCCACGCAGCTGGAGACGTTGAAGGTGACCGGCTGGTTGCCCGTCAGGGTAAAGGTGTACCAGTCCGTGTCCCGGTTGTCTGCGCCCGTGCTGTCGTTGACATAGGTGAAGAAGGTGCCGCACCACTCGTCGCCGCAGGCCAGCGGGCTGGTGACGTTGGGCGTGGAGTTGCAGCCACCGTTGGTGACGTCATGTCGCGTGTAGTAGGCTTCGCCTTCCGTGGGCAGACCCGTGCAGTCCACGGGCGTGCAGGCAGCTTGCTGCTCAACGGTCAGGAGACCGGAACCCGAACTGCCGGAGTAGCCGGTGATGATCAGGTGGTAGCTGCCCGGAGTCAGCGTCCAGATGGCGTTGGCGTTCCAGGAGCTGCCGCCGCCCGTGCAGGAGCCGTCCACATAGTAGATGTAGGGGCCCGAGGGCCCCGGGCAGGGGCTGGTGTTGTACAGGTAGAAGTCCGAGTCGTAGGTCGTCGTCGGATTGCAGGTGCTGAAGAAGTAGGCGCCCGCTTCAGACACGGTGAAGTCGTAGCCCGTGTCCGGGCCCGCCACGCCGTTCACATTGGGGGCACCCACCGTGGTGAAGGTCCCGCTGTAATTGGCGGCGGAGATGTCGCCCAGGTTGGTCACGGAATACGCGTCGCAGGGGTTGGTGGCCGCGGCGGTCATCGTCAAGGTGTAGGCCCCGCTGTAGGAGCTGTAGCCTTCGACGATGACGAAGTAGCTGCCGGCAGCAATCGAGTACTCCGTGATCTGGGACAACACGCCGCAGGCGTCGTCGCTGGAGATCAACTGGGTACCCGGCGCGCCGGCCACGTTGGTGTAGAGGCGCAGATAGGTGTCCCAGGCGGGAGAGGTCGTGCACAGGCTGGCCGTGAGAACCGTCGTGCTGGCCACCGTCAGGCTGTAGAAGACGTCGGGACCCGTATTGCCGATTTCAGAGCCGTAGCCCACCGTCGTACCCGCATCGGTGTACGGCAGGGAAGGAACCACCGTGGCATTGGAGGCGAAGTCCCCGCCCTGACGGGATCCGTCAGCGCTCTGGGCCGGGCCGTTCACGATCAAGCCCAGCCACTCCGGAATGGGCTGGCCAGCCCGCTTGAGCTGCATATAGAGGGCTTCGTCCTCCGTCTGGCCCGGAGCCACCTTGAGGGGCGCCGTCGCGGAAATGGAAGCACCAGCCTGTGCCGAAACCCCGCCGCCAGCCGCAAAGGCGACCACGACGGTGCTCAAACACAAGCCCAACAAGAGAAGCTTCTTCATGCGATTCCTCCGTAAGTGTGGGTTGAAGAAAGCTGAGACAGGTCGTTCAAGTTCAAGTTGGGGCGGATGTCAGATTCCGCTCGAGCACCAGCGAGCAACAATTATGCCACTCAAAAGGCCCGATATCCACGGTTGAAAATTTACTGACACCATGGAAGTTGACCGTCCATTCTCTTACTAGGGATTCTTGAAAGTCCTTGAGGGTTGGGACATTCGGTCCCTGCTTTGGACGCCGCGACCGTGCCGTGACCGATCCACAAGAACTTTCGAGAACCCCTATAACGGAAAGCTCACGTGTCAAGTCTTGGGCGGCGACTGTTCAAAATCCGACAGGCGTCCGCCAGCTTCGGAAACCACTATGGAGCCTGTTCTCCCACGCCTGTTGAGCTTGCCTTCCGCACCTGCCTGCCCTGAAAAAGCAGACACGCCCGCAGGCAAGCCGCGGGCGTGTCGAGAATGCGAATCGGGGTCCGCCGGGAAGCGGACTCGGGCGGACTAGCGGCCCCGCACCGGGAGTTGGCGCTGGGTGCGCTCCGCGGGCAGGATACGCAGTTCGCGCTCCGCCGCCTGCCGGGCGGGAAGCAACTCCTCCAGCCGGCGCGAACGGATGCCGTCCGGATGCTGGTCCAAGCGCCGCAGGGCGCTGGCCGGGGCCTCCACCACGGGGACGCAGTCGCGCACGGCGCGGTAGAACCACTGGTTGCCCGTGGCGGGCAGGGTCAGCTCGCCCACGCTGGAGGATTCGCTGGCCACCACGCTGGCGCCACTGAAATCGTAGGCAGCGGCCGAGCGCAGGATGCGCACGGTCTCGCCGGCGAAGGGCTCCCAGCCCACGACCACGTTGCCACCCTGCTGCAGGATACTGATCTGGATCGGCGTGCAGGAGCGGATCAGCTCCACGTCGTCGATGAACCAGTCGTCGGCATAGCTGCCGCCGTAGTAGAAGCTGACAGCCACCGAGTCGGGCAGGCTGTCCAGCTGGGCGGTCAGGTGGGCCCAGACGGGCGCGCCTTGGGTGTAGGCGCTAACGTCGAAGCCGTAGAGGTAGTTCAGGTTGCCGCCCTCCACGCCGTAGACCAGCAAGGCATGCTGCACGGTGTCATCCGGGTAGTTCTGGGTGTAGGCGTAGCGCAGGGTCAGGTCGTCGCCCAGGGGATTCTCAAGCAGGGCGTAGAGTTCAGACGAAGCCGTGTCGCCCTCGGCCGTGTAGCGGTGGCCGGCCAGCGGGAAGCTGCGGTTCAGCCCGCCCGAGAACAGCTGCCAATAGGCGCCGGCGTAGGACGTGTCGCCGTCGGCGCTGATGAACCAGTCCAGTTCCTCCGGGGCGCCCGACCAGTCGTTGGTCAGCGTGCCTTCGCTGCTCCCCGCGATGGCGAAGAACTGGCTGCTGTGGGCCGCGGCGTTGCTCGTCCAGCTGATGTCCACCGAGGTGGTGTCGCGGAAGATCACGTTGGCGCCGGGCTGGAAGCTCAGGCTGAAGTCCACGCTCTGGCCGGGGGCCAGCACCACGGGCAGGCCGGCGATGGTCGCGCTGTAGAGCGCCGGATTGGTCACGCTGATCCCCGTCACCGTGGTGTTCATGCCGCCGGTGTTGGTGGCCGTGAAGGTCTCCGTCAGGGACTGGCCCACTTCCACGCGGCCCATGTCCACGTCCAGGTCCGCCAGCTCCAGGTTGCCGGGAGGCGTCACCGTGTAGCAGAGGCCCACCTGCTGGATCAGGTCGCCGCGACCCGTGAACCACCAACCCCAGGCCGGCGGGACGGCGCCCTGGTTGAACATCTGGTTGCCGAAGGCCGCGCCCGTGCCGGTCACGCCCACGACGGCCAGTTTGTGGCCCGTGGTGGAGGGGATGAACTCCCACACCACGTGGAAGGGCACGCCGCCCGTTAAGGTGTAGCCCAGGCCGCTCAGGTTGACCTGGTCCCAGGTCCCGAACACGGCGGCGAAGGTGGTGGCGTTGAAGTCAACCGGTCCGGCCACGACGCTGCCGGGCTCGCCGGCGTTGTCGCCGTGGATCCAGACGCGCAGGGTGCCGTTGTGGCCCACGACGGGGGCCAGGTTGTTGTTGTAGAACTGCAGGCGCATGAAGGTCAGCGCGCCGGCGGCGGCCGGATCGATGTAGTAGGCCACCTTGGTGATGTTGTTGGTGCCGGAAACCAGCGGGAACGAGGCGGTGAAGGTCGCCGCATAGCCGTCGTGGTAGGCGATGGTGTCGCACTGCTGGGCGCGGGCGCCCAAGCTGGCCACAAGCAACATGAGGATCCAGAGGATTCTCTTCATGGGAGGGCTCCTGATCTTGGGTTGGTAGTGATGACCACGCCCTCCCAAGCAAAGGCTGTGCCACGGTCAGCCTGCGGAGAATTCTTCACATCGGCGTCCTATTCTTCGTGTCTGTTCCACTTTATTCGAGGGAAGTGCCGGGGATTGAACAACCCCGCCCCGAACCCGCTGGCACGGGCCGGAATCGGCATAGGGGTGCCGGGAATCCCCAGCTCGTCGAAGAAACGGTTCGGCAAG
>DYSB01000067.1 GCA_020726405.1 Acetofilamentum sp. | reverse complement strand
GGCGCAACGACCGCTCAAGATTTTACGTATAGCGGAGTCTGCTACGTAATCGGGTAAGACATTGAATATCAAGCTGGTTTTGATCGCTGAGTGGGTGATTGGCCTCCTCGCCTGTCCGGACCTGTTGGAAATTGGACAGCTTCAGGCAAATGGATGGGCGGCAGGTCCGAATCCATGGACCGGCCGTCGACTTGTCAGAGCCTCGACAACCTTACCTTCACGTCGCCGCGCGGTGGACCCCGGTCCGCGGATGTCCCGCGTCGGCATCACCCCACATTTTCTGGAGAGATCCATGTCACTTATGATCGACGGTGGCCAGCTGAGCATCGAAATGGTGGAGCGCGTGGCCCGGTTGGGTGAGAAGATCGAGCTGGCCCCGGCGGCCTGGCAGCGCATCAAGGCCTGCCGCGCCATGCTGGAGAGGAAGATCATCGCCAAGGAGATCATGTACGGCGTCAACACGGGGATCGGCGAATTCTCCGAGGTGGTGCTGACGGACGAGCAAGTCCAGCAGTTCCAGCGCTACCTGATCTACAACCACAGCGCGGGCATCGGCACCCCCGTGCCGCTGGAGCAGGTGCGCGGTGCCATGCTGGCACGGATCAACGTCCACGCCCACGGCAACAGCGGCTGTCGGCCGGAAATCACCGACACGCTGCTCCAGATGCTCAACCGCGGCGTCACGCCGGTGGTTTGCAACAAGGGCAGCGTGGGCGCCTGCGGCGACTTGGCCCCCATGAGCCAGATCGCACTCTTGCTGATGGGCGAGGGCGAAGCCTTCTACCAGGGCGAGCGCCTGCCCGGCGACAAGGCGCTGGAGAAGGCCGGCATACCCGTGCCCGGTTTGCAGGCGCGCGACGGCCTGGCGGCCATCAACGGCAGCAACCTGCTCACCGCCATGAGCGCCCTGACCCTGGTGGACTTCGACCGCCTGCTGCGCATGGCCGAGATCGCCGCCGCCATGAGCCTGGAGGCCCTGCTGGCAAACCTCAAACCCTACGATTCGCGCCTGCACGAGCTGCGCGGTTTCGCCGGCGCCGTGCGCAGCGCGCGGGCCATCCGCGCCTGCCTGCAGGGCAGCGATCTGCTGACCGGCAAGGTCAAGACCAAGGTCCAGGACGCCTATTCCATGCGCTCCACGCCGCAGGTGGTGGGCGCGGCCCACGACGCCCTGCGCTGGGCGCGCCAACAGGTGGAGATCGAACTCAGCGGCGTGGGCGACAACCCGATCTTCCTGCCCGACGAGAACCTGACCTTGACCGGCGCCAACTTCCAGGGCTCGCCCGTGGCCCTGCCCATGGATAGCGCCGGCGCGGCGATGACCATGGTCAGTGTGCTGAGCGAGCGGCGCCTGAACCGTTTGCTCAACCCGGCGCTCAGCGTGGGTCTGCCGTCTTTCCTCACCCAGGGCGCGGGCATGTTCAGCGGCATGATGCTGAGTCAGTACACGGCGGACATGCTGATCGTCGAGCAGCGCATCCTCAGCGCGCCGGCCTGCGTGCAGTCCATCCCCGCCGCGGCGGACCAGGAGGATTTCGTCAGCATGGGCATGAACACGGCGCTGAAGAACCTGCAGATCCTCGAGAACGGGCGCGCCGTCATCGGCATCGAGTTCATGGCCGCGGCCCAGGCGCTGGACTTCCGCGAGCATCAGCCCGGCGCCGGCGTGGCCAAGGCCCGCGAGGTGATCCGCCGCCAGGTGGAGCACCTGGAGATCGACCGCCCGCTCTATAAGGACCACAACACGATGGCCGCGCTGGTGGCCGAGGGCGCCATCCTGCGCGAAGTGGAGCAGGTGGTGGGCTCCCTGGCCGGCTGAACCTCGTCAGAGAATCCTACCACAGGGACACAGGGACACAGGGACACAGAGTCAGAGAATTGACTGGCAGGATCCGGAACCCGCACCGTTCCCATCCCAGCCCACCCATCAAATCAACTCGTGCCCCTGTGTCTCTGTGACTCTGTGTTGAGTGGTGAGTGGTGAGTCGGGTGTTCACCACTGGCCTTGGGTCATGGATGTCAACGGCCCGGGACATGCCTCCCAACTACGGAACGGGATGGGTGTCGCACGCTTGTGGACAGCGTTTGGAATCGTCGTCTTCCAACCAGGAGGAAGACGACATGACTCCCGTGGTTCTCAGCCGGACCTTGGGCGTCGGTCCGGTGGAGCTTCAGCGATAGGAGTCCCTGATCATCCACCACCAAAATGAGTTGCTGGAGGCTTGGCATGACTTCTTTCACCGCAGATGAAGGGCAGCGTGTGGCCGAGGTGGAGACTGATTCCGCCACGTTGCGCGTGCGGCTGCGAAACGGGGAGTGGCTGAGCGTGCCGCTGGCCTGGTATCCCCGTTTGTTGGCCGGGACGGCGGAACAGCGTGGCCGTTGGGAGGTGGCGGGGGCGGGCTTTGGCATCCACTGGCCGGAATTGGACGAGGATTTGAGCGTGGAAGGCCTACTGAATCGGTTGCCCGCTCCTGGCCTCCAGCCGGCGGGTGTTCGGAAAGCCAGAGTCGTCGCCAGTTGAGTTCGCCCATTCCCGGGTGGCCGAGAACCCCGGTGGCGACACTTCCGGAACCGCCTGAAACTCGGCACGCTCGATGGTCAAATCAACATGACTGACAACAGCTTCCAAGAAAATCCCGCCGGATGCGGCCAAATCGGCTGTTAAACCTCTGACGTTTCCTTCCCCACTTCTTACATTGGTTCACTTTCTATGGATACCTCTCCTGAAGAGCTTGGCGAAGCCGTTGCCGGGCCAGGAGATGGAAAGAAATGAGGAGACGCCATGTCCAAGCGCATGGTCACCATCGACGGCAATGAAGCCGCCGCCTATGTGGCACACCGGACCAACGAGATCTGCGCCATCTATCCCATCACGCCCTCTTCCAACATGGGCGAGTGGGCCGACCAGTGGTCCAGCGAGCAGCGACCGAACATCTGGGGCACGGTGCCCCGGGTGGTGGAGCTCCAGAGTGAGGGCGGCGCCTCCGGCGCCTGCCACGGCGCGCTGCAGACCGGTGCCCTGACCACCACGTTCACGGCCTCCCAGGGCCTGCTGCTGATGATCCCCAACATGTACAAGATCGCCGGGGAGCTGACCAGCACGGTCTTCCACGTCAGCGCGCGCAGCATCGCGGCCCAGGCGCTCTCGATTTTCGGCGACCACAGCGACGTCATGGCCGTGCGCCAGACCGGCTGGGCCATGTTGGCCGCCGGCAGCGTGCAGGAAGTAATGGACATGGCGCTGTGCTCCCAGGCCGTCACCCTGAAGAGCCGGATTCCCGTGCTGCACTTCTTCGACGGCTTCCGCACCAGCCATGAGGTGGCCAAGATCGAGCTCATCGAAGACGAGGTGATGCGCTCCCTGCTCGACGACGAGTGGATCCTGGCCCATCGCGCCCGCGGGCTGAACCCGGATAACCCCGTCCTGCGCGGCACGGCCCAGAACCCCGACGTCTACTTCCAGGGCCGCGAGACGGTCAATCCCTTCTACAACGAGTTCCCGGGCCACCTGGCCGAGATCTTCACCCGCTTCGCCAAGCTCACCGGTCGCAGCTATCTGCCCTACGAGTTCTACGGCGACCCGCAGGCCGAGGACGTGCTGGTGATCATGGGTTCGGGCGAAGGCGCCGTCAAGGAGGCCGTGGACCGGCTCAACCGCGAAGGCCGCAAGACCGGCCTGCTCTACGTGCGCATGTACCGGCCCTTCGGCGCCGAGCTGTTCCTCAAGGCCCTGCCGGTCACGGTCAAGCGCTTGGCCGTGCTGGACCGCACCAAGGAGCCGGGCTGCGCGGGCGAGCCGCTCTACCAGGACGTGCTGACGGCCGTGCAGGAAGGGATCTCCGAGGGCTACGCGGCCTTCAGCGGGCTGCCCCGGGTGATCAGCGGCCGCTACGGCCTCTCCTCGAAGGAATTCACACCGGCCATGGTCAAGGCGGTCTTCGACAATCTGGCCCTGCCCAAGCCGAAGAACCACTTCACGGTGGGCATCATCGACGACGTGTGTCACACCAGCCTGGACTGGGACAAGGACTGGAGCGCCGAGGACGAGGGCGTTTTCCGCGCCATGTTCTACGGCCTGGGCGCGGACGGCACCGTGGGTGCCAACAAAAACACCATCAAGATCATCGGCGAGGAGACGGACAACTACGCCCAGGGCTACTTCGTCTACGACTCCAAGAAGTCGGGCTCGATGACCATCAGCCATCTGCGCTTCGGGCGGACGCCCATTCGCGGCAGCTATCTGGTGGACCGGGCCAACTTCATCGGCTGCCACCAGTTCTTCTTCCTCGAGAAGTACGATGTGTTGAAGACGGCCCTGCCGGGCTCCACTTTCCTGCTCAACACCAGCTTCAGCCCCGAGGACGTCTGGGAGCACCTGCCGCGCCACATCCAGAACCATATGGTGGAGAAGAACATCCGCTTCTTCGTCACCGATGCCTACAAGGTGGCCGCGGCCACGGGCATGGGCCAGCGCATCAACACCGTGATGCAGACCTGCTTCTTCGCCATCAGCGGCGTGCTGCCGCGCGAAGAGGCCATCATGCGCATCAAGGAGACGGTGAAGAAGACCTACGGCCCCAAGGGCGACGCCGTGGTTCAGAAGAACTACGAGGCCATCGACGGCTCGCTGGCCGGCCTCCACGAGGTCAAGGTGCCGGCGGAGGTCAGCAGCCTGATCGCCATGAGCCCGCCCGTGACGCCGGACGCCCCGGCCTTCGTGCAGGAGACCATCGCCAAGATCGTCGCCGGGATGGGCGACGAGGTCAAGGTGAGCGAGATGCCCGTGGACGGCACCTGGCCGCTCTCCAGCGCCCGCTATGAGAAGCGCAACATCGCGCTGGAAATCCCCGAGTGGGATCCCAGCTGCTGCATCCAATGCGGCAAGTGCGCGCTGGCTTGCCCGCACGCCGCCATCCGCATCAAGGTCTACGACCCGGCCCTGCTGCAGGGCGCGCCGGAGTCCTTCAAGCACACGCCCGTCAAGGGCAAGGACTGGCCCGAGGGCACGGCCTACACCATCCAGGTGGCCCCCGAGGACTGCACGGGCTGCGAACTGTGCGTGGTCTACTGCCCGGCCAAGAACAAGTCCGACACCAGCCGCAAGGCCCTGAACATGATCTCCCAGCCCCCCGTGCGCAAGCAGGAGGCGGCCAATTGGGAGTTCTTCTTCCAGCTGCCCGAGGTGGACCGCAGCCAGGTCAAGGTGGACAGCATCAAGGGCAGCCAGCTGCTGCAGCCGCTCTTCGAGTTCAGCGGCGCCTGCTCGGGCTGCGGTGAGACACCCTACGTCAAGCTGGTCAGCCAGCTCTTCGGCGACCGCATGCTGGTGGCCAACGCCACGGGCTGCTCGTCGATCTACGGCGGCAACCTGCCGACCACGCCCTGGAGCCGTGACGCCGCGGGGCGCGGTCCGGCCTGGAGCAACAGCTTGTTCGAGGACAATGCCGAGTTCGGGTTCGGTTTCCGTCTGACGGTGGACAAGCAGGCCGAGTTCGCCCGCGAGCTGCTGGTGCGGCTGCGCGACGTGCTGGGCGCCGAGTTGGTGAGCTCCCTGCTGGAGGCCGTGCAAGACGACGAGGCGGGCATCGCGGCCCAGCGCGGCCGCGTGGAGGCCCTGCGGGTCAAGCTCGCCGGCCGCAAAGACTGGGAGAGCCTGCATCTGGAGAGTCTGGCCGGCAACCTGGTGAAGCGCAGCATCTGGATCATGGGCGGCGACGGCTGGGCCTACGACATCGGCTACGGCGGCCTGGACCATGTGCTGGCCTCGGGCGCCAACGTCAACTTGCTGGTGCTGGACACAGAAGTCTATTCCAATACCGGCGGCCAGAGCAGCAAGTCCACGCCCACGGGCGCGGTGGCCAAGTTCGCTGCGGGCGGCAAGGCTGTGCGCAAGAAGGATCTGGGCCTGATGGCCATGAGCTACGGCAACGTCTACGTGGCGCAGGTGGCGATGGGCTCCAAGGACCAGCACACCCTGCGGGCCCTGCTGGACGCCGAATCCTATCCCGGCCCCTCGCTGGTGATCGCCTACAGCCACTGCATCGCCCACGGCATCGCCATGGAGCGCGGGATGGAACAGCAGGATCTGGCGGTGAAGTCCGGTCACTGGCTGCTCTACCGCTACGATCCGCGCCGGGCCGAGGCGGGCGAGAATCCGCTCCTCTTGGACAGCAAGGATCCGAGCATCCCGCTGGAGGAGTACACCTACAGCGAGACGCGCTACCGCATGCTGGCCAAGGCCCAGCCGGCGCGCGCCAAGGAGCTGCTGGAGCAGGGCAAGGGCGAAGTGGCCGAGCGCTGGGAACTCTACAAGCGCCTGGCCGGCCAGGCCTGAGTCCGCGATTGACAGCTACCGAGAAGCCCCGGCGCGAGTCGGGGTTTCTCGTAGAGATCAGCTAAGGCAACTGCCGACCGTTACGTCCGTGGAGGTTCCCATGCGCTCCTGGTGGCTGGTGTTTGTGGTGGTGGGTTGGGTGGCCGCGCTTCAGGCAGCGGAGCCCTTGCGTCCCTTTCTGGCCGGCGCGGACCTGGCAGCGCCGCTGGAGGGTGCCGTGGTTCAGGTGCGCAAGGCTCTGGAGACCCAGGGTCTGCGAATCGTGGGCGATGGGGCGCCGCTGAAGGGCGCCCGAGTGCTGCTGGCCACCCATCCCGACCAACTGGCGGCAGCGGCGGCCACGTCACTGGGCGGCTTTGCCGCGCTCACTCGTGTCTCGCTGGTGGAAAGCGGCGGCAAGATCCAGGTGGCGGCCTTCAACCCGGACTGGCTGGCGGCCAGCTGCCGCCTGTCACGCCCCCTGACCCGCGTGCATCAGGCACTGACCAAGGCCCTCGGCGGCGGCGCGGCCTTCGGCTGCAAGGATGGAATCAGTGACAAGCAGCTGCGCACCTACCACTACATGCTGGGCATGCCCTACTTCGACGACGTGGTGGAACTGGCGGAGTATCCGGATCAGGCCCAGGCCCTGCAGGCGGTGGAAGCGGGATTGAAGGCCGGTGCGGGCGGGTGTCGCAAGTTGGCCCGCGTGGACCTGCCAACGTGTTCTGGGTGGGTGGACGCTTCGGTCAGGCGGCGGAGTTGAATGGCGTGAATTCCTTCCTCGAGCGCTACGAAAGCACGGCGCTGTGCCCCAATCTGACTGGCTGGACCGTCAGTGCCTGGGTGGCTGCCATTGACATCCCGTTGGAAGGTGCCATCGTCAGTTGGTACCGCTGCGGGGCCAATTCCAATTGCAACGCTAACAGCGACGCGTCGCTTTACCGGCTCATCGTCCAGCCTGGAGAGCGCTTCCAGTGGGGCATGAGGGACTACGGGGGCCAGGATTGCGAGCAGACGGATCCGGAAGCCGTGAGCGATCTGAACTGGCATCACGTGGTGGGAACCTTGAGCGAGACGGACCACCACACCCGACTCTATGTGGACGGCACCCTGATGCCGGAGCTCAGCGGCTGCCTGATAAACCAATTGGACGGATCACCCGTGACCGTTCCTTTCAGCATCGGTCGTGTCTTTCGCCTGTTCTGGGCGGAACCGCACATGTACCTGCGCGGCCGCGTCGACGATGTGAGAATCTATGCGCGTGCGCTGTCACATGACGAGGTGCGCACGCTCTACGAATTGGACGGTCGGCCCTTCGCTGCGCAGTGACAGCGCAAGGACTGGGCGGTGAGGCGCCTGACCATCAAGAGTCATGTGCCTGTCAATCCGCGCGGCGGCGGCCGGATGCGTCGTCTTTGGTGCGGCGCTGGATGGCCTCCTGTCGCAGGCGCTCACGCACTTCGTCGGCCTCATCGTGCTCCTGGACTGTGACGCGGTGGTAGACGGAGTGCACGCCGCGCCGGAACCAGGGAAAGTGCGTTTCAAATATCTCCACACCGATCAGCACGGACACTTGGACAATGGCCATGGCGAAGGCCGCGCCGAAGTAGCCCAGCCCGATCATCGAGCCCACGGCGGCCAGCATCCAGATCACGGCCGCCGTGGTGACGCCGTAGACGATGCCCTCGCGGATCAGCATCACGCCGCCGCCCAGGAAGCCGATTCCCGTCACAACCTGGCCCAGCACGCGGGTGGGGTCCGTGCCGGGACCGCCCAACTGGTGCGAGAGGAAAACGAAGATGGTCGTGCCCAAGCAAATGAGCACGCTGGTGCGAATGCCCGCCGGCTTGCCGCGCAGCTGGCGCTCCAGGCCCATGATGCCGCCCGTGGCCACGGACACGGCGACGGTCTTCCAGAACAGCGGTAGGGAGATCAGTGAATCCAGCATGGTGGCCTCGCGTTGGGGGCGCCAATATTGCATTGCCCCGGCGGACCTGTCGGACAAGCGAAGGACGGCCGCTCCCCCTGGAGCTGGCCGTCCCGCGCGGAGTGCAAACAGGAAGGTCAGCGCAGCAGCGTCATGCGCCCGGTCTCCGTGTGGCCCTGCCACTCCAGTCGGTAGAGGTAGGTACCGCTGGCGGCGGGCCGGCCCGCGCCGGACTCCCCGTTCCAGCTGACGCTGTGGACGCCCGCCTCCAGGCGTCCAGTCTGCAGTTCCCGCACCAGGGAACCGCTCAGATCATAGACCGCCAGCCGGATCTCGCCGGCCTCGGGCAGGGTGAAGCGGATGGCGGTCTCCGGGTTGAAGGGATTGGGCTGGTTGCCCTGCAGCAGCCGGACGCCCGTCGGGGAAACGGCATTGCTGCTGTTGGAAGAGGACTGCGGCGCGGATTGCAGCGCCGGGTCACAGGCGCGCTGTCCGCGGAAACCGCGACCCCGCGGGCCGCAGCCCTGGCACCGCCCGCGACCCCGGCCCGCGCCGGGCTCCAGGCCCCAGGACCTCAGCAGCTTGTCGTGTTCCGTGCGCCGCAGCTCGGGGTCGGCGTCCTGCTCGTCCAGGCGCTCCATCAGAGCGTGCAGTTCCGTGCGCTGGGCCTTGGTCAGTTTCCCTTTGAGCGCGCCAGGCCCACCAGGTCCGCCGGGACCTTCCGGCCCACAGGGTCCCAAGCCCCGGCCCGCGCCGGGCTCCAGGCCCCAGGACTGGAGCAGTTTGTCGTGTTCCAGCCGGCAGGTCGCGCGGTCCGCGCCCTGGGCTTTCAGTTTGTCGCGCAGGGCCGCCAGATCCTGGCGCTGCTCGGCGCTCAAGTCGCGGGGCGAAGTCACGGCCTGGGCCGCGGCCACTCCCAGGGCGGCCAGCAGCAGGGCCAAGCCAAGTCGACGGACAGTGGTCGTGTTCATGAGGTCCTCCTTGATGTCAGATGCCGGTCGGACGAAAGCGCCTGTCGGCTCATTCCTCTACTGCGTCAAATCAATGGTCAACTTCACCGGAAGTCCGCTTAGCTGGAGCCGGTTGCTGGCGGATTCCGCTGGCCGCTGGCCTGGACCACCACCCGGACCGCCGCCCATGCCGCTGCCAGGACCTCCGCCTTCAGCGCCGCCCGGTCCTCCGCCCATGCCGCCCGGATGACCGCCACCAGCCGCCGCGGGACGGAGTCCCAGTCCTCCAGCCCGCCATCTGCCCGGGGGGCCGTCGCGGCATGTGGAGCCGACAGCTGGACGCGACAGGCCGTGGTCGAGAGGGCGAGGGCCGCAGCGGTCATGACGAGGGCCAGACGCCGGCCGGCGCCACCCGGTTCACGCAAGTTCATGGGGATCTCCTGGCTCAGTCGATGGCCAGTCGATGTCGGGTGGCGGCGGTGGTGGCACGTCCAGGCTGTCAAGACCGCCGCGCTGCCGCCAGCCTGCGCCCCGCCCATGGGGTCACCGACCGTCCCGGCGCATGCCAGGCCCTCCCGGACAGAAGTCCGGCCGCATGCCGAGCCCGCCGCGGGGAGGCCGGCCCAGATTCTCCTGCAAGCGCTTCCACTGGTCGGCGCGCAAGTGGGGTTTCAGCGACTGCAGCAGGCTGTCCACCTGCTCGCGAATCACCTGGCGATGGGTTTGGATGCGCTGGCTCACCTGGGTGGCCTGGGCGTCCAGCAGGCTGTCCAGCACCGCCCGCTGGGCGTCGTCCAGATCCAGGGTCTCGTGCAGCATGTCCACCAGCATGGGCGGGTGCGACAGGGCGTTCAGGCGGGAAAAGCGCTGGGCGGCCAGCCGGCTGCCGATCAGCAGGCCCAGTCCCAGGCCCAGCAGGAGGGTGACGGCCAGGGCGGCCCAGCTGCGCAAACGCGGGTTCATGACCAATCCTCCAATTGCGACAGGGCCAGGCTGTTGTCCAGGGTGGCGGCGGGCAGGCTCAGCAGGCGGTCCACCCAGTCGCCCGCGCTGGCCGTGCTGCCCACGTTCCAGGCGGCCATGGCCACCAGCAGCAGGCCGGCGGCAACGGCCACGCGCGGGAAGAGCCGGCAGGTCCAGAGGGCGACGAGATCCGCCTCGGGCCGCGCGGGCCGGAGCTCCAGCCGGGACAGCACGCGCTGGGAAAAGCCCGGTGCGAAGGAGCCGTCGGCGCCGGCGCGCAGCAGCTCATCCAGCCGGTCCTGAGCCGGGGTGTTCTTCATGCGACGTTCTCCTTGCTCGCTGTCGGTCCCATTTCGAGCAGGGGACCCAGATCCTCCCGCAGGGCCTTGAGGGCGCGGGACAGCCGGGACAGCACGGTCCCGAACGGAATGCCCAGGGTCTGCGCGGTCTCCTCGGTGCTGTAGCCGCGCAGATGGCGCAGCACCACCACGGCCCGCCAGGAGGGCCGCAGACGCCTCACGGCGCGCCGCACGATCCGCCCGCGTTCGCGCTCGTCCAGCAGGGTCTCGCCGTCCATCCGGGGCTCCCGGGGCCGCATCTCGTCTTCTTCCAGACCCAGGAAGCGCTTGTGCCAGCGTTGCCGCGCCCGCAGCCGGTCCAGGCAGAGGTTGATGGCGATGCGCGTCAACCAAGTGCCCAGCCGGGACTCGCCCCGGAACTGGGCCAGCGAGTGGTGCAGGCGGATGAAGACTTCCTGCCCCACGTCGTCGGCGTCGGGACCCTCGCCCAGCATGCCCGTCACCACCGCCGCAACCCGGCTCTCGTAGGCTTCCACCAACAGGCGAAAGGACTCGCTGTCGCCGTCCAGCGCAGCCTGGACCCAGTCCAGTTCCTGCTCTTCCCGGCTGGCGTCCCATTCGACCCGCATCGTCCCGTCCTGCTTGAAGGGCTGACTGTCTGCCCTGGCCAGCGGTGGCAACCCGCGGCCAGCGCTTCGTCATGGGGCTTGGACGCCAGGTGCCAACTGCCCATTCCCGTGTCCGTCCGGCTCCCGGGGAGCCCGGGGGCTTCCTTACTTTGCCTGCAGCAAGGGAGGAGTCATGACGGGTCTGCAAATGTACAGCACGGCCTGGTGCGGGGACTGCCGGGCGCTCAAACGCTTCCTGGACGCCGAGGGTGTGGGCTACGAAGAGATCGACATCGACGCCCGGCCCGCCGCGGCAGAAGAGTTGGTGGCGGCCACGGGCAAGCGCGGCATTCCCTATCTGAAGTGGCAAGGCGCCTTCCACAAGGCCTATCCATTGGATGCCGCCGCCCTGCGCGCCTGGCTGCGGGACCGAGGCCTGCTGGAACAGGGCCGGCCGTGAGACAACCCGAGAACCTGCGCGAAGAGCGCGTGGCGAGCCGGCAGTTGCTGGACGGCCGGCTGCTCAAGGTCTTTTCGGACACCGTGCGCCTGCCCGACGGACGCGAGGCGGTGCGCGAGTGGATCCGCCATCCCGGCGCGGTGGCGGTCATCGCCCACCTGCGCGCCAGCGATGAGTTGATCCTGGAGCGCCAGTTCCGCTATCCGGTCGGCAAGGCCGTCTGGGAGCTGCCCGCGGGCAAACTGGATTCGGGCGAGGACCCCGAGGCCTGTGGCCGCCGCGAGCTGGAGGAGGAGACGGGCTGGCGGGCGGGCGCCCTGCACTACGTGCTGCCGCTGCTGCCCTGCATCGGCTACTCGGACGAGGTGATCCACATCTTCTATTGCGATGAGCTGAGCCCCGGCCGGGCGGGCCTGGACGAGGGCGAATGCCTGGACGTCCACCGCCTGCCCCTGATCGAAGTGCGCCGCCTGCTGGAGACAGGCGCGATCCAGGACAGCAAGACCCTCGTGGGCCTCTACTGGCTGTTCGCGCGGCTGGACGCCGAGGCCCGGGCGTGAGGCCGCGCTGGCAGGTGCAGAGCGGGCCCTGGGAGCCCGGCGGCGTGGCCGCGCGCATCCTGCGCCGGCGCGGGCTGGATCCGCAGACGGAGCGCCAGCACGATCCCTTCCTGATGCTGGACATGGAGCGGGCCGTGGAGCGCATCCAGCGGGCGATCCGCGAGCGCGAACGGATCCTGGTCTTCGGCGATTACGACGCCGACGGCGTCACCTCTGCGGCCCTGCTGCGCCAGGGATTGGCGGACCTGGGTGCCACGGTGGCCGTGCGTCTGCCCCACCGGGTGGAGGAGGGCTACGGCCTGCAGATCGCCCAGATGCGCGAAATCCTCGACGGCCCCACGGACCTGCTGCTGACGGCGGACAATGGCACCTCGGCGCTGGAGCCGCTGGAGTTGGCCGCCCGCGAGGGTCTGGACGTGATCGTGGTGGACCACCACAGCCTGACCGGCCCGCTTCCACCCGTTGTGGCCCTGCTCAACCCCCACCAGCCGGGCTGCGGTTATCCCTTCAAAGCCCTGGCCGCAGTGGGCGTGGCCTGGAAGCTGCTGGAAGCGCTGGGCTGGCGCGGGCTGGAGCGCGGTCTGGACCTGGTGGCCCTGGGCACTGTGGCGGACATGGCCCAGCTGACCGGCGAGAACCGCTCGCTGGTCACGCGCGGGCTGGAGGTGATCCGCAGTGGTGGTCGGCCGGGTCTGGAGGCCCTGCTGGCGCTGCCCGGTGTGCGCCCGCCCCAGGGCGGCGTGGACGCCCGCACCCTGGCTTGGCAGCTGGGACCGCGCATCAACTGCGCGGGACGGCTGGCCGGGGCGGAGCTGGCCTTCCGCCTGCTGGACGGCAGCGACCGGCGCGAGGCCGAGGCCCTGGCCACGCAGCTGGACGCCCTGAACCAGGAGCGCCGCCGCGTGCAGGACGAGGCCGTGGCCCAGGCCGAGCACGCCTTGAAGGACGCGGGCGAGCTGCCGGCCATCCTGATCTTCGTGGGGGCGGACTGGCACCTGGGCGTGATCGGACTGATCGCCGGGCGCCTGTGCCAGAGCTGGGAGCGGCCCGTGCTGGTGCTCAGCCGCGTGCTGGGCAACGGGCTGGTGAAGGGCTCGGCGCGCAGCGTGCCCGGGCTGAACATCACCCTAGCCATCGCGCGCCAGCGAGACCTCTTGGTGGACTTCGGCGGCCATGCGGAGGCGGCGGGCCTGACCCTGCGCGAGGAACACCTGCACGAGTTCATGGCCCGGCTGGGCGAGGATCTGGAGGAGCGCGCCCCGAACCTGCCCGTGCCCGAGCTGTGCGTGGACAGCGCCGTGGCCATCTCCGAGCTGACTCTCTCCCTGCCCGCCGAACTGGAGGTGCTGGAGCCCTGCGGCACGGGCAATCCGCGGCCCCGGCTGGGCCTGTTCGGCGCCAAGGTGGAGCGGGTCTTTCAGATGTCGCAAGGCAAGCACCTCAAGCTCTGGCTGCAGGCGGAAGGGCAGCGGGCGGAGGCGGTCTGGTGGAAGCACGGCCTCCAGGCGGAGCGGATCCGCTACGGCCAGGAGGTGGACGTGGTCTTCGAACTGGGCCTGAACCACTGGAATGGCCGCACGGAGCTGCAACTGGTGCTGGAGGACCTGCGGCCCGCCGAAGCGCTGCCCGGCGCGGCGCGGCCCACACCGCCGGCCGGTGCGGACTTCCTCCATGTCTGAGACCTCGCGCCTGCTGCGCCGCTACCTGGACCACTGCCGCTTCGAGCGCGGACTGGCCGGGAACACCCTCTCCGCCTACGAACACGATCTGCTGCGCTACTTCGAGGCGCTGGAGCTGCAGGGCCTGGGACCGCTGGAGGTGGACATCCGCGGGCTGGAACGCTACCTGGTCTGGGTCAGCGAGCTGGGCCTCTCCGTGCGCAGCCAGTCCCGGGCGGTGAGCGTGCTGCGCGGCTTCCACGCCTGGCTGGCGGCGGAAAACTTGCGCGGCAGTGATCCGGCACGATTGCTGGAGACGCCGCGCTTGATCCGCACGCTGCCCCGGACTCTCAGCGCCGCCGAGATGATCCGTCTGCTGGAGGTGCCGGCACCAGGCCCGGACCTCAAACGCTGGCTCTGGCTGCGCGACCAGGCCCTGCTGGAGACGGCCTACGGCGCGGGGCTGCGGGTCAGCGAACTCTGCACCTTGGGCTTTCAGAACCTGCTGCCCGAGGAGGGCCTGCTGCGGATCCTGGGCAAGGGCGCCAAGGAGCGCGTGGTCCCCCTGGGTTCGCCGGCCTGGGACGCCCTGCGAGACTATCAGGAGCTGGCCCGTCCCGGGCTGGTGGCGCGCTCGCGCAGCGCGGAACGCAGCCGGGGCGCGGCCTGGCGACTCTTCCTCAACCACCTGGGCGGACCGCTGACGCGGATGGGCTTCTGGAAAATCCTCCAGAAACGGCTGGCGCAGGCCGGGCTGACGGGCGAGTTCCATCCGCACAGTCTGCGACACAGTTTCGCCACTCATCTGCTAGAGGGCGGGGCCAGCCTGCGAGCGGTGCAGGAGATGTTGGGTCACACGGACATCGCCACCACTCAAATCTACACGCACGTGGATCGCGAGTTTTTGCGCACGCAGTACCGGGCGTATCATCCTCGCGGCTGAGGGCTTTTTGCTGGCGCAGGCTCCACTTGCACTGACGGTGCGCCTGCTGCAGGCGTCAGCTCCTGTTTTCGCCGACACTGGTCCTGCGGTTGGTGCTTGCTTCTGTTGGCGCTGCCATTGCTCCTGCTGCGGGCGCTTCTCCCGTCGGCGCTGACGCGCCTGATGCCACCTTTCTTCCGGCGGGAAGAAAGGTGGCGCCAAAGAAGCGCTCTTTCTCACCGGCCAGCGGAAGGCCACCTCCCGGTGGCCTTCCGCTGGCCGCAGCG
>DYSB01000066.1 GCA_020726405.1 Acetofilamentum sp. | reverse complement strand
TGGCCGCCGGCGCCCGGCTGTCGTGATCCCGCCCGCCGCACCCGTCGCCGGCCGGCCGCGCGCACGGCCACGCGTGAAACCACGCGTCTTGCTGGTGGGCTGCAACGGCCGGTTGGGCCAGCACGTGCTGCCACTCCTGCTGCCGGACTGCGACGTGCTGGGTGTGGGCGTGGAGGAAGCGGGCCCGCCCGCGGCGCCGAGCCTGCGCTACTGCCGGCTGGCCGGACGTGGCGCGGCGGACTGGCTGAAGTTGGCCGCTGAGTTCCGTCCCACGGCCGTGCTCAACGCCGCTGCCTACACCCAGGTGGACCTGGCGGAGCGCGAGCGCGAGGCCTGCTGGCGGGCCAATGTGGACCTGGTGCGTGGCCTGCTGGCCGTCTGCCGCGTGCACGGCGCTTGGCTGGGCCAGGTCTCGACGGATTACGTGTTCGACGGCACGCGCGGACCCTACGGCCCGGCGGACGCGCCCCACGCCCGGGGCGTCTACGCCCGCAGCAAGCTGGCGGCGGAGAATCTGGTGCGCGGCTCGGGCCAGCCGGCCGCCATCGTGCGCACTATCGTGCTGTTCGGGCGCGGAACGCGGCTCAAGGCCGACTTCTTTGAGTGGGCCGCGGGCGAACTGCTGGCGGGCCGGCCGATCTGCGTGGTCACCGACCAGCTGGGGAATTGCTGCTGGGCCGGCGACCTGGCCCTTGCCCTGCGCCGGGCGCTGGACCTGCGGGCCACAGGATTGTATCACGCGGCGGCCCACGGGCAGGAGTCGCGCCACGCCATGGCCCTGCGGCTGGCCGCCTTGCTGAGGGCGGACGCGCAGCTGGTGAAGCCCATCATGAGCGCCGAGCTGGGCCAGGCCGCGCCGCGACCCCTGCGCGGCGGCCTCCGGGTGGACGAGACGGAGACCGCGCTGGGTCTGCGCTTTCCCGACATCGGAACAGCGCTGGAGACCTGGTGGAGCCAGGGCGGAAGCCCCACGGTCCGCGGAACGACAGGCAGCGCCGGCTCCGGCCGGACCAACGAGGAATCCCGATGAGACCCGAGCGTGTCCTGGTCATCGTGCCCACCTACAACGAGGCCGAGAACCTGGAAGCCCTGGTGGCCCAGGTGCTGGTCCAGGACTCACGGTTGGAGGTCCTGGTGGTGGACGACGGCAGTCCCGACGGCACCGGCGGGCTGGCCAGCGGCCTGGCGGCCCGGGACTCGCGCGTCCATGTGCTGCACCGGCCGGGCAAACTGGGGCTGGGCTCGGCCTACGTGACGGGGTTCCGCTGGGCCATCGAGCGCGGCTACGACGCCATCTGCGAGATGGACGCCGACTTCTCCCACGATCCCGCCGTGCTGCCGGTCTTCCTAAGCGCAATCGAGGACCACGACCTGGTGATCGGCAGCCGCTACAAGACCGGCGTCAACGTGGTCAACTGGCCGCTCTCGCGCCTGCTGCTCAGCTACGGCGCCAGCCTCTACACGCGCTGGATCACGGGCATGCCGGTGCGCGACCCCACCGCGGGCTTCACGTGCTTCCGCCGCTCCACGCTGCAGCAGCTGGATTTGGAGCGGATCCACAGCAACGGCTACAGCTTCCAGGTGGAGGTCAAGTTCATGGTCTGGCGCAAAGGCCTGGCCATGCTGGAGGTCCCCATTGTCTTCGTGGACCGCCATCAGGGCACCAGCAAGATGAACCGGGCCATCGTGCGCGAGGCCATCTGGATGGTCTGGAAACTGAAACTGAGGGCCCTCCTGGGCCGCATTTGAGGTCGACATGGCACAACCGATCGCGCTGGAATTCGAGAAGCCCATCGCCGCCCTGGAGCGGCAGCTGGACGAGATGCGCAGCCTGTCCCACTCCACGGGCATGGACATGCGCAGCGAAGTCGCCGGGATGGAGGAGAAGCTGGCGCGCTTGAAGGGCGAGGTCTACGGCCACCTGAGCTGCTGGCAAACCGTCCAGTTGGCCCGGCATCCCCAGCGCCCCTTCACCCTGGACTACCTGGAGCGCATCGTCGGCGACTTCGAGGAGTTGCACGGGGATCGGGCCTTCGGGGACGACCACGCCATCGTGGCGGGCTTCGGCCGGCTGGGCGGGCGCAGCGTGGCGATCATCGGCCACCAGAAGGGTCGCGACACCAAGGGCAACATCTACCGCAACTTCGGCATGCCACAGCCTGAGGGCTACCGCAAGGCCCTGCGCGTGATGCAGACGGCCGAGCGCTTCGGTCGTCCGGTGGTGACCCTGGTGGACACGCCGGGCGCCTACCCGGGCCTGGGCGCCGAGGCCCGCGGCCAGGCCGAGGCCATTGCGCGCAACCTCTTCGAGATGGCCCGCCTGCGCGTGCCCATCCTCACCGTGATCATCGGCGAGGGCGGCTCCGGCGGCGCGCTGGCGCTGGCGGTGGGCGACCGGATCCTGATGCTCGAACATTCCATCTACTCGGTGATCAGCCCGGAGGGCTGCGCGTCCATCCTGTTCCGCGACGCGGGCCGGGCCCAGGACGCGGCGGAGGCCATGAAGTTGACGGCCCCCAGCCTGCTGAAGTTGAAAGTGATCGACGAGATCGTCCCCGAGCCCTTGGGCGGCGCGCACCGGGATCCGGACAATGCGGCCATGAGCCTGAAGGAGGCCATCGTGCGCCACCTGGACGTGCTGGAGGCCCTGGATCCCGCCGTGCGGGTGGACCAGCGGGTGGCCAAGTACGAGGCCATGGGGATCTTCGATGCCTGAACCGGCCCTGACGCCGGTGGGACGGGTCCGCGTGCGCTACGGCGAGACGGACCAGATGCGCTTTGCCTACCACGCCCACGCCGCGGTCTGGTTCGACGAGGCCCGCACGGAGCTGCTGCGCCTACACGGCCAGTGCTACCGAGAGCTGGAGGAGGGCGGCCTCTGGCTGCCCGTGCTGGCCCTACACGTGGACTACCACCGGGCTGCGCTCTACGACGATTGGCTGGAACTGCGGGCAGGCTTCCGCGGGCATGTGCTGGCCGGCCGGCTCTCGCCCATCCAATTCGAAATCGTCTACGAGATCCGCCGGGGCGCCGAACTCTGCTATGCGGGCTGGACGCGCCACTGTTTCATGACGGAAGGCGCGGACGACCGGCGGCGCGCGTTGCGAATCCCCGCCGCCCTGCGGCCCCTCTTATGTCCCGCTTGGCCCGAATCCAAGGAGTGCCCATGAGCGAGCCTCACCCCGTCCCCGAGGATCTGCGCGGCCTCTTCCAGTGCCCGGCCTGCACGGGCAAACTGGACTGGAGCCGGGATGACGAGATCCGCTGCCTGGCCTGCGGCCGCGTCTATCCCATCCGCGGGGGAATTCCCGATTTCGTGGTGGACGAGGACTCCGCGCCCGAATAATGCCGGAACCCCTCCGCCACCCAGCCGAGGCACCCATGCGCTTCCGCTTCCTCATGCTGCTGCTGGTGCTGACCGGTGGGCTGACGCCGGGCCGGGCCGCCGCTCCGGGCCGGCTGGAATCCCTGGACAGCCTGCGCCTGCCCGGCCTGCTGCCCCGGCCGGTGGAGGTCTGGCTGCCGCCGGGTTATGACACCGGCAGTGAGCGCTATCCCGTGCTCTACGCCCAGGACGGGCAGAACCTGTTCGACTCCGCCCGCAGCTTCAGCGGAGTGGCTTGGGACCTGGACGAGGCGCTGGCGGTGGGGATTGAGGCCGGGCGTCTGCGACCTGTGATCGTGGTCGCCGTGGGCAACACGACCCAGCGCCACCGCGACTACACGCCCCGCAGCCTCTACGACCTGGCCACGCCGGCGGAACAGGCGGAGTTCCGCGCCCAGGAGGGCGGACCGCCTCTCTCCGAGTCTTACCTGGACGGTCTGGTGGGCGAGTTGCTCCCCCGCGTGAACCGGCGCTATCGCACCCTGAATGGACCGGAGCAGACTCTCCTGCTGGGCTCCAGCCGGGGCGCGCTGCTCTCCCTGGAGGCCCTGGGCCGACATCCCGGGGTCTTCGGCGGCGCAGCCTGCCTGTCCACCCACTGGACCCTGGCCGGGAACCATTTGGAGGCCTGGCTGGCCGCGCTCCTGCCGCCGGCCGGTGGGCAGCGGCTCTACTTCGACCACGGCGACCAGACCCTGGACGCGGGCTATGGTCCCGGCCAGGCCCGGGCGGACTCCCTCTTGGCGGCTTGCGGCTGGACCGTGCCCGCGCGACGGCTCAGCCTGTTCTTCCCCGGCCACGAACACCACGAGCGCGCCTGGCGGCAGCGGGTGGGCCCGGCCCTGGAGTGGCTGCTGGGTGCCCCGACCGCCCCGGCGCCCACGGACTGAAACGGGGGGACGCCCGGCTGCGCGCCTGGATTCCGGCGGCGTCGCGGGTTCGGCGGGGCCGGACCCCGGCTGGCCGCCCGCGCCGAAACTGCCGGGCGCGCTCCCCTCAGCGCCCGCCCCATGCTACCTTCCGGGCGGACAAACCCCCAATCAAACGGAGATTTCCATGCCGATTCTTGCCCAGGCGCCCGCGGGTGGATCCATGGGTGGCATGTTGCTGACCTTCGGCCTCATGTTCGCCGTGATGTATTTCCTGATCATCCGCCCCCAGCAGAAACGTCAGAAGGACCATCAAAAAATGCTGGACGCCCTGAAGAAGGGTGACCGCGTCATTAGCAATGGCGGGCTGCATGGCGTGGTGAAGGAAGTCCGCGAGGACGTGGTGCTGGTCAAGATCGCGGAGAACACCGTGGTGGAGCTGAGCCGCGGAGCTGTGGCCAGCCGCCGGGGCGGGGACGAATAGCCATCCCGGAGAAAGGAGCCCGCATGACGCCGGAGTCCCCTGATCTGGAGATCCGCATCATCGGCGACCCTGTGCTGCGCAAGCGCGCGGCGGACGTGACCCAGTTCGGCCCGCCCCTCGAGGAGCTGGCCGACCAGATGTACGAGACGATGGTGGATGCCGTGGGCATCGGCCTGGCCGCTCCGCAGGTCGGGCTCTCGCTGCGCTTTCTGGTGGTGGGTATCCCGGCGGAGGACAGCGAGGCGCTCAAGTTGATGGCCTTCGCCAATCCGCGCATCGTGGAGAGCGAGGGCGGCTGCCTGATGGAAGAGGGCTGCCTGAGCATCCCCGAGATCCGCGAGGAGGTGGAGCGCCCGGAGCGCATCCGCCTGCAGTGGCAGGATCTCTCCGGCACCCCGCGGGACGCGTGGTTCGAGGACATCGAGGCGCGGGTGATCCAGCACGAACTGGATCATTTGGAGGGCGTGCTGTTCGTGGATCGGATCAGCCCGGCGCGCAAGGCCACGCTCAAGCGCCGGCTGGCCCTGATCCAGCAACGCGGCCGGCTCTAGCTTCATGGGACGTCTGGTCTTCATGGGCAGCCCGGAATTCGCGCTGCCCGCGCTGCGACTCCTGTTGGAGCAGGGCCACGAGCTGGCCCTGGTGCTCTCGCGGCCGGACCAGCCGGCGGGGCGCGGACGCGGACTCTGCCCCACGGCGGTGAGCGTCTTCGCCCGGGAGCGGGGTTTGCCGCTGGAAACCCCGCCGCGCCTGCGCGATCCGGGGCTGCGCGAGCGCCTGTCGGCGCTGGCAGTCGATCTCTTCGTGGTGGTGGCCTACCGCATCCTGCCGCCTTCCCTGTTGGAGATTCCCCGCCTGGGATCCGTCAACCTGCACGGCAGCCTGCTGCCCTGGTACCGGGGCGCGGCACCCATCGAGCGCGCATTGCTGGACGGGGCCACGCGCACCGGACTGACCACCTTCCTGCTGGAGCGGGGCGTGGACACCGGCCGCGTGCTGGAAAGCACGGAGCTGGAGATCGGCCCGCTGGAGACCGCGGGCGAACTGCGCGCCCGGATGTGCCGGGCCGGCGCTCCGCTGCTGGCCAGCAGTGTGGCGGCCGTGCTGGCGGCGTCCCCCTTCCGGTTCCCGGCGGCGCCCCGGTCCGGCTGACGGAGTATGCCGCCTGCGCCGGCTGAGCGCCCAAACTGGGTCCGGCGGACCGGCTGCTGGACTTCACGCAGCCGGCGGCCCGCCTGCACAACCGCGTGCGGGCCCTGTCGCCCGAGCCCGGCGCACTGGCCCTGTTCCGCGGCCAACCGCTCCAGGTGCTGCGCACGGGCCCGGTGCCAGCGGCCGAGCCCGGCGAACCCGGACGCCTGCAGGTGCGGGCCAAACGGCTCTACCTGGCCTGCGGCGATGGCGAACTGGAAATTCTGGAACTGATGCCCGCTGGCCGGAAACGGCTGGCGGCGCAGGCCTGGCTGGCGGGAGCGCGGCTGGGCGACACCGACAGGCTGGTGGCCGCTCCGGCCCCAAGCACGGGAGAAGGCAGATGAAGATGGCACGATTCGTGACGGCGGGATTGCTCTCCACCCTGGTTCTGACTCCGGCCCGAGCTGCGACGAGTTTCGACGACATGTTGAAGAGTGTGGGCAACAGCAGAGCCAAGGAATACGTCCAGCCCCTGGCCGATGTGGCCACCCTGCTGGCGGGTGGCGGTGCGTATCACAGCGCGCGCTCCAAGGGCGTGGCGGGCTTCGATCTGGGGGTCAAGCTGCTGCTGATCCCGGTGAGCAGCGGGGATCCGGCCACTGGCACCATTCTGGACCAGACGGACGTGAGCCCCATTGGCTTGCCCATGTTGGTGGCCAACAAGGGCCTGATCAAGGGCATCCAAGTGGGCGCGCGCTACATGAGCCTGGAGTTGGACGTGGGTCAGTTCAGCATGCTGGGCGCCTCGCTGCGCTTCGAACTCAACGAGCTGTTCCACGTGCCGCTGCTGATGCCGCGCATCGGCGTGCAGGGCGACTGGAATCAGCTGAAGATCGGCGAATCCCTGACCAACACAACCACGGGCGTGGATCTGATCGTCTCCAAGTCCTTCATCTTCCTCGAACCCTATGCTGGCATCAGCCTGCTCAAGGGCAGCACGGACCTGGAGTACACGTACACGAGCGACGGCGAAGTGACGGTGACGGGCCACGTGAACACCAGCCTGGACTCCGACGCCACGCGCTTGGCGGCCGGCGTGAACATCACGCCCTTCCCCCTGTTGTGCATCAACGCCGAGTACGCCCTAAGCGACTACAGCACGATGACGGTGGGCGTGCTGCTGAGTCTGTTCTAGGCCGGGCGGGTCGTGGGCGGTGCGGGTCTGATGGCTTGTTCCATGGGGACTTGTAACATGAAGACTCGAAGGCTCGAAGCGGATGCAGGGGTGGGTGTGGTGGCTCTTTAACACAGAGACACAGAGACACAGAGTCATTGTGAGATAGTGAGACAGTGTGGGTCAAAGGTAGAGTGAGGTGAAGCCCGCAGGGCTGAACTAGAACCAGGTGGTGACGCCGTCAGGCGGAACCAACTACACGGTTGCAGGAAGTCCAAACTGCGGCCAGCGGAAGGCCACCGCGAGGTGGCCTGACTCTGGCCGTTGAGAAAAAGCGCCTCTTTGGCTCCACCTTTCTGGCGCAAGCAGAAAGGTGGAGAACAAGGGTTCCTGGCAGTCAGCGCGATGGCGGGCATTTGGATGGCACGCCCCCATCCCATCGCGCCCCGGCGATGCCGGGTCGCGCCTTCCCCATGCCCACGCTTGCGTGGGCCCGGGGCAGCGAGGGAAGGGAAGCGGCTTCGCCTTGC
The DNA here is from genome assembly GCA_020726405.1 of Acetofilamentum sp. Classification (GTDB taxonomy): domain Bacteria; phylum CAIWAD01; class CAIWAD01; order CAIWAD01; family CAIWAD01; genus CAIWAD01. The sequence continues at coordinate 7,468 of DYSB01000066.1, read as the reverse complement.
CCAAGCCTGGGGATGACAGAGAAGAAGAAAGGCCCGATGCCCAATCGCGATGGCATCCTGCTGCTGGGGTCCACGGGCTCCATCGGCGAATCCACCCTGGACGTGATCCGGCAACATCCGGAGCGCTTCCGCGTGGTGGGCCTGAGCGCCGGGCAACGCTGGGAACGGCTGGCCGAGCAAGCCCGGGACTTCCGGCCCGACTTCGTCCACGTGGACGAGGCCCGCGCCGGCGAGTTGCGCCAGGCCCTGGCGGGGACGGGAATCGAGGTGCTGAGCGGGCGCGCGGCCCTGGTGGAGCTGCCCGAGCGGCCGGGCGTGGACACGCTGTTCACGGCCTTGCTGGGCACCGCCGGCCTGGAGCCGCTGATGCGCGGATTGCGCGCCGGCCGGCGCATCTGCTTCGCCAACAAGGAGCCGCTGGTCACCGCCGGCCAGGCCGTGATGCGCGAGGTGCACGAGTTGGGGGCCGTCTTCCTGCCCGTGGACAGCGAGCACAGCGCCATCCTGCAGTGTCTGCAGGGCGAGCAGCCGGAGGACCTGGAGCGGATCTGGCTCACCGCCTCCGGCGGGCCCTTTCGTGGCTGGAGTCGCGAGCGCTTCCAGGCGGCCACGCGGGAGGAGGCCCTGCGCCATCCCACCTGGACCATGGGGGCCAAGATCACCATCGACAGCGCCACCATGATGAATAAGGCGCTGGAGATCATCGAGGCGGCCTGGCTCTACGACCTGCCCGAGGAGCGCATCGGCGTGCTGATCCACCCGCAGTCCATCATCCACTCGATGGTGGAATTCCGGGACCACAGCGTGAAGGCCCAGTTGGGGCTGCCGGACATGCGCATCCCGATTCTCTACGCGCTCTGCTGGCCGCGGCACGAGCGACTGGAGATGGAGAGCCCCGACTGGACGAGTGTGGGGCGGCTGGAGTTCGAGGAACCGGACCTGGTAACCTTCCGTTCGCTGGGCCTGGCCCGCGAGGCCCTGCGCCGGGGCGAGGGCTGGCCCTGCGTGCTCAACGCCGCCAACGAGGTGGCTGTGGAGCTGTTCCTGGAGGATGGCCTGGCCTTCGGACAAATCGTGGACCTGGTGGAGGAGGCCCTGGCGGCCTACTCCGGCGGCCACAGCGGACTGGATGAACTGATCGACCTGGATGCGGAGACGCGCCGCCGCACGCGCACCCTGGCGCAGACGCTGGCTCAAGCAAGGAACACGACGTGCTGCTGACGACCCTGTCCTTCGTGGTGGTGATTGGAGTCATCATCCTGGTTCATGAGTGGGGCCACTTCATCGCGGCGCGCCTGACAGGCATCCGGGTGGACACCTTTTCCATCGGCTTTGGGCCGGCCTTCTGGAAGCATCGCCGGGGCAACACGGAGTATCGCCTGGCCTGGTTCCCGCTGGGCGGCTACGTGAAGATGGCCGGCATGGTGGACGAGAGCCTCGACGACGAGGACGCCATCACGGGCGCGCCGGACGAGTTCATGTCCAAGCGCACTTGGCAGAAGGCCTTCGTGATCTCCGCCGGCGTGATGATGAACGGCGTCCTGGCTGTCGTGCTTTACACGTGCATCGCGGCCTTCTGGGGCGTGGGCCGACCCTCGCAAGAGGCCGTGCTGGGCGGGCTGCGACCCGATATGCCCGCGCTGGCGGCCGGCCTGCAGAGCGGTGATCGCGTGCTGAGCGTGGACGGGACGCCGGTGGCCGACTGGGAGTCCCTGGCCGCGGCCATCCACATGCGGTCCGGCCGGAATGTTGAGCTGCGCGTGCTGCGCGCTTCCTCGCCGGACACCTTGCAGATTCTCGTCAAGCCCCAGGAGTCGCTCCAGCCGGGCAAGGGCAAGGTGGGGCTGATCGGCATCGAGCCCGACATCGTGGTGGAACGCGTGGGTCCGCTGGGCGCCCTGGCGGCGGGCCTGGCCCGCACCGGCTCCGAGTGTGTCACGGCCTACCAGACCGTCGCCGCGCTGGTCACGGGCCAGGCGGGGATCAAGGACCTGGGCGGACCGATCCTCATCGCCCAGATGTCCGGCCAGAGCGCCCGGGGCGGCCTCGCGGTCTTCCTGAGCTTCCTGGCCTTCATCTCGGTGAACATCGGTTTCCTCAACATCCTGCCCATTCCCGTGCTGGACGGTGGCCACCTGGTCTACATCGCCCTCGAGGCGGTGATCCGCCGGCCGCTGCCCGTCAAGCTCAAGCTCTGGATCCAGCAGGCGGGCATGATCCTGCTGCTGTTGGTGATGGTGCTGGTGATGAAGAACGACGTGCTGCGGCTGATCCAGCCGGACCAGCCCGCCGCCACCCAGGCCGCGCCGGACTCCACGGGGGACGGTCGCTGATGCGCTGGCTCACCCTGCCGCTCCTGGTCCTGCTGTTCCAGGCCTGCGCGCCGGCCCTGCATGAAAGCCTGCGTGCCGCGCCCGGGCCGGAGACGTTTGGCGCCGCCTCACCGGCCCTGCCGGACGGGGAGAACCTCCAGGACCGCCTGGTGCTGCAGGGCAGCCTGGCCGAGATGCGCGGGGACCTGCCCCAGGCCGTGGCCGTTTACCGGCGCGCCCTGCAACAGCCCTCGGCTCCGCGGGTGGCCGGCCTTTCCCTGTTCCGCCTGGCCCTGCTCACCGCCGACGGCACGGCGCTGGAAGAGGCGGGCCGCTGGCTGTTGGACCACGCGCCGGCAACGCCCGAGGGCGGACTCTGGCTGGACCGCCTCTACGCCGCCGAGCGCCTGACCGAGCTGCGCCAGGCCCTGGCCCAGCTCCCCGACAGCATCCGCCCCGCCCTGCGCATTCAGCTGCTGCTGGACTCCAGCCTGGACTTGCCAGCCGTGGAAGCCCGGCCGCGTGAGCTGGAACTGGAGCGGCGCTTCAGCCAACTGCTGGCTCTGGACGCCACGGCCTGGGAGCGGCGCGAAATCCGCCCGCGTCTGTTCTGGGAGCAGGCCCTGGCCTTCGCTTTCCGCTTTGGCCGCGCCGGAACCGTGGCGGCCTGGATCGACAGTTCGCGCCTGGCCGAGCGCGAGCCCGCCGCCTGGCTGGCCCGCTGCCGGTTGGCCGCCTTCCAGGAGGACCTGGTGGGCCTGCGGCGCGCCCTCACCCACGGACGTGCGCTGGATTCGTTGGAGGCCTTCTATCCGTTGATGGAAGGCCGGCTGGCCCTGGCGGACGGCCTGCCCGAGGAGGCCCTCGCGCAGCTGCGCGCGGCCCGGCGGCTGGATCCCGAGGATCCCGGCGTGCTCAGTCTGCTGGAGGTGGCCCTGGAGGAGAACGGCCGGCTGGACGAGGCCGAATCCACCCTGCGCCTGCTGGTGAAGGTGACGCCCGAGGACCCCGCCGTCTGGATGCGGCTGGCCGCCCTGCTGGAGAACCAGGATCGGCGCGACGAGTCCCTGGCCGTCTTCGCCCGCGCCCTGACCACCCTGGGGGAGGAGGAAGCCGGTGCCCTACTCAAGAACAACTACGCCTATCTGCTGGCGCTGGCCGGGCGCGAGCCCGAGCTGGCCCAGGATCTGGCCCGCCAGGCGGTGGCGGAGGAGCCGGACAATCCGGCCTTCCGGGACACGCTGGGTTGGCTGCTGTTCCAGGCCGGGCAGTACGCGGCGGCGGAGGAGGAGTTGCAGCGGGCCTACGACCTGTGTCGTGGTCAACTCGATCCGGAGATCCTGGAGCACCTGGGGCATCTGCGCCAGCGCCAGGGCCGCCAGGCGGAGGCCGACGCGCTCTGGCAGAAGGCCCTGGAGCTGGGAGCGCCCTTGCCCGAGGCTGCGCCCGGCCCCGTAGCCAAGCCCTGAGCGATCCTCCGTGGCTCTTTCACCACGGAGCTCTTTTAACACAGAGGCACAAAGGCACAGAGCAAACAGGGCGATTGTGTTGCTGCGGTGGACTCCAGCGCGGGCCACACGTTCTTTCAGCACGAAGACTCCAAGACTCGAAGAATTGTAACACGGATGCGTGAGGTGAAGGCCTTTAGGCCTGAACCATAACCAGGTGGTGACGGCGTCAGCCGGAACCAACTACGCGGTTGCAGGAAGGACGAACTGCCGCCAGAGTCAGGCCACCGCGAGGTGGCCTGACTCTGGCGGTTGAGAAAAAGCGCCTCTTTGGCGCCTGACCGGCCGTTCCACCTTTCTGGCGCAAGCAGAAAGGTGGAAATCACGGGATCCCTGCCATCACCGGAAGGGCAAAGAGGCCCCGCGGCCAGCCCCGTTGCCAAGCACTGATGGTTTCGCGCCGCCGCCGGCTCTGGGGAGCCGACCGACGCTTCACGTGACAGCCTGTGAGGACCGCATGAGTGTCTACACAAAGCGGCAGCTCGACGAGATCCTGGAGCGAACCCTGGACGAGTGCCGGGGTCTGGATCGCGCCGAATTGCGCCTGGAGATCAGCGGCGAGGCACTATCCCGCTTCGCCAACAACGGGATCCAGCAGAACTTGAGCCAGCAGGACGCCCTGCTGCACGTCACCATCGTGGAACGCGGCCGCCTGGGGCTGGCCCAGACCAACCGCCTGGACGCCGCCGGCGTGGGCGCTGTGGTTGAAAGTGCCCGGCGCGTGGCCGCGCTGCAGGATCCCGCCAAGGACCTGCTGCCCCTGGTGGGCTCCTGCCCCACCCCGGAGCGCGACGTGCTGGACGCGGAGACCGCCGCCTGGGGCCCCGAGGAGAAGGCCCAGGGCCTGGCCGCCACCTTTGAGCTGGCCCGCGCCGAGGGCTTCGAGGCCAGCGGCATTCTCACCAACGCCTGGACCCAGCTGGCCATCGCCAACAGTGAGGGGCTGCGCTGCCACTACCAGAGCAGCCGCGCGCGTTTCTCCACCACGTTCCACGGCACCGACGCCTCGGGCTGGACGGAGGGCCAGGCCCGCTCCTTCCGCGGGCTGGACATCGAGGCCCTGAGCCGCGAGGCCTGTCGCATCGCCCAGGCCGCCAAGGCCCCGCAGCCCGCCCAGCCCGGCCCCTGGACCGTGATCCTGCCCCCCGCCGCGGTGGCGGACCTGGTGATGTTCCTCAACTGGCTGGGCTTCGGCGCCCAGGACGATCTGGCCGGTACCAGCCCACTGGCGGGCAAAGCCGGGCAGCGCCTGTTCTCGCCCCTGTTCAGCGTGACCGACGACGCCGGCCACCCGCTGGCCGACGGCCTGCCCTTCGACTACGACGGCCTTGAGCGGCAGCGCGTGCCGTTGGTGGAGCAGGGCGTGTTCAAGGGCACGGTCCACGACCGCGTGACCGCCAAACAGGCCGGCACGGTGAGCACGGGCCATGCCCTGCCGCGGCCCAATCCCCACGGCCCCTTCCCGGGCAACCTGATCGTGGCGCCCGGCCAGTCAAGCCTGGACGAGCTGGTGGCGGGCACGGAGCGCGGCCTGTTTGTCACACACCTGCACTACACCAACGTCCAGGACCGCAACGAGATGCTGCTGACCGGGATGACCCGCGACGGGTTGTTCCTGATCGAGAACGGGAAGATCAGCCACCCGGTGCGCAACATGCGCTTCACCGAGAGTCTGTTCCACGCCTTCTCCAACGTGGAGGCGGTGACCCGCGACCAAGCCCTCCACGGCGGCTTTTTCGGCGGCGGCTTCGTGCTCCCCGGCATGAAGATCCGGGACTTCCACTTCACCAGCGAAAGCGGATTCTGATATGAAGGACATGTTGAACCTGGCGCTGGACGCCGCCAAGAGCGCCGGCGCGGATTACGCGGATATCCGCATCGTCAACACGCGCCGTCAGGGCGTGCAGACCCGCAACGGCGAACTGGCCGGCCTGATGGACAGCGAGGATCTGGGCTTCGGCGTGCGCGTGCTGGCCGGCGGCGCCTGGGGCTTCGCCTCCTCCAACCGCCTGGAGCCCGTCGAGCTGCGCAGCAAGGCCGTGGAGGCTGTGCGCATCGCCCGGGCCAGCGCCACGCTCAACCGGGACTCCGTCCAGTTGGCGCCGGAGCCGGCCTGGCAGGACTTCTGGCAGACGCCGATCCAGCTCGATCCATTCACCATCTCCCTGCAGGAGAAACTGGGCCTGCTGCTGGCCTGCGACCGTGTGCTGCGCGCGGATCCGCGGATCAAGGAGGCCGCGGCCTCCATGAGCTTCCTGCGCGAGCACCAGTACTACGCGTCCTCGGAGGGCGCGCGCATCGAGCAGATCCTGATCCGCAGCGGCGCGGGCTACACGGCCACGGCCGTGGAGAACGGCGAGGCCCAGGAACGCAGTTATCCCATGAGCCACGGCGGCCAGTACATGGGTCTGGGCTGGGAGCTGATCCTGGCCCTGGACCTGGTGGGCAACGCCGAGCGCGTGCGCGAGGAGGCCATCGCCCTCCTGTCCGCGCCCCAGTGCCCGAGCGGCACCTTTGACCTGATCCTCAAGCCCCAGCAGCTGGTGCTGCAGATCCACGAGAGCGTGGGCCACGCCAGCGAACTGGACCGCGTGCTGGGCTACGAGGCCAACTACGCGGGCACCAGCTTCGCCACCACGGACAAGCTGGGCAGCTTCCGCTACGGCTCGCCCATCGTCAATCTGATCGCCGACGGCACCGTGCCCGGCGGCCTGGCCACCCAGGGCTACGACGACGACGGCGTGCGCCAGCAGCGCTGGCCCATCGTCCAGGCGGGCATCCTCAAGGGCTACATGACCAACCGCGAGCTGGCCCAGCGCATCGGCGAGGAGCGCAGCCGCGGCTGCAACCGGGCCGAGGGCTGGTTCCACCTGCCGATCACGCGCATCAACAATCTCTCGCTGATGCCCGGCACCCACAGCTGGGAGCAGCTGGTGGGCGAGGTGGAGGACGGCGTGATCATGGACGCCAACAAGTGCTGGAGCATCGACCAGCAGCGCCTCAACTTCCAGTTTGGCTGCGAGATCGGCTGGCGGGTCAAGCAGGGCAAAGTGACGGGGCTGGTGAAGAACCCCACGTATCAGAGCATGACGCCCGTCTTCTGGGGCGCCTGCGACGCCATCTGCGGGCCCGAGGAGTGGAAACTGGTGGGCGTGGCCAACTGCGGCAAGGGCCAGCCCGGCCAGACCGCCGAGATGAGCCACGGCTCCAGCCCGGCGCGCTTCCGGGGGATCCAGCTCGGGGTGTGACAGACCCTGGGGACCACTTGACCACAGAGGCACAGAGACACAGAGGCTCATAGAGAGAAGTGGAATTGGATTTGCGCCGGGTGGTGAGCGGGGCGGTCTGATTGCACGACTACTTTCGACGACTCTACTCCAAAACCTGTCCACGTCTCTGTGTCTCTGTGCCTCCGTGTTGAGGGATTTCTCCTGGGGTTGGCTCGGGTCAAGTTCCCGGCGAAGCTGCCGATGAGGGACGGGTCGCAGTCCTGAAAGGTGAAATCATGGTCAAGAAGATCGGTCTGATCCTGGGCATGCTGGTGATCCAGGTGGTCTTGGTCTATTTCCTGATCCAGTGGCTGGACTCCAGCCCGACCCCCGCCCCGGGCACGGAGCAGGTGGAGGAGGGGCACGGGAAGGACGAGAA
>DYSB01000065.1 GCA_020726405.1 Acetofilamentum sp. | reverse complement strand
TTCTATGAATACGAGCAGGCGGGCGTTCGCGAGTACTGGATTGTGGATCCCGAGCGCAAGCGTGCCGAGTTCAACGTCCTCAGTCCCGAGGGCTTCTACGACCCCGCGCCCGTCGGTCAGGACGGCCTCTATCGCAGCTCGGTCATTGAGGGGCTTTGGATACGTGTGGACTGGCTGTGGAACCGCCCGTCCATTATCGCCGTGCTGCGCGAATGGGGGCTCATCCCGTAGGTGAAGCGCATCGAGTGCATCATCCGCCCCTTTAAGCTCGACGAGGTGAAGATTGCCCTCGGCGAGATCGGCGTCACGCCAGGCGGCGACGAACTGGTGAAGATCCTCGAGCGAATCGGCGAGATGGAGGGCCGCGAACTGGGCAGCCGGCTCTACGCCGGCTGGCAGGAGCGCTTTCCCGTCTTTCTGGTGCCGGGCCTGCTGCTCAGCCTGCTGGCCTGGGTCTGGCCCGCCCGGAGCGCGGCACGGGTGGGCCTGCTGATCGGCCTGCTGCTGGCCGGCGCCCCCGCCCGGGCCGACCACGTGACACGCAACAACCGCGCGCTCAAGGCCTATGGCAAGGGCGAATTCGGCGCGGCCGCCGAGGGCTTCGGCCAGTCGCTGGCAGCTCGCGCAACGGCCCAGTCGCACTTCAATCTGGGGGACGCGCTCTACCGCAGCGGGGATCTGGAGGGCGCCGCGGCCCAGTACCGCCAGGTGGCGGGCCAGGCCGGCAGCGGCGCGGATCGCGAGCTGGCCGCCCGGGCCTGGGCCAATCTGGGCCGCGTGCTGCTGGATCAGCAGCAGCTGGACGCCGCCTGCCAGGCGCTGGAGGAGTCGCTGGCGCTCAAGCCGGACCTCCCCCAAGCGCGGCACAACCTGGAGCTGGCCCTGCGCCGTCAGGAGCAAGAGCAAGAGCAGCAGGAGCAGTCGGGCGATTCCAAGCAGGATCAGAAGCAAGACCGGAAGCAGGATCAGCAGCAGGACGGCAAGCAGGACGGGAAGCCGGAGCAGAAACCGGGCGACTCGTCGCCATCCCAGGACGGCAAGCCCCAGCCCGGGGAGAAACAGGAACAGGCCGGGGACAGCAGCGCCAGCCCGCCCCAGCGCATCGATCCGGCCCAGCTCCAGCAGCTGCTCAATTCGCTGGAGGCCCAGGAGCGCGAGGCCCAGGAACGCCAGCTGAAACGACTACCGGGGCAGGGCCGCAAGGTGGAGAAGGACTGGTAGGATGAAAAACGCAGCGCTGCTGGTCTGGTTGATCGTCCTGGGCGCTGGCTCCGCCCGGGCGGCGGCTTTCCACGCCCGGCTGGGCCTGGAGGGCGATTTGGTGCAGATCACCTACGTCCTCGAGGAGGCCAAAGGGCAGGTGGGGGAACCCGATTTCCCCGAGTTCAAGGGTCTCAATCTGGTGTCCGGACCGGCGGTGGGCACCAGCTACCGGATCGTCAACGGCGTCTCCAGCCAGGAGAAGACCTGGAGTTTCAGCTTCCTGCCGGAATCCGAGCAGGCTCAGAAGATCGGCCCGGCCCGCATCCGCGTGAACGGCACGCAGCTGAGCAGCGAATCCCTCACGGTGCCTGGCCGCTCGGAGAAAAAGGCCACGGGTGAGCGCCCGGTGCGCCTGTCCTTCGAGGTGGAACCGCGCCGGCCCGTGGTGGGCCAGGCCATGCGCCTGCGCTTGCGGCTGGACTTCAGCGTCAACGTGCGCGGCTACGACCAGCCTGCGCTGGGTTCGGCCCCCGGCTTCGTGGTGGAGCCGCTGGAGCGCCCGGCCCAGCCGGAGGTGAGCCAGCGCACGGTGGGCGGGCAGACCTGGAACACGGCGATCCTGGGCGAGTGGCTGCTCTTCCCCATCCGCGAGGGCAGCCTGCACCTGCCGCCCGTCACCCTGCAGGTCCAGGTGGAGGAGGCCCAGTCGCGCAAGCGGCGCGATCCCCTCGACTTTTTCGGATCCTCGCCCTTCAATCGCCTGAAGACCCTGGCCGTCTCGACGGATCCGCTCAACTTCAACGTCGCGCCGCTACCCGCCGGGGCGCCGGTGGAGTTCAACGGCGCGGTGGGCAGTTTCACTCTGCGCGCCGCCCCGGACAAGACCACGCTCAAGGCCGGCGAAGCGCTGACGTTGACCGTCACGCTGGAGGGGGCGGGCAACGTGGCGGGGTTGGAGGCGCCGGCGATCCGCCACTCCCCGGATCTCGAGCGCTACGACACGCAGACGGAGTCCGACTTCCGGCCCGGCCCGCGCGGGCAGTCCGGCCGCCGGGTCTTCAAGACGCTCTTCGTACCGCGGGTGCCCGGCGAACAGCGCATCGAAGCCCTGGCCTTCGCCTTTTTCGACCCGGCCGCGGGCAGCTTCAAGCGCTTGAGCGCCGGACCTTGGACTTTCCAGGTGGCCCCCGGCGACGGCAGTGTCAGCCTGCCCGGCGCCCAGGGTCCCGGTGGCCAGCAGGTCACCAGCTACGGCCAGGACATCCGCCAGCTGCTGCCCACGCCCCGGGAATTGCCATTGCGCCGGGCTCCCGTCCATCACCGCCTGCCCTGGCTGCTGGGTCTGGGATTGGCCCTGGCCTGGGTGCCCGGCGCCGCGCTCCTGGCCCGCCGGCGCGCCCGGCTCGCGGAACTGGCACCGGCCCTGCGCGGGCGCAGTGCCCTGCGCCGGGCCCGGACTCAGTTGAAGACAGCGGGCTCCCGGGCGGCGGCCCAGGAGGAGATCCTCCGCGGCTACCTGGCGGATCGATTGGGGCGCGCGGCCACTGGCCTGCTGTTGGAAGATTGCTTGCGCGAGCTTTCCCTGCGCGAAGCGGACGCGGCCCTCAAGCGCGATCTGGAGGAGACATGGCGCCGGCTGGAGTTCCAGCGCTACAGTGGGCGCGCCGGCGCATCTGGCGTGAGCGCCAGTGATTCCGGACCGGGCCTGCAGGCCTTGCTCGAGCGGCTGGAGGCCTGGTTCCGCGCCAGCGAGACCCCTGCGACCCGCCGTCCGCTGGCCGGCCGGGTTCTGCCGGGACTCCTGCTGTTGCTGGTCCTGGTCGCCGGAGCCCGGGCTGCCACTTCTGAAGGACGCTTCGAGGCGGCCCGCCAGGCCTACGAGGCCGGCGACTTCCCCGCCGCCGCCCAGGGCTGGCAGACTCTGCTGGATGAGGGGTATGGCGGGCTGGAACTGGTCTACAACCTGGGCAACGCCTGGTACCGCTGCGGCGACAGCGGCCGGGCGGTGCTGAACTGGGAGCGCGCGCGCTTGCTGCAGCCGCTGGACCGCGACGCGCGCGCCAACCTGGAGATCATCCGGCCCAGCCTGGCGGACCGCTTCGAGGCCCCGGTGCGACTACCGATCTGGGACACGCTGGATGGCTGGCTGGCCCTGCTGCCCACGGCGCTACTGGCCTGGGGTGGACTGTTGTTCGCCCTGGCGGCCGCAGGGGTGGCCGGCGTGAGGTACTTTCAGCCGGAACAGCGCTTGTCCCCGATTCTCCGCTTGCTCTTCAGCATGGTACTGGTGCCGGCGCTGCTGGCCCTGGCCCTGCTGGCCCTGCAGGACCGACGCCAGGTCCACGCGCCTCGGGGCGTGATCCTGCAGGCCAAGGTGGAGGTGCGCACGGCCCCCTCCGCCGGGTCCACGGCCCAGTTCGACCTGCACACGGGCACTGTGGTTCGGTTGGCGCGGGAGAGCGCGGCGGGCTGGCGCGAAATCGTGTTGCCGGACGGCCGCAGCGGCTGGGCGCCAGCTGGAAGTCTGGAAGTCGTTCACCTGAATCTGCCCTGAGGCCTGCGCCTCAGGCACTCGGAGTTGGAGAACCGGATCGATGAAAGCGCACTTCCTCTGGACCGGCCTGCTGGCGCTCTGTCTGGGCTGTTTGCGTTCCGCCGTGGCGCCGGACGCGGAGGCGGGCGACTTGGCCCGCCCGGCTACGGCCACCCCGCGTTCCGCCGCTGCCCAGGCGGCGGGCCAACCCGTGGAGGCCGGCAGCAGCGGGCAGGCGGAAGGTTTGGATCTGCTGCGGCTGCCCGAGCGCGAGCTGCTCCTGAATCCCAGCTGGCGACGCAGCAGCGCCCCCGCACCGTCCCCGGCGGTGGCCGTGGTCGAGCGCGACGCCGTGGACAAGGCCGCCGGACGCCGCACGGACGAACGGGCAGACGCTCCGGGCAAGTCCGAGCGCCAGCCCTTCCTGCGCTCTCCCATGGAGACGTCCGAGCCGGCCCCGCTCCGCCCCGCGATTCCGGCACCCTCGACCCCACCCCCCATGACAGAGAACCGGGAGACGCGGGCCGTTGTGGCCGCTCCCGTGCCCGTACCGGTGCCCGACGAACCCGAGCTGCTGGCATCCGCCAACCGGGACTTCGAGGAATCGGAGGGTCCGGACCTGCTGGACTCCGACGAAGCCGCGGCCCGGGAGGAGGAGGCTGGCCAGGCCCCGGCGGAGATTCCCATTCCCGCGGACGCGCGCTTCCAAATTCAGATCATGTCCACCAGCGACCCGGAACAGGCGGAGGACATGCGCATGCAGGCCCTGCTGGTTTTCCCCGGCGAGCACGTGGAAGTGGTCTGGGATCCTCCCAACTACAAAGTGCGGGTGGGCGCGCTGGTCACCCAGGAGGCGGCGGTGGACCTGAAGCGCCGGGCCCTCCGCCTGGGCTTCCAGAATGCCTGGGTGGTGCCGCGGCGCCAGCCCTAAGCCCGCCCTGTTCAAGGTTTGGCGCAGACCGTCTCCAATCCTGGAGCAGGCCTGCGCCCGGCCGTTGCCAGGGCGGCGGCGAAGCCGTCGGGCTTGCTATATTGGGCCGCGCTCGGTGGAGGGATCGTGGATTCCGAGGCTCACCTGATTGTGAGCGCGGCATCCCGGTCTGCCGCATGGGGCCGGTCGAGTGAAGGTGACGGGTACCGCGCGATGACAGATCGCCGAACCCCGTCAGGACCGGAAGGTAGCAGCGGCAGGCGATCCTGGCTTGTGCCGCGGCCATCCGTCATCTTCACTCGGCCGGTCCAACGGGGATGATGGACATCCTCTTCGCCTGCCCTTCCAATCCGCAGCCGAATTCCCTGGAGTCTGCATGTCCTATCTGGTCTTGGCGCGCAAGTGGCGCCCGCAGCGCTTTTCCGAGGTGATCGGCCAGCGGCACGTGGTCCGGACTCTCGAGAACGCGCTGAAAAGCGGCCGCATCGCCCATGCCTACGTGTTCAGCGGCCCGCGGGGCGTGGGCAAGACCTCCATCGCGCGCATTCTGGCCAAGAGCCTTAACTGCGAGCAGGGCCCCTTGGTGGACCCTTGCGGCACCTGCCGCTCCTGCCAGGACGTCCAGGCCGGCACCCATTTCGACGTGATCGAGATCGACGGTGCCAGCAACAATTCGGTCAACGACATCCGCGAACTGCGCACCAACGTCAAGTACGGCCCCGGCGAAGCCCGCTGGAAAGTCTACATCATTGACGAAGTGCACATGCTCTCGACCAGCGCCTTCAACGCCCTATTGAAGACCCTGGAGGAACCGCCGCCCCAGACGGTCTTCATCTTCGCCACCACGGAACTGCACAAACTCCCGCTGACTGTGCTCTCGCGCTGCCAGCGCTTCGATTTCAAGCGCCTGACCCCGCTGGAGATCGAGGAAAGCCTGGGCCGCGTCTGCGCCAGCGAAGGTGTGGCCGTGGAAGCGCGCACCCTGCGACTGATTGCCCGCCGGGCCGACGGCGGCATGCGCGACGCCCAATCCATGCTGGACCAGGTGCTGAGTTTCTCCGATGGCGCCGTCCAGCACGAGGAAGTGGTCCAGGCCCTGGGTCTGGTGGGCCAGGAGCGGTTGGACCAGCTGCTGAACGCCCTGGTGGCGCGCGACTCCGCCGCCGCCCTGCGCCTGGCGCGGGACTTGGCCGCCGCCGGTGCCGACCTGGGCGAATTCCTGCTGCAATTGGCGGACAGCCTGCGCAGCCTGCTGCTGCTGCGCCTGGAGCCGGAGTCCGCGGCCGCCGAGCTGCCCGAGGATGTGCTGGAGCACCTGCGCGTGCTGGCGCCGGCCTTCGCCGAGTCCGACCTGATCCGCATGCTGACCTACCTGGGCGGCCAAATCGACGCCGTGCGCCGGGGCGGACATCCGCGCCTGCGCTTCGAACTGGCCCTGCTGCGCCTGACCCGGATGGAGCAGAGCCTGGAACTGCAGGACCTGCTGCGTGGCCTGGCCGGCCTGCCCGCGGCCAGCCTGGAGAGCCTCTCGCCTGCCGACGGGCAAAAAAAAAAGCTGACGCCCGCGTCTGAGGCCCGTTCCACGCCCGCCCGTCCTGCGACATCGCCGGCGAACGCGGCGCCCTCGCCCGCGCCTGCGGCGCCGCTCCCGGAGCCGGTTCGCTCGCCCGCGCCTCCCGTCCATCCGCCCACTTCAACTGCAGCCCCCGTCCGTGTCGAACTCGATCTGGAGCGCGTCCGCCAGCTCTGGCCGCAGTTCCAGCAGGAGGTGGAGAAACGCTTTCCCCTGCTGCTGGAGGGCTTCCTGCAACTGCTTCCCGTCGCGCTGAGCGCGGGCCGGCTGCGGCTCAAGGGCGAGCTGCGTGCCGGACCGATCCGCGACCGGCTGGAGCAGGCCCGGCCCGAGCTGGAGGACCTGCTGCGGCAGCTGCTGGGCACAGCGGCCGGCCTGACGCTAAGCCTGGAGGAGGGCGTGCTCAGCGAGTCCGAGCGCTTCCTCAAGGCGCAACGGACCCATCTGGACGCGGAGAGTCGCTTCGCCGAGCTGCGCCGGGAAGCGCCGCTGTTGGAAGAATTGTTCCAGCGCGTGGAGGGACGCCTGCTGGACGGGTGAATCCGGGCGTGATATTCAACCAGGGGGGGACATCCCGCATGAAGGGTGGCCTGGGCGGCCTGATCAAGCAGGCCCAAGTGATAAAGTTGAAGTTGGACCAGCTGAAGGATCGGTTGGCCGGCGAGGAGCACTCGGCCAGCGCCGGCGAAGAGGGCTGCTCTGTGCACGTGACCGTGAGCGGGCGCCAGCAGGTGCGCCGCCTGCAGGTGGACCCGGCAGCGGTGGCGGATCCGGCCCTGCTGGAGGACCTGCTGCTGACGGCTCTGAATCGCGCCCTGGACGAGAGCCGGGCCAAGGCCGAGCGTGAGATGTCCGCCCTGACCGGCGGCGTGCAGTTCCCGGGGCTCTGATGACCGAACTCAGCCCCAGTCTCGAGGCCCTGGTCGCCGAACTGGGCAAGTTGCCCGGCATCGGCCGCAAGACCGCCCTGCGCCTGGGCTTGCACCTGCTGCTTCAGGCCGGTCGCACGCGCGAGCTGGCCGCGGCTCTGCTCCGGGCGGCCGAGCACTGCCGGTTCTGCCAGAAGTGCGGCAATCTGGGCGAGGATGAACTCTGCCCGATCTGCCGCAATCCCGCCCGGGACGCGGGACTGATCTGCGTGGTGGAGCAGGTGCCTGATTTGCTGGCCATCGAGCGCGTGGGCGAGTACCGCGGCGTCTACCACGTGCTGGGCGGCGTGCTTTCGCCGCTGGACGGCGTGGGCCCGGAACAGTTGCGTCTGGCGGAACTGGAACGGCGCGTGGGGGGCGGCCCGGTGCGCGAGGTGGTGCTGGCCACCAGCGCCACGGTGGAGGGCGACGCCACGGCCCTCTATCTGCAGCGGCTCCTGCAGGGCGGCGCGCTGCGCATCAGCCGGCTGGCCCGCGGGTTGCCCTCGGGCGGCAGCCTGGAGTCCGCCGACCAGCTTACGCTGGCCCGGGCTCTGGACGGCCGGGAGCGCCTGAGTTAGGGGTACATCATGGATCCCGGCCGGACTGCGCGCGTCCGTCGGGAGGTGGAAGCGGCGCGAGGAGGGGGTGCCCCGAGCGCCCGGCGGGGAGGACCCATGTTCACCATTCCCAACTTCCTCACGCTGCTGCGCTTCATCATGGTGCCGGCCTTCCTGATCCTCTTCTTCAGCGACGTCACGCCCTTGCACCTGCTGGCCACCACCGTCTTCGTGGCCGCCTCCATCACCGACTGGCTGGACGGCTTCCTGGCCCGCTGGCTGCAGCAGGAGTCCCAATTCGGACAGTTCGCCGACCCCCTGGCGGACAAGTTGCTCTCGGTCAGCCTGTTCTTCGCCCTCCTGATGCGCGGTGACCTGGGGCAGCAGGTGCCCGTGGCCGTGCCCTGCATCGTGCTGATCGCGCTGGCCGAACTGGGCATCCTGCTGCTCTCGGTGGTCAGCCTCTACCGTGGCGTGGACCTGTGCTTCACACGGATCGGCAAGTGGAAGACCGCCGTGCAACTCATCACCATCCTGCTGGCCCTGTTCCGGCTCAACGTGATGGAAGTGGAGAACCTCTCGCCCTCTTGGCTCTCCCGCCTGATGGGCTGGGACGGCATCCTGGCCTGGATCGGCATGGGCTTCCTGCTCTCCGCGGCCCTCACGCTCTGGACTTTCTTCATCTACCTGCTGCGCTATCCGCGGCACCGCGAAGCCCTGCGCGAAGCCCGCCGCCAGGCGCGCCAGCAGGCTCGCGTGCGCCGCGAACTGCGCCGAACCCTGCGGGGCGTGGAGGATGAGGAGGAGCGCCCGACGAGCCAACCCAGCCTGAAGGAGCGTCCATGAGTGCGCGCCTGCTGCGCTTCTGGGCCCTGGGCCTGGGGCTGGGCCGCCTGCCCGTGGCCCCCGGGACCTGGGGCTCGCTCTTGGCTTTTCCGCTCTGGTGGCTCTGTGGCGGTCCGCAGATCCCGTTGGCGCTGGCCATCCCGCTCACCGTCCTGCTGCTGCTCAGCGCCTGGGCTGCCTGCGAAGAGGGCGAGCGCGCCTGGGGCCACGATCCTGGCCGCGTGGTGGTGGACGAGGTGGCGGGCCAGTGGCTGACCCTCCTGCTGGGTCCGCCCGCGCTGCTGACCGGCTGGCCCGGCTGGCTGGGCGCCTTCCTGCTCTTCCGGCTGTTCGACATCTGGAAGCCGGGCCTGGTGGACAAGGCTCAGCGCCTGCCCGGCGGACTGGGCGTGTTGATGGACGATCTGCTGGCCGGCCTGCTGGCCGCGGCCAGCCTCTGGGGCCTGGCCTGGTGGCTCAGCTAGGCACGGGCGATCAGGGAGCGCGACGACGGATCGTCGCTGGGTCGCCGACGACCCAGCCCGACCGGCGAAGTGGACGGAGAGCGTCGCGCGGCGCATAGACGGACTGTGGGAGGGAACGCTGAGCGAGAAGACACCGTTCGTGCCGGGTATCCGGCTGGTGGCCATCGGCGACGAGCTGCTGGACGGCCACACCCAGGACACCAACAGTCGCGAGGTGGCCGCCGCCCTGGAGGAGCTGGGGTTGCGTCCGCTGGACGTCCACTTGATCCGCGACCACGAGGCGGCCATCCGGGCCGAGGCCGCGGCCCTGCTGGATCCCGCCGGAGGGCTGGAATTGGTGATCAGCTCGGGCGGGCTGGGTCCCACTCTGGACGATCGCACGCGCCAGGTCCTGGCCGGGGCCTTCGGCGCCGAACTGGTCCTTGACGAAGCGCGCTGGCGCGAGCTGCAAGCCTGGTTCGCCGCCCGCGGCCGCATCCCCGGCGAACTTCAGCGTAGCCAGGCCTGCCACCCGGTACCCGGCGGCGTGCTGCACAACGAAGTGGGCACGGCCAACGGCCTGCTCTTCGAACAGGGCAACCGGCTCTGGATCGCCCTGCCCGGCGTGCCCAGCGAACTGCGCCATCTGCTGGCCTCCGGCGTGCTGCCCCTGTTGGCCCGGCGGCTGGGCGCCCGGCCTCGGGGCCGCGTGCTGGCCTTCCGCAGCCGGCGCCTGCCCGAGGCGGATCTCTCCCATCGGCTGGAGCCTCTGGCCGAGCTGGAGGCCCTGGGCGAGGTGGGCTTCTATCCCAGTCCGGACGGCGTGCTGCTGCGGCTGCGGCTGCCGGCTCTGGATCCGCCGGAATTGGAGGCTCGCACGGCAGTGGCCCGGCAGCTGGTACGCCAGCGGCTGGGGGACTTTTTGCTGGCCGAGGGCGGCGCGCCGGTGGTGGAGCTGGTCTTCGAAACCCTGCGGCGCCGGTCGGCCACGCTGGCCCTGGCCGAGTCCTGCACGGGGGGCTGGCTGGCCCGCGAGTTGACGGACCTGCCGGGCAGCTCAGAGGTCTTTCCCGGCGGCGTGGTGGCCTATTCCAACGCTGTCAAGAGCGAGCTCTTGGGCGTACCCCGGGAGCTGCTGGAGGAGCACGGAGCGGTCTCCGAGGCCTGCGCCGGCGCCCTGGCACTGGGCGTCTGCCAGCGGTTGCGGGCGGACTGGGGCTTGGCGCTGACCGGCATCGCCGGTCCCGCGGGCGGCACGCCGGACAAGCCTGTGGGCACCGTCTGGCTGGGGTTGGCCGGCCCGGCGTGTTTGCTCACGCGCCGGCTGGACCTGCGCGGCAATCGCGGCCAAATCCGCCAACGGGCGGCGGGACAAGCCTGGGCCTGGCTGCTCGAGGTCCTGCAGGATTGGAAGACCGAGACTGGACACGAAGCTCACGAAGAGCAGGAAGAGCGGGAAGGAACAACAGAAAAATGAGCCCGGAAGTCCATCCGTTCATGAACTCTTCGTGCTCTTCTCGAGCCTTCGTGCCCTTCGTGTCCAGCCGGAGAGGCGCCCGATGACCCGCCGGTTGTTCATCGCGCTGGCGTTGCCCGAGGAGATCCGCGCCGAGCTGGCTCGCACGCGCGACCAGCTGGCCAGCCGGCGGGACCGCGTCAACTGGCTGCCCACGGAGCAGCTCCACCTGACCCTGCGCTTCCTGGGGGACGTGGAGGACGCTGACATTCCGGCGCTGGACACGCAATTGGAAGAGCTGGCCACGCGCCACGCGCCCCAGGCGCTGAAGCTGGGCCTGCCCGGGATCTTCGGGCCGCCCGCCGCGCCGCGCGTGCTCTGGGTGGGGCTGGCCGGACGGCTGGAGCCCCTGGAGTGGCTGGTCCGGGAATTGGAGTCGCGCCTGCGCCGGCTGGGTCTGCCCCCGGCGGAGTCGGGCTTCAAGGCCCACCTGACCCTGGGCCGCGTGAAACAGTGCCGGGCGGATCTGGCTGCGGCCCATCTGGCCTTTCCGCCCCTGCCCCTGGCCCTGCGCCTGGACAGCCTGCAGTTGATCGAGAGCCGGCTGCGGCCGGCCGGAGCCGAGCATCATGTCCTGACCCGGCATATCTTGAGTGGCAACGAACCCGAGGAAGCGACAGCGGAATAAGAGGACTCATGGCAACCATGGACGAACGACAGAAGGCCGTCAAAGAGGCCATCGGACTGATTGACAAGGAATTCGGCAAAGGCTCGGTGATGCGCCTGGGAGACAACGGCGCCATCATGGACGTCTCGGTGATTCCCAGCGGCAGCTTGATGCTGGACCGCGCGATGGGCATCGGGGGCATTCCCCGTGGGCGCATCGTGGAGATTTTCGGCCCGGAGAGCTCGGGCAAGACCACCATGACCCTGCACTTCGTAGCCGAAGCCCAGAAGCTGGGGGGCCTCTGCGCCTTCATCGACGCCGAGCACGCCCTGGACCCGATCTACGCACGCAAGCTGGGCGTGGACACGGACAACCTGCTGGTCTCCCAGCCCGACTACGGCGAGCAGGCGCTGGCCATCGCTGAGAAGCTGATCCGCTCCAACGCCATCGACATTGTGGTGGTGGACTCGGTGGCCGCCCTGGTGCCCAAGGCGGAGATCGAGGGCGAGATGGGCGACTACCACGTGGGCACCCAGGCCCGGCTCATGAGCCAGGCCATGCGCAAGCTCACCACCGTGGTCTCCAAATCCAACTGCTGCTTGGTCTTCATCAACCAGATCCGGATGAAGATCGGCGTCATGTTCGGCAACCCGGAGACCACCACGGGCGGCAACGCGCTCAAGTTCTACAGCAGCATCCGGCTGGACATCCGCCGGGTGGGCACGGTCAAAGTGGGCCAGGACGCGGTGGGCAACCGCACGCGAGTCAAGGTCGTCAAGAACAAGCTGGCCGCGCCCTTCCGCGAGGCCGAGTTCGACATCGGCTTCGGGGAGGGCATCTCCAAGACCGGCGAACTGATCGACCTGGGCCTGGAGCACGAGGTGATCTCCAAGAGCGGGACCTGGTTCAGCTATGGCGAGGAGCGCCTGGGCCAGGGCCGCGACAACGTCAAGACCCTGCTGACGGAGAAGCCCGAACTCCTGAAGGAGATCGAGGCCAAGGTCCGCGCCAAGATGGGCCTGCCGCCGGCGGGCATCCCGCAGATCTGAAGGGTGCGGGATCCCGTGCCGCAGCGTGCGGGACCCCGGCCAACCGCGCCGGTCCGCCGGAGTGCAGCCCGGGACTCGCGATCACGTGTTCCGTCTGATGGAGAAGATGTGGGGGACAGTCCGACCAGGTTCCAGCCATGAGCCTCCTGCCAGCTGCCGGCTGCCTGCTGCTGGCCTGGGGGCTGGGCGGCCTGCCCACCGGGGTCTGGCTGGCCCGCTGGCGAGGCGCGCCGGATCCCACCCAAGCGGGCTCGGGCTCCAGCGGCGCCACCAACGTGGGTCGGCTGCTGGGCTGGCGCTGGGGCCTGCTCACGTTGTTGCTGGATCTGGGCAAAGGACTGGCCGCCGCCGGGCTGGCGCGCGGACTGCTGGGCTCGTTCGGTCTGGCCGCGGCCTGTGGACTGGCGGCCGTGCTGGGGCACTGCGCCTCGCCATGGGCGCGCTTCAAGGGCGGCAAGGGTGTGGCCACCGGGGGCGGGGCCGCCCTGATCCTGGCGCCGTTTGCCGCGGGATTGGCCTTGCTCGGCTTGGTTGTTGTCGTGCTGGCCAGCCGGCGGATGGCACCGGCCTCCCTCAGCGGCGGCCTGCTCTTCCCGCTGCTGCAGGGGTTCACGGGCGAGGGCGGCGTCGCCCCGACGGGTTTCGCACTGGGCCTGGCGGCGCTGCTGCTGTTCACCCATCGCCAGAATCTGGACCGCCTGCGTCGTGGCGTGGAACCGACCCTCTGGGGCGCGCCCGCCGGCGATCCGCGCTGGCGTTCGCGGCACGAGGAGCCGGAGCGTTGAAAGGAGTTTCGTGAACGGCCAGCCACCACTGGACAGCACGTCCGTCGGCGGGTCGCCCCGCGTGGCTGTGGCCGGGATGGGCTCCTGGGGCACGGCCCTGGCTCTGCTGCTGCACCAGCGTGGCTGCCGCGTGCGGGCCTGGGAGTATGACCGGGGCGTGGTAGAACGCTATGCGAAGGGCGAGCGCGAGGCCGTCTTCCTGCCGGGCATCTTCCTGCCGCCTGCCATCCAAGTCCGGCAGGAGCTGGACTGGCTGCTGGAGGACGCCGATTGGCTGGTGCTGGCCGTGCCCAGCCACACCCAGCGCGCGCTGCTGGGGAAGTTGGCGCCCCTGCTGCCGCCCGGCCTGCCGCTGGTGAACGTGGCCAAGGGCATCGAGCAACGCAGCCTGCTGCGCCTTTCGCAGGTGGCGGCGGAGGTCCTGCCCGCCCACGATCCGGCGGCCTACGTCTGCCTGTCGGGACCCAGCCACGCCGAGGAGGTCAGCCGCGACATTCCCACCGCCGTGGTGGCCGCCGGCGGATCGGCCGGCCTGCTGGAGGAGGTCCAGCGGCTGTTTTCCAGTTCCACCTTTCGCGTCTACCGCAACGGCGATTTGACCGGCGTGGAGCTGGGTGGCGCGCTGAAGAACGTCATCGCCCTGGCGGCGGGCATGAGCGACGGGCTGGGCTTCGGCGACAACACCAAGGCCGCTTTGATGACCCGCGGGATGGTGGAGATGGCCCGGCTGGGCACAGCCCTGGGCGGCCGGCCGGAGACCTTCAGCGGGCTGGCGGGAATCGGCGACCTGATCGTCACCTGCGCCAGCCGCCACAGCCGCAATCGCGCCGTGGGCGAGCAGATCGGCCGGGGCCGCAGCCTGGAGCAGGTCCTGGCTGGGATGGAGATGGTGGCCGAGGGCGTGCGTACCACCGAGGGCGCCCACGAACTGGCCGGCCGCCTGAAGGTGGCCATGCCCATCACGGCGGCCGTGCACGCCATCCTCTTCGAAGGGCGCGATCCCCGCGAGGAGGTGGGCCGCCTGATGACCCGTGATCTCAAAGCCGAGGAGGCCTGATGCCGCCCCTGATGCAATCGGAACAGCTGTTATTCCAGGGGGACGTGCAGGGCGTGGGTTTTCGCTACGCCTTTAGCCGCCTGGCCCGGGAGCACGAGCTGGCGGGTTGGGTGCGCAACCTGCCCGACGGTTCGGTGGAGGCCGTGCTGCAGGGCGGGCGGGAGAAGATCGCCGTGCTGATGCGCAAGGTCATGCTGCTCAGCGGCCGCGTACGCATCACCCAGGTGGAACAGCGCAAAGTCGAGCTGCCGCCCATCACGGGTTTCTCCGTCCGTTGAGCGCCGCCAGACGGACGCGAAGCTCACGAAGTTCAGGAAGAACACGAAGATTGGATTCGATGCGCCTGGCGGAGCAGGTTGGAAACAGCACGATGATTGGCGGAATGGCCGGCCACTGGCAGCTGGCTTGGTTGTTCGTCTTTCCCCGGCGTTGGGCAGTCGAAGTCTCTGCCGCCCTTCCCGCTCTTCCCTGCCTTCGTGCTCTTCGTGTCCAAGTTGACTTGTAGGTAGATGGAGACAGCCCATGGATCTGGCGAGCATCATCCGCACCGTGCCGGATTTTCCCAAACCGGGCATCGGCTTCAAGGACATCACGCCCATCCTGCGACAGCCGGCGGTCTTTGACTGGTGCCTGCGCCGTCTGCTGGAGCTCTGCCCGCCTGCCAGCTTCGACGTCGTGCTGGGCGTGGAGGCCCGGGGCTTCCTGTTCGGCGCCCCGTTGGCCCTGCGGGCCGGCAAGCCTTTTGTCCCCGCGCGTAAACCGGGCAAGCTGCCCTGGCGCACGGTCAGCCGCAGCTACGAACTGGAGTACGGGACAGATTCCCTCCAGGTCCACGCCGACGCCTGCGCACCCGGCCAGCGCGTGCTGCTGGTGGACGACCTGCTGGCCACCGGCGGGACCCTGCTGGCCGCCGCCGGCCTGGTCCGCGACCTGGGTGGCCGACCCGTGGCCGCCGCCTGTGTGCTCAACCTGAGCTTCCTGCCCGGCCGGACCCGGCTTGAGAAGGCCGGCGTGCCCGTGCACGCCTTGCTGGAAG
>DYSB01000064.1 GCA_020726405.1 Acetofilamentum sp. | reverse complement strand
TGCAGGGCCGGGGCCAGGGGGTCGAAAAGCAGGGCCTCCAGCGGCGCGCCATCCAGGGTCGTGTCCGCGGCCAGGCTCTCGAAAGCGCTGATCCGCACCGCAAGCACGCTGTCCGCCAGGGCCGCCAGCAGCGCTGCGCGCCCGGCCGCGCCGGCGGGATTGCGCCCCAGGCCCCAGGCCGCGGAGCGCCGCACGCCCGGATGCGCGTGGCGCAGCCCTTCCAGCAGGATCTGCGGGTCTCCGCCACGTTCGGCCGAGCCTTCCAAGAGCAGCGAGAGCGGACCCGGCGTGGCCTGGACCAATCCGCGCGTCCACCAATCGGCGAAGCGCGCCGGATCCCCCAGTTGGCGGGCCTCGGAAAAGACCCAGAGGGCGAAGCCTTGCTCGGAGAGCCGGCGGGTCCGCTCCTCGCCGGGCTCCGCCGGCACGGGGGCCTCCACGGCGTCCTCCAGCAGGGGCACAGCCACCGCACCCAGCGCGACCACCACGTCCTTCAAGGCGTGACGCTCCCAGCTAATGTCGCTGGCCAGCAGGCGCCGCCGGCGGAGCAGGTCCACCGTCTCCAATGGCCGCCGCACCAGGGCCGCCCTGGCCAGATCGCGCTCGTGCAGCCACTTGGGCTCCAGCCGGATGGCCCAGACGTAGAGGTGGTCGACGGAATCCGTCTCGCTGAAGAGCGAGTCCAGCGGGCCGGGGGCTTCCGCGGCGGCGGCGGCCGCCAGCGCGGGCGCGGACCCGGCACCGGCGGGAGTCCGGCGCGGACCCCAGTCCTGGGCCAGTCCGCGCAGACTGCCGCTCCAGAGGCTGTCGTTGGCCCCGTTGCCCAGGTAATAATCCGCTCCTTCGGCATCGAGAAAGAGGCCCAGGCTGCCCGTCCGGCGGCGGGGATCGCCGTAGGCCCGCGGCTTGGACGGACCGCGCATGGCGTACAAATCCGCGCCCAGCAGGTCCGTCAGGCGGCCGCTGCCGTTGGCGCTGCCCGCGCCCTGGCTCAAGTCCCAGGCCGTGTAGCTGTCGTCGCCGCCGCGCTCCAGCAGCCAGCCCATGGCCAGGTCGTGCCCGCAGCCCTGGCTGACGCCCCGGCTCTGGTAGACGTCCTGGCCGTCCTCGTCCAGCAAGAGACCCGCCGCCAGATGCACGCCCGCGCCCTGGGCGTACTGCCAGGCCAGGTAGCGGTCGTTGCCCGCGCGATCCACCAGCGCACCCAGGGCCCACCAGTAGGCGCCACCCTGGCCGAAGATGTCCGCCGAGTAGAGGTCGTTGCCACTCAGGTCGTGCAGGAGGCCCACGCCACCGGAGAGATCCGGCCGCTGGCCGAAGCCGAAGCCCTGGCCCATGCTCAGGTGGTGGTCGTCGTAGCGGATCTGGTCCACGTAGCGCAGCTGCAGCAGGTACTGGTCGTGGCCGGCCCGGTCCTGGAGCAGGCCCAGCCCGGCCACGTGGCCGAAGCCCTGGCCGTAGAGGCTGCAGCGGTAGAGGTCGTTGCCGGCCTCGTCCAGCAGCAGGCCCATCCCCAGGCTGGCGGCGCCCAGGCAGAAGGTGTCGCCCGTGTAGAGGTCGTCGCCCTGGCGGTCCACCAGCAGGGCCAGGCCGCCCAGGGAGGCCCCCAGCGCCGCGTAGCGCCCCTCGTACTGGTCGTCCCCGGCCAGGTCGATCAGCAGGGCCAGTCCACCCACGCTGGCGGCGGGACCGAGCTCGCCGCCGCTGCGGTAGCGGTCGTTGCCCTGCAGGTCCAACAGCAGGCTCACGCCGCCGCGGGTCAGGGCCACCGGGCCTTCGTAGAGGTCGTCGCCGCCCAGGTCGATGACGATGGGTGGCAGGCCGCCTGTCCAATGGTTGACCGCTTCCGTGCCCACGGCCAGGAAGTCGTCGCCGTAGAGCACGGGTCCGTAGACCGGGTGCTGCTTGGGACGCGGGCCGTCGGCCGCGGCCTGGAAGTCCTCCAGTTGGGCCACGAACTGCTCCAGTTCGTCCAGCAGGCCCAGCAACTCGGCCGGGTCGGGCCGCTGGACGGCCTCCAGGCGCAGGCTCCGGGCGCGCGACTCGGCCTCCGAGAGTCGCTGCAGGCTATCCAATTCGAAGACGCTGAGTTCACCCAGCTTGCCATCCTCCTGCAGCAGGTCGCCCAGATCCTGTTCGAGGATCTGCACCTGGGCGGGCTCCAGCAGGCGCCGGCGGCCCAGCCCGCCCAGCCAGGCGGTCCAGTCCTCCCAGTCGCGGCCCCGGGGCGCTCCGGGCAGCACGTCCGGCAGCGGCGCCGTGGTTGTGCCGGCGCGCTGCAGCTCGGGCCAGAGCCGGCGCACCAGCCCGCCCAGCGTCTCCGTCCGCTCCATCTGCCGGGTCAGGGAATCGGCCCAGAGGTCCAGCGGCTGGCCAGACTTGAGGATCTCGTCCACCCGGGCCAGCCGGAAGGAGTCCCGCTCCGCGGGCAGCAGCGGAAAGGCCAGATCCTGCTGGCGCAGTCCGGCCTGTTCCAGGGAGGCCTCCAGACGCGGATCGGCCAGCGCCGGAGCCAAGCCTGCCGTCAAACCCAGCAGAAACAGGCTCAGATGTGTCGCTCGACGTGCCTTCACGCTCCGGCCTCCGGTTCCAGCAGATGCCGTGCTGCCGCCTCGTAGCCCGCCAGCCCCAGGCCGCAAATCAGGGCCCGGGCCCCGCGCGCCGTCAATAAAGTGCGGCGGAACTCCTCGCGCGCCAGCACGTGGCTCACATGCACTTCCACCACCGGGATGCTGAGGGCCAGCAGGGCGTCCAGCAGCACGACGCTGGTGTGGGAGAGCCCCGCCGGGTTGAGGATCAAGCCGTCCACGTGGCCCTCCGCCCACTGCAGGCGGTCCACCAGGGCACCCTCGTGGTTGCTCTGGAAAAAGCTCCACTCCACGGCGGGCCAGGCCGCGCGCAGGCGCCGCTCCAACTCGTCCAGCCCTTGGGTGCCGTAAATCTCCGGCTCCCGTCGCCCCAGGCCGTTCAGGTTGGGGCCGTTGATCACATCCAGCCTCATGTGAGCAGGCCTCCCCAGTCGGTCAGCGCGCGCTCCAAGAGCGGCAGCGTCACGGTCTCCAGCCGGGCTTCGCCGGGCCGCACAGGCAGCACCAGGCGCAGACGGCCCGCGCTCACCTTCTTGTCCTGGGCCATCCGCGCCAGGATCACGGGCACTGCCAGCTCCGCCAGTGCCGGGGCGGGCAAGAGACCCAGTTCCAGCAGCACGCCGCGCAGACGGTCCTCCATCATGTCTGCCGTGGCGGCATCGGCCACCCCGGCCAGCCGCGCTGTGCGGGCCGCGGCCAGCATGCCCAGCAGCACGGCGTGGCCGTGCTTGAGTTCCTCGCCCCGCAGGGCTTCCAGTGCGTGGGCAAATGTGTGTCCCAGGTTGAGCAGCATGCGGCAGCCGGCCTCGCGCTCGTCCTGTTCCACGATCTCCAGCTTGAAGCGCAAGGCCCGCTCCACGTGGGCGGGCAGATCCGGGTGGTCCGCGCGCAGCAGCTCCGCCGGCTGGCGTTCCAGCTGCCGCGCCCACTCGTCATCCTGGAGCCAGGCGGCCTTGAGCAGCTCGCCGAACCCGCTGCTCCAGTCCTCCGGGCGCAGAGTGGCCAGGCTGTCCAGGTCGATCCAGATCGCCCGGGCGGGCCAGAAGCTGCCGACGGAATTGCGCTGGCCGCCGAAGTTGATCGCCGTCTTGCCGCCCACGGCCGCGTCCACCATGGCCAGCAGGCTGGTGGGCACGCAGCAGAAGGGCACGCCGCGCTTCCAGAGGCTGGCGGCCAGGCCGCCCAGGTCGCCCACCATGCCGCCGCCCCAGGCCAGCAGGGGCGAGCCGCGCTCCAGGCCCAGTTCGGCCATCTCCCCCAGCACGGTGAGCAGATTGGCGCTGTTCTTGGCGCCCTCGCCCTCGGGCAGAACCAGGCGCTGCAGATCCACGCGGTCCATGACCTGCTCCTGGAAATGCCCCTGGGCCCGGGCCACGCGGGATTCCGTCAAGAGCAGGCGCGGGCCGGGGAATTCGGCCAGGGCCGCGGCGATGGACTCGCCGGCCTGGCGGCCCAGCCAAATCCGGGACTCCCCGAGGGAGGAATGAAAGGTCAGCTGCATGGGTGGAGTCCGGAACGGAGCGAACAAGTGGTGCCGGGCAGGGTCATGGGACCATCCGTTGGTTTGGTGGCCCAAGATAGCAGCGGACGGGCTGGCAAGCGCCGGTCCGGGGCCGACGGTCGCCCCCGGGGAGATAAACCCGACCCGGGACCCGGTGGGATCGGTGTGAGAAGCGCTTGCCGGGCATTGCATCAACCGGGTCGGGGTGCTATACTTTTCGCTCTTGAATTCGGCGGCTCGCCGGTTCCTCGAAGGCAGGGACAAGCGGATGGGAGCCCCGCACATGGAAATGGAGAGTGAGGTGTTCCCATGAGCCGAGTCTGCCAGATATGCTGCAAAGGCCCGATGAGCGGCAACAACGTGTCCCACGCCAACAATCACACCAAGCGCCGCTTCCTGCCCAACCTGCAGACCGTGCACGCCATGGTGGACGGCGAACGCCGCCGCATGCGCGTCTGCACCTCCTGCATCCAGGCTGGCAAGATCCAGAAGTAACGCGCCAACGCATCCTCATGCGCCAGTGCATCCTTAGTGGAAACGGCGGCCCAGGCCGCCGTTTCGTGTATCCGTCCCGCCCGGTTTCCCCTCATTCCGCCAGTGGTGTGCTGACCAATTCCAGCTTGCCATCCAAGAGCGAGACCTGGATCCGCAGGGCCTTGCCGCTGGAGGCCAGGATGGCCTCATTGACCCGCTCGGCCACCAGTTCATCGAATTTGCGGTCCACGTTCTGCCCGCTCAGCTCCAGGCGCGTGCCCAGCCGGGCCACCCAGCGCGAGACGTCCGGCGAGACCGTCAGGTCGTGCCCCAGCCGCGCCACTTTGCTCTGGAAGGCCGGCACGATGCGCTCGGTCAGGATGCGCTGGAGGTCGGACTCCGCCAGCGGCTGGAAGACCACCAGCTTGTCCACCCCGCGCAGCAGGTCGGGCGTGAAGTAGTCGCGCAGGGCGGCTTCGTCCAGGCGGCGATCCTCCGGGCTGGAGAAGCCCATCGAGCCATGGGGCTCGAAGCCCAGGATGTCCGAGACCAGCACGACGGTGGTCTCGCCCACGGGCATCTGCTGGCCGCTGGCGTCGCGCAGAAAACCCTCCTCGAAACCCTTGAGCAGGTAGTGCAGGATCTCGCCGGCGGCGAACTCGAGGTTCTTGAGGAGCAGCACGCGACGTGGCTCCACGCGCAGCCGCTCCAGCACGCTGGGCGCGGGATAGCCGCCTTCGCCCTGGGACACGCGGCCGGTGATCAGCTGCAGGCTCTCCGCCTCCTGATAATCGCTCAGGTCCACCACGAAAGGCTCGCGGTTGTAGAGAATGCGCGAGAGTTCGCCAGCGAAGTACTTCTTGCCCACGCCCGCCGGCCCGGCGAACAGGAACACGCCGTCCGGCCGATCGGGGTTCAGGTCCAGGTCGCTCTTGGTGAAGCGGATGGTCCGGCAGACCTCGAGGATGGCCGACTCCTGGCCGATGATCCGCTCCCGCAGCAGCTCCTCCAGCCGGGTCAGGCGCTCCTGCAGGTCGGGGAAGTCGGCCGATTCCTGGCCCGTGATCCGCCCCAGGGCCAGGCGCAGGGCGCTCTCCCAGGCCAGCGGCTCGGGTCCGTCGTCCAGGGCCTGGATGGAGAGGGCCACGTCCAGCAGGATCAGCGCCTTCTTGGGGAATTGGCTGGTGCGCACGTGGGCCTCGGACATCTCCACCACACGCTCCAGCTGCGCCCGATCCAGGCTGATCCCATACCCCTCCTCGAACTTGTCCTTGATCTGCTCGAGGATCAGCAGGACGTCGGAGCGGGTCAGGGGTTTGATGTAGAGCGGCGAGAGCCACTCCTCGAAAATGGGGTTGGTTTTGAAGACCCGGTTGAAGAACTCCACATCGGCCAGCAGCACGAAGTGGAGTTTCTTGTAGCGCAACAGGCCCAGCAGGCGCTGGAGGAAGTCCTGCATCACGGTCGTGGCATTGGCGAACCAGTGCTGGATGCCGTCGAGCACCAGGATGATTTCGGGATGCTGCTCCAGGTGCAGGCGTAGCACGTCGAAGCGGGCCTGGAGGTCCGTCTGGCTCTGGAGATCCTTCAGGAACAGCTCGCGGTTGAATTCGAAGAAGCGCTTGCCCGCGAAGATGCGCGGCACGCGGCCGGCGGCGGTCTCCTCCACCAGCCGGCGCAGGACCATGCTCTTGCCCACGCCCGGCAGGCCGTAGATCAGCAGGTTCTGCCGGTAGCGGCGCACCAGCACCTCCATGGCCGCCCGGCAATAGTCGGGATAGGGCAGTAGACCCTGCATGGGATCCTGGCCGTAGCGCCGGTTCAGGTCCTGCTCCGGAGCGAAGAAGGCGCGCAGAAAGTCCGCTGCGCCTTCGCCCTTGCGCTGCAGCTCGATCCCCAGCTTCTCCAGCGGCATGGGATAGAGGTGGTTCCAGTTGTAGAGCACGAGCTGCAGCAGGGGGTCGTCGTCCAGCTCGTCCTCGCCCTTTTCCTGCTGCCAACTGGCCAGCACGCTTAGGATGGCTTCATCCGGGGGCAGAGCCAGCTCGTCCACGGCCTCCAGGACCTCGGCGGGGAATTCCTCCGATTGCGGTGCGGCGTCCCGAGCCGCCTCCTGGGCCGCCACGGCGCTGGAGGCCTGGCGGAAGTGGCGCAGAAGGGCCTCGCGGTGCTCTTCGCCCTGCAGCAGGCCTTCCCAGACTTCCGAGAGATTGTCGGGATCTTCCAGCGCGGCGATGAGCAATTCGGGGATGCCGAAATCCTGCCGTTTTTGGGTGGCGGCGGCCGCCGCGGCACGGGCAAACCAGTCGAGCAGTGCGGGGGAGAGTTGCATGACGCCGGCCTCCGGTTGTGAGCGGGTCGTTCCGTTCCGTCCCGCAAAACCAATCTAGCAGTTGACTGGACTTGGCTGCAGGGCGGTCCCGCCGGGCCATTGCAGGATATGGCCAGGTTTTCCAGACTGGAAGCCTGTCGGATGGAGATGGCGGCCACGGCCGCGGAAAGGACCCATGCCAGCCACCGCCCACCCTTACGCCGCCCTCCTGGAACACGTGGAGAAACCCGCCCGCTACCTGGGGGGCGAGGTCTTCTCCGTGGTCAAGGACTGGAGCGACCCGGACCTCGCCTGCCGCTTCGTGCTCGGCTTCCCTGACCTCTATGATATCGGCATGAGCCACCTCGGAACCAAGATCCTCTACAAGGTTGTCAACCAGGCAGCCGACCTGCTGATGGAGCGCTGCTTCTGTCCGTGGTTCGACCTGGAGGCCGGCTTGCGCACGGCGGGCCTGCCGCTGATCAGCCTGGAGACGCGCCGGCCGCTCTGTGATTTCCAGGTGGTGGGCTTCTCGCTGCAGTACGAGATGACCTTCACCAACGTGCTCACCATGCTCGAACTGGGCGGGATCGCCCTGCGCTCCGCTGATCGACCCGAAGATGCCCCGCTGGTGATCGCCGGCGGACCGACGGCCACGCACCCCGAGGCCATCGCCCCCTTCATCGATGCCTTCGTGATCGGCGACGGCGAGGAGGCTCTGCCCCGCGTGCTGCGCCTGGTGGGCCGGCTGCGTCGCGAGGGCCGGCCGCGGCGCGCGATCCTGGTCGAACTGGCGCGCTCGGGCGGCGTCTACGTGCCCGCGCTCTACAGCACGCGGATCTGTGCGCGCTCGGGCCTGGAGGTGGTGGACCAACCGCTTGAGCCGGGCGTGCCGGCGCGTGTGACGCGCAACTTCGTGCCGGACCTGGACGCCTACCCCTTCCCCGACGACTCCCCTGTGGCCGTGACCGAGGCGATTTTCGACCGCATGTCGGTGGAGATTGCCCGGGGCTGCACGGAGGGCTGCCGCTTCTGCCAGGCGGGGATGATCTACCGCCCGGTGCGCGAGCGCCGGCCCCAGGACGTGATCGATACCGTGACCCGCGCCGTGGCCAAGGGCGGTTACGAGGAGGCCAGCCTGACCAGCCTCTCCACCGCGGACTACTCGGCCATCTCGCCCCTGATCCGCGGCGTGATGGAGCGCCTGCGCCCGGAGAAAGTCGGCCTGGGGATTTCCAGCCTGCGGGCCTACGGCCTCTCCGAGGAACTGTTGGACGAGATCGCCAGCGTCAAGGCCACGGGCTTGACTTTCGCCCCGGAGGCCGGCACGCAGCGCCTGCGCGACG
This sequence comes from Acetofilamentum sp., assembly GCA_020726405.1. Taxonomy (GTDB): domain Bacteria; phylum CAIWAD01; class CAIWAD01; order CAIWAD01; family CAIWAD01; genus CAIWAD01. The sequence continues at coordinate 7,000 of DYSB01000064.1, read as the reverse complement.
TGATCAACAAGAATATCTCCGATGAGGACATCGAGGCCACCTGCAAGCGGGTCTTCGCCCGGGGCTGGTCGAAAATGAAGCTCTACTTCATCCTGGGCCTGCCCACGGAGACCGACGAGGACCTGAACGGGATCGCGGCGATGGGCGCGCGGGCCATGCGGCTGGGCCGGGTCCACCACCGCACCGTGACAGTGACGGTCAGCGTCAGCAGCCACGTGCCCAAGCCGCACACGCCTTTCCAGTGGTGCGCCATGGACAGTCTGCCCGAGATCGAGCGCAAGCAGGAACGGCTGCGGCTGGCCTCGCGGCGTTACGGTTTTCGCTTCCGCCGCCATGACCTGCGCATGAGCCACCTGGAGGCCATCGTGGGTCGCGGCGACCGGCGGGTGGCCGACCTGATCGAGGACGCCTGGCAGCGGGGCGCACGTTTCGATTCCTGGGACGACCGGCTGGACTGGGAGAGCTGGCAGCTGGCCCTGGAGGCTTGGGAGAGCCGCACGGGCCTCGAGCGCCGGCTGTTCACGGACACACTGCCCGTGGACGCCGCCCTGCCCTGGGATCACATCGACGTTGGACTGAAGGAGGGCTTCCTGGCCGGTGAGTACCGGCGCGCCCTGCAGGACCGGCTCAGCCCGCCCTGCGGCAAGCCGGCAGGCCTGCAGGTCCATCACACCAACCTGCAGGAGGCCCGGGAGGACACGCGCAAACTGGTCTGCTGGCACTGCGGCGTGGCCTGCGACCTGGGCCGGATGCGCGAGGAGCGCCTGGAGCATCTGGAGGGTCTGGGGGCCTTGGAGCCTGTCCTGCGAACGGGTCCCAATGAGCGCGACTTGGCTCTGCAGCGGCTGGCCGCGGGCCGGGCGCCCCACGAACAGCAGCAGGGCGAGCGTCCCTGGCGCTTGCGCCTGCGCTTCACTCGGCTGGCGGAGGGCCGCCTGCTCAGCCAGCTGGATCTGGTGCGCCTCTTGCCGCAGGTCCTGCGCCGGGCAGGACTCAGGGCCTGGTTCAGCCAGGGGTTCAGTCCTCATCCGGTGGTCTCCTTCGCGCCGGCCATCACCATGGGCGCGGGCTCGCTGGGCGACTACTGCGAGGCTTCGCTGGCCCGGGAACCGGATCCCGCCGGCTTGCTCGAGAGCTTGCGCGCCGCCTCCCCGGCCGGCTGGAAACCCGTCGCCCTGCGCCTGCTGGATCCCGACGAACCCGTCCTCTCACGCTGCTTGGAAGCTGTGGATTGGTGCCTGCAGCTGCCCGACGCGGACGAGGACCCCACCCTGCCGGGCGAGGCCGCCGCGCTGCTCGAACACTACCGGGCACAACTGACCGGACGGTTGGCCACGGGTGAGCCCCTGACTGTATCACGCAAGGGCCGGCGCGTGGAGCTGGACCTGACCCAGCGCCTGCTGGACTGGTCGCTGGCGCTGGACGAGGATCCGCCCGGCGACCTGGAACCCGGCCGGCCGCGGCTCGCCCTGCGCCTGCTCAACGTGGAGGGCGCCGGTCTGAAACCGTTGGAGCTTGGTCAGACTCTGTTCGGCCGCGCCCTGTCGGCCTCCCTGCTGCTGCGCGGAGACGGCCTGCGGCGGTTGGAAGAGGGCTGGGCGGACGTGCTGCCCCTGCCGATCCGCACGGGCGTGACCCCATGAGCCCGGCCCAACCGGCCCGCCCGCCCCTGCTGGTCCGGCAGCTCCTGCGGGGCGCCGTGCTGGCGACCCTATCGGGCCTCCTGCTGCTGACAGCCCAGGGCTTCCTGGCCCTGGACGGACTGCGGCGCGCGGCCGAGCTGCAGGGTGTCGGGCTGGGAACGGTCCTGGGAACCCTGCAGTGGCGGCTGGGCCTGAGCACGATTCTGGCCTTGGTGGTGATCCTGACGCCGACCGTCTGGTTCAGCCTGCGGTTGGGACGGCAGCTGGCCGCCCTGCGCGGCGAGGCGGACCGGTTGGCAGTGGGGGGGTTGGATCCCCGTCCGGCGGCGCTGCGCCTGCCCCGGGAGCTGGATCTGCTGCAGGACTCCATCCAGCGGCTGGCCCGCGGGCTCTCGCGCCAGCTCCAGGTCGAAGAGGATCGGCGCGGGGAGCTGGACGCGCTGCTGGCTGGCCTGCGCGACGGCGTGCTGGCCCTGGACCGCGGCGGCCGCGTGCAGGCGTGCAACCCGGCAGCCCGGCGCCTGCTGGTTCTGGACGGCCATCCGGTGGGCGGGCGCCTGGCGGACCTGGGGGCGCCCGCCGAGCTGCTGGAGCTGCTGGCAGCGCCCTGGCAGGAGGAGGAGCGCGAACTTCTGCTGGGTCAAGGTTCCGTCCGCGAGCTGCGTGTCCACACCCTGCCCCTGCCCGGCGCACCCGGTCCGGGCGGCGAACGCCTGCTGGTCGTGCTCACCGACCAGAGCACGGTCAATCAGGTGGAACGTCTGCGACGCGAATTCGTGGCCAACGTCTCCCACGAATTGAAGACGCCGGTGACCTCCATCCGTGGCTACACCGAGATGCTGCGCGATGGCGGCCAGGACGAGGCCACCACCGTGCGCTTCCTGGAGGTGATCGAGCGCCAGGCCCGCCGGCTGGACGCGATCATCGACGACCTGCTCAGCCTGTCCCGCCTGGAACGGCAGAAGGCCCCCGACCCGGCCCTGCAGGAGGAGGTGGCGCTGCCGGCGCTGCTGGCGGAGGTGCTGGAGGATCACGAGCTGCTGGCCCGGGAAGCCCGGGTGCGGCTCAGCCTGGACCTGATGCCGGGCACGCCCACCCGTCTGGTCTGCCAGCGGCCCCTGCTGGAGCGTGCCCTGATCAACCTGCTCAGCAACGCCATCCGCTACGGGCGGCCGGAGAGTGTGGTGCGCCTGCGGGCCCTGCCTGATCCGCGGCCGGGTCCACCCCGCGTGCGTCTGGAGGTGATTGATCAGGGCCAGGGCATCGCGCCCGAGCACGTGCCGCGGCTCTTCGAGCGCTTCTACGTGGTGGACAAGGCGCGCTCGCGCTCCCTGGGCGGCACGGGGCTGGGCTTGGCCATCGTCAAGCACGCGGCAGCCGTGCTGGAGGGCGAAGTGGGCGTCCACAGCGAGCCCGGCCAAGGCAGCACGTTCTGGCTCAGCCTGCCGCTGGACGGTTCGGAGTAGCTGATCGCTGCCCGTGCGCCCGTCCGCGTGGTTCGATTATGCGTGTAGAGTGGCTTGCCCATGGAAGGGCAGACTGAGGCGCGGGGCCACGTGGCCGAAGGGCAGGCCCGCCAGCACGGGACCGGGACAGCGCGCGGCAACCTCGCGCAGCAGCTCGGCGGTCGTGAACGTGGACTTGTCCGGATCCGGTTCCTCGCAGCGGGCGAAAGATCCCAGCAGCAGGGCCGCGCTGTTCGCGAACGCGCCGGCGTTGGTCAGCTGGGTCAGGTGGCGGTCCAGGCGGAAGGGATACTCGCCGTGGTCCTCCAAGAGCAGCAAGCGCCCGCCCAGGTCCGGCTCCCAGCCGCTGCCGTAGAGGCTGCCCAGCACGCTCAGATTCCCGCCCGCCAACCGGCCCGTCACTTCACCCTTTTGCCAGACAAAGTCCGCATGGAAGCCCAGCAGTTGGACGCCGCCCGCGCACTCCAGCCGCAGGCGGGCCGCACAGCCGGCCAGCCCGGCCTCCGACTCCAGCAGCGACCAATTCCCGGCGCCGTCCTGGCGCGCGGCCAGCGCGGGCGGGGACTCGTCGCGCCTCAGCGCGGCCAGCAGGCAGGCCAGCGAAGCGGCGCTGAGCGCATCCAGCGGCTCGGCCAGCTCGCTGGCGAGCATCGGGGCGTGCCAGACGGGCCAGTCCAGGCGGGTGGCCAGCGCGTTCTGCAGGCTGGTCAGGTCGCTATAGCCGATGAGCGGCGGACGCCTGGGAGCGGGCCGCGCAGCCAGTCGCTCCGCATCCAGCCAGGGGAGCAAGCGCAGGCCACCGAAACCGCCCCGGGCGGCCCAGACCGCGTCCGCGTCCGGATCCAGCAGGGCCGCCTGCAGGTCCGCCGCCCGCGCCGCGTCGGACCCGGCCAGGTGTCCCCAGCAGGCCTCCACGGCGGGCGTCCAGCTCACGCGGCAGCCCAGGTCCTCGAGCACGGCCGCGCCCGCCCGCAGCCGCTCCGGCCGGACAGGTCCCGCCGGCGCCACCACGCGAATCCGCAGGAGGCTCATCGGGAAGGATCCAGCACCAGTTGGTAGTCGCCAAAACCCAGCCGGTCCAGGAAGTAGAATTCGCGCCCGCTCTCCTCGTAGCTCCAGCGCTCCCAGGCCGGCTCGTCCAGGTCGCCGGCGGAGCGTTCCACTTCGTCGGGATCGCCGTAGATCATGTAGATCCGTCCGCGGTCGCTGCGCCAGCCGGCGAAGCGCGACCAGGAGAATCGCCGGTCGGCGAACTCCGCCCGCCGGTAGAATTCGCCCATCAGCTCGTTGACCTCGTTCTCCGGCGTGGGGTCGACAGACTGCCAGAAGTCGTCGAACAGGGCCTTCTTCTGGCTCATCAGCGCCTCCTGCAGCTCGCGGAAGCGCCGGGCGGGCAGGATGTAGCGCAACTGCTCCACGGCGCGGTCCAGGTCGCCCGGATTGCCCGGCTCGCCCTGCCAGCGCACCGTGAACCGCGCCAGGCGCCGGGCGGGGCCGGTGCGGTCCTTGCCCTCCTGGCCCTCGCGCCAGTCCCGGCGCTTGGGAGCCTTCTGGTCGCCCAGGCGCAGCTCCAGCAGGTAGTCGCCGCTGCCCAGCGCCTGGAGCGGGACCTGCAGCAGGTTGCGGGTCAGGCCCGCAGGAAACCACCGGAGCAGCGTACGCTTGTGGCGCTCCGTTTCGCGGCGGTCGAGGATCTGCGAGTGCAGGTCCAGCGAATCGCCCCCGCGGCTCCAGACCTGGTAGAACACGGCCAGCTCGGCGGGATGGGCACCGCCGCGCTCCTCGACGAAGGGCCGCGCCAGCAAGGGATCCACGGCCTGGCTGTCGCTCTCCGCCAGCAGCCAGAGTCCGGAGATGGCCTGCTTGCAGCCGGTCAGGTCCGTCACCTTGAAGGTGCCCTCCCGGCGCACGTGGCGGCGGGACTGCAGGTCCTGGAATTCCACCCACCAGGTGTAGTCGCCCGGGGCCAGCTCGACCTCCAGGTGGTGCCAGCGGCGGGGATTCTCCACGTCCGCGTGGGTCCGGTCCAGGGTGAGAGTCTGGTGCAGGTAGCGCGAGGCGCGCGAGCGCTGGTGCTGGCCCTTGCCCTGGAAGATCTCCAGGCTGATCTCGTACTCGGCCCGGTAGCACGAGCCGCCCAGGCTGTCGATGGGGGCGGCGTCCGGCGCGTCGCAGCGCCGCAGCTGCAGGTCGCTGAGATTGAGCACGCAGGTGAAGACCGGGTGCTCGGAGGGTTCCCCGTCCTCGGCCTGCAGCAGGCTGGAGGCCAGCACGCGGAAGTCCGGCTCCCATTCGCGATTGAGGAAGATGTCCGACCGGGCCTGGGCGCCCAGCGCCAGCAGGAGCAGACAGGCGAGAGTGCGCAGCATCAAAGCCCCCGATTTCCCGTTAGACGGGCCGCGCGATCAGATCGTATTCCAGCGCGTCCACGTATTCCACGTCCACGAACTCGCCGGGCCGGAAGCGGCCCTGCAGGTCGATGGAGTTGTCGATGTCCAGCGCGTCCCGGTAGCTGCGGCCCAGACTGTCCGACGCCCCCGCTTCGCATTCGTCCACCAGGATGCGGTCGCGCTGCCCGATGAGCCGCTGGTTGGCCTCCAGGCTGCGCGCCATCTGCTCCTCCATGATCCGGTCGCGGCGCTCCTCGGCCAGCTCGCGCGGAACCTTCTCGCCATAATTGATGGCCGGCGTGCCCTCCTCGGGCGACCAAAGGAAGACGCCCAGCCGGTCGAAGGGATGGGCGCGCAGGAAGTCCAGCAGCTCTTCGAAGTCCGCCTCGCGCTCGCCCGGGAAGCCGACGATCAGCGAACTGCGCAGGATCAGCCCGGGCACCGTCATGCGCAGCATCTCCACTTGCGCGCCCAGACTGCGGGCGTCGCCCCGGCGGGCCATCCGGCTCAGGACGTGGCCGCTGACGTGCTCGACTGGGAAATCCAGGTAGGGCAGAATGTGGCGGCCGGCGGCCATGGCCGCGGCGAAGCGCTCGTCCACCAGCGGCGGATGGCTGTAGAGCAGGCGCAGCCAGGGCGCGCCGCAGCCGTCCAGCCGGCCCAGCAGGTCCACGATGTCCGGCCCGGCAAGATCTCGTCCGTAACTGGAGATTTCTTGCCCGATGATGTTGATCTCCTGCACGCCACGTTTGACCAGATGCTCGGCCTCGCGCAGCAGGTCATCAGGCTGGCGCGAGCGCATCCGGCCGCGCATGAGCGGGATGCTGCAGTAGGTGCAGTGCTGGTCGCAGCCGTCGGAGATCCGCAGATAGGCGCTGTGGGCCGGGCTGAGCAGCACGCGGCGGGTGAAGAGTTCCAGCTCGTCAGGTCCGCCCTGGGTGGCCGGACCGGGGCGCAGGCCGGCGTCGCGCAGCAGGGCGCCAAACTCGCCCACGCCGTAGACGCCGTCCAGCTCGGGCAGCTCGCTGCGCATTTCCTCACGGTAGCGCTCGCTCAGGCAGCCCATCACGGCCACGCGCCGTCCGGCGCGCTCGCCCTTCAGGCGCACGGCCTCGAGCACGGCCTCGATGCTCTCCTCCCGGGCGGCATCGATGAAGCCGCACGTATTGATGATGATCAAGTCGGCCGCGTCCCCGTCCTCCACCAACCGGACGGCGTCGCCCATTTGGCCCAGGAGGATCTCGGAGTCCACCAGGTTCTTGGCACAGCCCACGGTGTGAACGTAGATCGCCAGGGCTTCCTTCAATCCTTCCACCTTTCTCGAAAATGTCAGTGGCCTTGCGAACCCAGGTTCATCCCGGAGACTGCCGGGAGCCCTTGTTTTCCACCTTTCTGCTTGCGCCAGAAAGGTGGAGCCAAAGAGGCGCTTTTTCCCAGCGGCCGTAACTAGTGGACCGAATCACGTGAAATGACGGATGATGACGCGTCCAGGCCGCCCAGT
>DYSB01000063.1 GCA_020726405.1 Acetofilamentum sp. | reverse complement strand
GGAAGGCCTCGTGAGATCCCGGACTCGTACCCGCCGGCCCGGCCCTGGTCGCATCCATCTGCTGCTGGCCCTGCTGCTCGTGCCCGGCCTGCTCGGGGCCCAGGGCCTGTTCGGCCTGCGCAAGCGTGACGACAAACCCTCGCCCCAGAACCGCGGAGCGGTCATTGGGGCGCCCGGCGCCAAAAAGCCCGCCCCGCCCGTGGGGCCTCCCGCCCCGGAGCGGGAGACGCCCCCGCCGACGGGTTCGGCCATCGTGCTGGATCGGGCGGACATCATGCGCACCATCGAACTGGACGGCCGCACGGTGCGCGAGTTGGAAGGCCACGTGCGCGTGCTGCACAACGGGCGCGTCTTCACGTTCGGCCTGGGCCGCTACGATCAGGCGGCCGGCACCCTGGTCTGCACGGAGCAGGTGAAGGTCGTCGAGGGGGAGCGCGTGGTCACGGCCGACGAGGTCAGCTACGACGAGCGCCGGGAGACGGTCAGCGCGCGCGGCCACGTGCACAGCTGGGGCGACAGCCTGGAGGCCTGGGCGGAGCGGGGCAACTGGCACAATGGACTCAAGCAGGGCGAGCTGCAGGTCCAGGCCCGCATCCGCGACCACCGCCACCAGGTGGAACTCAAGGCCGGCCAGGTGGACGCGTACCACGAGACCGGCGTCTACACGGCCACGCGCCAGCCGGAGCTGACGCTGCTGGAGACGCCGCCCACCGTGCTCAACGCCCAGCAGATCCAGTGGCGCAGCTCGGACAGCCTGGCCATGGCCCGGCGCGACGTGCGCCTGACGCGGGACGATTTCCAGGCCACCTGCGACAGCCTGCTCTGGTGGGAAAAGAGCGAGCGCATGGACTTCCTGCTGAACCCCGTGCTCACGCGCGGCGAGCGGCGGGTCCAGGGCGAGCGCATGACCGCCCTGCTGCGCGACCGCAAGGAACTGGATTCCCTCTGGGTGGAGGGCGCGGCCCTGATGGACAGCCCCTCGGACAGCGTGTCCACGCGCTTGCGCGACGTGCTGCAGGGCCGGCGAATGGAAATGGACTTCACGGACGGCAAGCTGGAGTCGGTCTACGTGGACGGGCAGGCCCGCAGCGTGATCTTCTTGAAGGACGAGGACGGCCGGCCGGGCATGAACGTGGCGGACGCCGCCCGGATCTGGCTGGTGCTGGACGACCAGAAACTGCGCAGCGTGCAGATGGGCGGCGGAATGGAGGCGCGCTGGGTGCCCCTGGCCGAGCCGCCGATCCTGCCCGCCGCCTTGCCGGCTATCGCGCCGGCTGTCGCCCCGGACGCGATGCCAGTTGTGGCACCGGACAGCAACGCCCTGGTGGGCCCGCCACCGGAGCTGCCGCGGCCACAGGGCGCCACGGTGATCAGCGCCCCGCCGCCGGTGGCGGAGCCGGAAGCGGAACCAGGGCAATAGCCTGCCGGAGCGGCGGGAGCATGGAATCTGCCGGGCCAGCAGGGCCCTGGGGAGAATCGGATGAGCGAGTCTGCGACGACAACCGAACGCGTGTTCCGCAGTGCGGACCTGGTGAAGACTTACGGTCGCCGCACGGTGGTGGGCGGGGTTTCCATCGAGGTGCGCACGGGGGAGATCGTGGGCCTCTTGGGCCCCAACGGCGCCGGCAAGACCACCACCTTCTACATGATGACCGGGATGATTCGTCCTACACAAGGCCGGATCTGGCTGGACGAGAAGGACGTGACGGGCATGCCCATGTTCCGCCGGGCCCGGGCCGGGGTGGGCTACCTGGCCCAGGAGGCGAGCATTTTCCGCAAGCTCTCGGTGGAGGACAATGTGCTGGCCATCCTGGAGACCATGCCCCTGAAGCGCAGCCAGCGCCATGAGCGCCTGGACAGCCTGCTGGAGGAGTTGCGGGTCTCGCACCTGCGGACCCACAAGGCCTACACTCTGTCCGGCGGCGAGCGTCGGCGGGTGGAGATCGCCCGGGCGCTGGCCTCCGACCCGGCCTTCATGCTGCTGGACGAACCCTTCGCGGGGGTGGATCCCATCGCGGTGGGCGACATCCAATCCATCGTGCACGACCTCAAACGACGAAAGATCGGGGTGCTGATCACCGATCATAACGTCCACGAGACGTTGAGCATCACGGATCGGGCCTATCTGCTCTTCGAGGGCCGGATCCTCAAGTCGGGCACGGCCGAGGAGCTGGCGGAGGATGAGCAGGTGCGCCGGGTCTACCTGGGTGACAATTTCCGGCTCAATCGATAGGTTCTGCGGCCCCTCAGCGGCCGGTGTCGTGATTCGCCCAGCAGATTCGGACTTCGCTCCAGGCCCGACCACGAGCCGGGACCGGAGATTCCAGTTGATTCAAAGGATAGAGAGGGTCTGTCGCCCATGATGTACCTCCGCCAGGAAGTGAGCATGCGCCAGGACATGGTGCAGACTCCGCAGCAGATCCTGCGCAGCGAACTTCTGCAGTTGCCCGTGATGCTGCTGGAGGCGCGGTTGAAGCTGGAGGTGGAGGAGAATCCGGCGCTGGAGTTCGCCGAAGCCGAACTGGGGGTGGAGGATCTGCGCGAGCCGGGCAAAGAGGACGACGAGCCCGACGACGACCAGACCAAGGAAAACGTCGAGATGGACGAGGCCCTCAGTGACGAGGACAACTGGGACGAGTTCATCAACGAGGACAACCTGACGCCCTACGGCCGCGAACCGGCCTCCCAGTCCACCCAGGAACTGCTCGACATTCCCCGACCCCAGATCCAGACGCTCCAGGAGCGGCTGGCCGACCAGATGCAGATGGATCCGGCCCTGGACTACGAGGACCAGCGGCTGGGGCTGGAGATCATCGGCAACATGGGCGACTCGGGCTACCTGGAGTGCGGCACGGACTACCTGGCCCTGCTGCTGGAGGCGCCCGAGGAGCGCGTGGAGCGCGTGCTGGCCCGTATCCAGCACTACGACCCCGTCGGCATCTGCGCGCGCAACCTGCGCGAGTGCCTGCTGGTGCAGCTGGAGGTCCTGGCGGAGAACGGCCACGCCAACCCCGTCGCCCTGCGCATCGTGCGCGACCACTACGAGGAGTTCAGCGGCAAGCGCTACGAGAATCTGGCCCGCCTGCTGGGCGGCAGCCTTGAGGAGATCCGCGCCGCTTTCGCCTTCATCGCGCGCCTGAACCCCAAACCCGGCCAGGGCGAGCTGAAGGAGAAGGAGAACTACATCATCCCCGACCTGGTGGTGGAGCGCGTGGAGCACGAGCTCGAGGACGGCACCCGGGAGGAGGATTTCGTGGTCAGCCTGGTGGACGGCAGCATGCCCACGGTGCGCATCAGCCGGGCCTACGAGGAGCTGATCCGCTCGCGCAAGAAAATGGAGAAGAGCGTGCGCGAGTTCGTGGTGCGCAAGGTGGAGAGCGCCCGCTGGTTCCTCTCCGCCATCCAGCAGCGCCGCGAGACCATGCTGCGCGTGACGCGCTCCATCGTCAAGCTGCAGATCGAGTTCTTTCGCTACGGCAAGGAGGCCATCCGCCCGATGATCCTGCGCGACGTGGCCGAGGACATCGAGATGGACATCTCCACCGTCAGCCGGGTGACCAACCGCAAGTACGTCCAGACGGAGTGGGGCGTCTTCGAGCTGAAGTACTTCTTCAGCGAGCGCCTGGCCACGGACTCGGGCGAGGACGTCTCCACCAAGATCATCCGCGACCGCCTGAAGGCGATCATCGATGGCGAGGACAAGAAGAAGCCCCTCTCCGACCAGACCATCGCCAACCTGCTCAAGAAAGAAGGCTACCACGTGGCGCGACGCACGGTGCAGAAGTACCGCGAGCAGCTGAGGATCCCCGTGAAACGCCTGCGGCGGGAAATCTAGCCCCCGGGAAGAGTCTCACCACAGAGGCTCAGAGACACAGTGGCACTGAGAGATCAGTTGGAAGAGAAGACCACCAGCCTGACCCACTGGCGCCAGTAGACTTCCTGTCTGTTGATCCCCAATCCATCACTTCTTCCTCTGTGCCTCTGTGACTCTGTGTTGAGTCCCCGAGCGCAAAGCCCACATCATCTGCCAAATCTTCTTTGAGTCTTTACCTCTTTGTGCTCACAAGCACGCGGAACGTGGAGCAGGTCGGCCGCCGCCCGCGAGCCCTGGTCGTAGCAAGCCCAGTCCAACAGCGGAAACCCACGTGACCCTGCAGATCGCCATCACCGGGGGCATCGGCTCCGGCAAGAGCCTGCTGGCGGACTGGCTGCGCGCCGCCGGGCACCCCGTGCTGGACGCGGACCGGCTGGGGCGCCAGGTGGTGGACGAGGACCCCGCGCTCCAGGCCGTCCTGATCGCCGAGTTCGGCGCCGCCATCCGGGGTCCGGCGGGCCTGGACCGCGCCGAGCTGGGACGGCGGGCCTTTGCGTCGGCGGCCCGGCTGGAGCGGCTGAACGCGCTGGTCTTTCCTTACCTTTGGGACGCGCTGGAGAGCGGGCTTAGCGCCTGCCAGGCCCCGGCCTGTTTCGTGGACGCCGCGCTGGTGTTCGAATGGGGCGTGGCCGGGCATTTCGCCGAGATCTGGGTGGTGACGGCTCCGGCTGCCCTGCGCCTGGAGCGGGCCGCCCGCCGACTGGGCCGGCCGCCGGAGGAGCTGCGAGCCCGCCTGGAGCACCAGATGCCCCAGGAAGAGAAGATCCGCCGAGCCAGTTGCGTGCTGGACAACGGTGCCGCGCCGCTTCAGCTCTGGGAGCAGGCCGACGAACAGCTGCGGCGCCTCGCTCTGGCCGGCTTGCCGCCCCACACCCGCCCGGTCGGAGCGTGACCGGGCCTAGCGAAAGACCGGGCATGCGCGCCTTTCCTCTTCCCCTCTGTTGGCTGACCCGGCTGAGTTTGCTGTGCCTGCTGCTGGCCGGCCCGCTCTGGGGCTTCGGCCAGAACAAGGTCCAATACGGCGGCAAGGACTGGTCCTACATCCAGACCGGGCACTTCGACGTCTACTATTACGAGGACGGTTACGAGCAGGCGGTCTTCACGGCCCAGACGGCGGACAGCGCCTACAACCTGCTCAAGCTCGACTACAACTGGGAACTGCCCGAGGGCGAGCGCATCGTCATCATCACCTACCAGAGCCACAACGATTTCTCCAACACCAACCTGACAGGCGACGTGGTCCCCGAGAGCGTGGGCGGCTTCACGGAATTCTACAAGAACCGTGTGGTCGTGCCCTTCCAGGGCTCCTGGGAGGACTACCGGCACGTGATCCACCACGAGCTGAACCACGCTTTTCAGCTGGCCATGTTCTACGGTGAGAACGTGCTGCAGGGGGCGATCCGCTTCCCTCTTCCCCTTTGGTTCGCCGAGGGCTGCGCCGAGTACACCAGCCGGGGCGGCTGGGACCGCGAGGCCAACATGTTCATGGCCGACGCCGTGGTCTCGGGTTACCTGCCGGACATCCCCTACCTGGGCGGCTTCTTGGCCTACAAAGGCGGCCAGAGCGTCTTCTGCTATCTGGAAGACGAATTCGGTCGCGAGCGCTTCGCCGAGCTGATGCACAAGGTGCGCAGCTCACGCAGTGTGGAACGTGGGATGGAAAGCACGCTGGGCTTCGGCGTGGAGGAGCTCTCGCGCCAATGGAAGGACTATCTGCGCCGGCTCTACTGGCCCGAGATCCAGGACCGCGTCCGGGCGGGCGAGTTCGCCGACCGGGTGACCGATCACCTGGAGCTGGAGAACTTCATCAACAACAGCCCGGCCATCAGTCCCGAGGGCGATCGGATGGTCTTCTTAAGCGACCGCACGGGCTACTTCGACCTCTACCTCGCGCACATCACCGAGCCCCAGAAGGCCCGGCGCCTGCTGCAGGGCCAGCAATCCGGCAAGTTCGAGGAGCTGCACTGGCTGCGGCCGGGCATCGCCTGGTCCCCGGACGGCGAACACATCGCATTCGCCAGCAAGGCCGGCGACGAGGATGATCTCTTCCTGCTGGACGCCCGGGACGGTTCCATCGAGCGGAACTGGTCCTTCGGCCTGCAGGGCCTGTTCAGCCCGGCCTTCAGTCCCGACGGGCGCTGGCTGGCCTTCGTGGCCCAGCAGGAGGGACAGAGCGATATCTGGCTGCTCGAGGTGGAGAGCGGCCAGCTGCGGCGGCTCACCTCCGATCGCTACAGCGATTTCGACCCCAGCTTCAGTCCGGACGGCGCCCAGTTGCTGTTCACCAGCGACCGCGGCGACGACCTGAGCCGCACCCTGCGCGAGGGGATGGCCGGCAAGAGCTATCGCACGCTGGAAGTCTACCGCGCCGGGCTGGACGGCCTGCTGGCGGACAGCAGCGCGGCCGTGCCGCTGGAGCGGCTGACACGCTCGCTCTACGCCAAGCGCACGCCGGTCTGGGTGCGGCACGCCGCAGAGGACGCGGGTCCCCGCGAGGAGATCTTTTTCGTCAGCGACGCCGGCGGCGCCTGGAACCTCTACTCGCTGGACGCCCAGGCCCTGCCGGCGGCGGGCGCTCTGCCCGTTCCCGAGCGGCGCACGCGCATGCTGACGGGCGTCTTCCAGCCCTCCGTCTCGCGCCAGGGCAAGCTGCTCTTCAGCTCCTTCGAGAATGGCGGCTACGACATCTTCCTGCACAAGGACATCAACCGCCTGGAGTGGCTGGGCCCCATGCCCGCCGACGATCACGATCAGCTGCCCTTCAACCGCCTGCACGTGCGCCGGCAGCCGCCCCGTCCGGCGGAGCTGGTGCCGCCCTTCGCGGAAGACGAGCGCTGGCGGCAAGTGGACTTCAGCGACCTCTCCACCTTCGGCAGCGAGACCTACGAGCGCTGGATGAACCGCGGGCAACGCAAGGCCGAGGAGTCCACCAAGCTCCAGGCGCAGGTGGAAGCGCCGCGCGTGGACGCGCAGGGTCGCTATGTGCCCAAACCTTACAAGCTCCACTTCAGCCCGGACATGTCCCAAGCGTCGGCCCAGTATGACGACCTGTTCGGCCTGCAGGCCGTCAGCCAGCTGGTGTTCAGCGACCTGCTGGGCAACCACCACATCTACTGCTACCTCAACTTCTACAACCGCATCGAGTTCTCGAACATCTACAGCTACTACCAGTACAGCGCGCAGCGCCTGCAAGTGCTGGGCGGGGCCTTCCGCTACGTCCACTACCTGGCCGGCGAGGTGCCGGACCGCTATTACCGGGACGGGCTCTCCGGCGCGGAGCTCAGCCTCTCCTATCCGCTCTCGCGCTTCACGCGCCTGCAGCTGGACAACCGCTTCAGCTACGTCCAGCGCGACAGCGTCAACGCCAACAATTACCAGAGCAACCAGTACGACCAGCCCGTCTACAAGGCCTATCAGCGCGGGCGCTTCCTCACCAGCGGCCTCTCGTGGGTCTTCGACAACACGCTCTGGGGGGAGATCAGCCCGGTGAACGGCTGGCGCGGCACGGCCGACTACACGCGGGGCTTCCCCGTGAAGGGCTCGGCGGACGCGGGCAACGACTTCCACACCTTGACGCTGGACTTGCGCCGCTACCAGCGGATCAGCAACGACGTCCAACTGGCCCTGCGCGCCACCGGCGGCCTCTCGGCGGGGGAGACGCCCCAGCGCTTCTTCCTGGGCGGGGCGCGCAACTGGATCAACACGCGCTACTTCCACTCGATTGACGACCAGCGCAACAACAACCTGCGCTCGAACATCGAGGAGCTCTACTACGCCGAACTCGTGCTGCCCCTGCGTGGCGCGGCGCTCTATCAGCGCGAGGGCGACCGCTATCTGCTGGGCAACGCCGAGCTGCGCTTCCCCATCCTGCGCTACCTGGTGACGGGCTGGCCCATCACACTGGCCTTCCAGAACCTGCGCGGCGTGGTGTTCACCGACGTGGGCGGGGCCTGGGACCACGGCGGCTCCTGGGACGCGACGGATTCCCGCGGCCACCTGGAGGACCTGCTCCAGAGCTACGGCTGGGGCTTCCGCGTCAACCTGGGCGTGGTGCTGCTGAAAATGGACTGGGCCTGGGTCACCACCTGGAACGGCAACCCCGACGGCCCGCAATTCGTGCTCACCATGGGCACCGATATTTAGGGAATCTCCTGCATGTCAGATCCCCGCAATTCCCAGCTGGCGGTCGGCCAGGAGCTGCACGGCTACACGGTCCTGAGCCACGCCGAGGCCCCCAACATCCGGGCCCACACCTGGGAACTGCGCCACGCGCGCACCGGGGCCCGGCATGTCCACATCAGCCACGAGCTGGAGGAGAACACCTTCATCACCTGTCTGCGCACCCTGCCCGTGGACTCCACGGGCGTGGCGCACATCCTCGAACACGGGGTGCTGGAGGGCTCGCGCCGCTACCCGGTGAAGATGTTCAACCAACTCACCGGCCGCAGCCTGAACAGCTTCCTCAACGCCTTCACAAGCCCGGACCGGACGGCCTATCCCTTCGCCACGCCCAACGCCGAGGACTGGGACAACCTGCTGACGCGCTACCTCGACGCCGTCTTCCACCCGTTGCTGGAGGAGGAGGCCTTTCTGCAGGAGGGCTGGCGCCTGGAGTTCAGCCGCCCGGAGGATCCGGACAGCCCGCTGGAGATTCGCGGCGTGGTCTACAACGAAATGAAGGCGGCCCTCTCCAGCCCGGACGCGCAGTTCAGCCGGCGCTTCCGGCGCGAGCTGCTGCCCGGCCTCTGCTACCAGTACGAGTCCGGCGGCGATCCGCAGGCCATTCCCGATTTGAGCTACGCGGACTGGAAGGCCTTCCATCGGCGCCACTACCAACCGGGCAACAGCTGGACCGTCACCTTCGGCAGCCTGCCGCTGGCACCCACCCTGCAGCGGCTGGACGAGTGCTTCGCCGGCCTGGAGGGCGGACCGGCGCTGGAACTGGGCCCGCAACCTCCGCTGGGTGTGCCGCGCCAGCTGCGGGCGGGCTATCCCACCCTGGGCGGCGCCGGACAGGCGCCACGCTACGCGGCCGTGGGCTGGCGCCTCAGTCCCCAATTGGACCTGGCCGAGTCCCTGCGCCTGAGTTTCCTGTTCGACGTGCTCTGCGGCGGGTTGGCCGCGCCGCTCAACCACGCGCTGCTGCAATCCGGACTGGGCCCGGCCCTGGCCCCCGTGGGTTTCGACAGCTCGTTCTCCCAGCTGACGTTCGGCATCGGCTTGAAGGACGTGGCACCCGGAGGTGGTCCGGAGCTGGAGGCCAAGGTGCTGGAGATCCTGGGCCGGCTGGCCGCGGAGGGCCTTGAGCCATCCGCCCTGACCGCCGCCCTGGACCGGTTCGAGCTGGAGACCCGCGAGCAGAGCCGGGCCTGGGGCATGCCATGGGGCTTGGGGCTCTCCTATTTCGGCCTGCCGCACTGGATGGCCGGCGGTTCGCTGACCGCCACGCTGCGCAACGACCTGCTGCTGGAGGACCTGCGCCGC
Organism: Acetofilamentum sp.; assembly: GCA_020726405.1. Lineage (GTDB taxonomy): Bacteria > CAIWAD01 > CAIWAD01 > CAIWAD01 > CAIWAD01 > CAIWAD01. The sequence goes on along the minus strand of DYSB01000063.1, from coordinate 6,079 downwards.
GAGGCCGCCGCGCCGGACTTCCTGCCCGGCCTGATCCGCCGCTGGCTGCTGGAAAATCCCGAGCGTCTGCTGATTGAACTGGAGCCCGAACCCGGCGCCGTGGAAGCCCGCGAAATGCGCCTGAACCGCACCCTGGAGGCCCGCCGGGCCGCCCTGGGGGACGAGGAGCGCCGCGCCCTGGTGGCCCAGGCCGAACGCGTGGCGACCTGGCGCGCCGACGAGGGCGATCTGTCCTGCATGCCCGAGCTGGATCCCGCCCGCCAGTCGCGCACGGGTCTGGCCTGCCGCCACGAGGAAGTCCCGTTGCCCAGCGGCCGCCTGCTGCTCCAGGATCAGCCCGTCAACGGCCTGGCCCACCTGCGCCTCTCGTTGCCGCTCTCCCCGACGGATCCCGACCTGCCCCTGGTGGACCTGCTGGGCTGGCTGGCCCGCTTGAGTCACGCGGGCCTGGGCGTGGAGGCCAGCGAGCGCCGGCTGCGCTCGCTCACCGGCGGCATCGCGCTGGGTTCGCATCACAGCCTGCCTGCCCGGGACGGGAGCGCCCTGCACCGACTCTCCGTGGCTTTCCATGGCCTGAGCCGGCGGACCCCGGAGTGGCTGGCGCTACTCGAAGATCTGCTGCTGCGCCCGGATCTTCAGGACGTCCGTCGTCTGCAGGCGCTGCTGCGCATGCGCCAGTCCAGCCTGCGCAGCCAGGTGATCAGCGGGGCCTCGCACATCGCCCTGCAGGTCGCCCAGGACCGCATCTCGCCCATCGGGCGCATCCAGTCCGAAGTGGAGGGGCTGGGCTTCCTGCGCCGCCTGCACGGCCTGGATGCCGAGCGCGACGACTTGGGCGCGCGGCTGCGCGGCTTGCTGGAGCGCGCCCTGGCCGGCGAGGGACGCCTGCTCTCGCTCTGTGCCGAGGCGGAGAACTTCCCGCCCGTGCTGGACGGGCTGCGTTCCTTCCTGGGGACCCTGCCGGCCCGGTCGGCCGAGCCCGGGCCGGAGCCGGGACCCGTGCCGGGGCCGCGGGAGACGTTGCAGGCCTGCACCACCGAAGTGGACGGGGCGTTCGTGGCCGAGAGCTGGGCGGCCCCCGCGCTGGGCGAGGCCGACGCCGCGCGGCTGACCCTGATCGGCACGTGGATGCAGCTGCCGCTCTACGAACGCATCCGCGCCCGGGGCGGTGCCTACGGCGCCCAGGCCTCCTACGACTGGAGCCAGCGCTGTTTCAGTTTCCTTTCCTGGCGTGATCCGCGCATCGCGGGCACGTACGCGGACTTCGACGAGGTGCGCGGTCTGGTCCTGGCCGGGCGGATCGGCGCCGAGGACCTGCGGCGTGCCAAGATCGAGGCGCTGCGCCGGCTGGACACGCCCCTTTTGCCCCACGAGCGCGCCACACGCTGCTTCCAGCACCGTCTGCACGGCTCGGGGCCCGAGCTGCGCGACTCCTTCCGCGCCCAGCTGCTGGACGCCACGCCGGCGGAGCTGGCCGCCGCGGCCGGGCGCTGGCTGTCCCGGGAAGACGGCCGCACGCGGGCCGTGGTCTGTTCGCCCGCCCTGTTGGAACCTGCCCGGCTGGACGGCCTGGCCGTGGAACAAGAGGAGATCCTGCCCGCATGACCCAGCTGCGAATCCACTCCCTGCGCCACGAGGACCTGCCGGCCTGGAGCCGCTGCGAGCCCAATCCCACCCGGCGCAAAGCCTGCCTGAATGAACTCAAATCGCTGTTCCAGTCCGGCGCCAGCTCGGTGGGCCTGCTCTGGTGGGCCCGGGAGGACGAGAACGTGCTGGCCCGCCTGCTGCTGGTGCGCGAACCGGACGGCGTCTCCGCCGGGCTGCTGGAGCTGCCCTGGAACGGCGCCTGGCGCGGCCTGTTGCGCCGGGTGCTGGAGCGCGTGACCTACATCCTTGAGCGCCAGGGGCACACCCGACTGGAGATTGGCGAGGAGGCGTTGGCCGGTCAGCGGGTTCCCCTGGACGAACTGGGGCGCGAACTGCTGGTCCAGGGCTTTGAACTCACGCCCCCGCGCGCTGTGGTCCGGCTGCGTCGCACGCGCACGGCGCCGGCGGACGTCGGGGGCAGCCTGCCGGCCGGGGCCGAGCTGGACGGCGACGACGGCGGCGTCTGGCGGCTGGAGTCCCTGCCGCCGAGCGCGGAACTGGCCGCCGGGCTGGCCGCCCTGGCGGGCCAGGGTGCCCTGGAATTGCGGCTGGAATGGCCGGGAGACCCCGCGGAATTGCCCGAACCTCCCGCCCCGGACTGGCAGCGCCTGGAGGGCCGGATCCGTCGGGCCTGGGCCCGCCCGCTGGCCCGTCCGCTGGTGGACGCGCCCGCCGACCCGGCGCCCGCCGACCCGGCGCCCGCCGCCTGAGCCCCAAGCGAGGAGACTTGATGTTTCGCAAACTTCTGATCGCCAACCGGGGTGAGATCGCGCTGCGCGTGATCCGCAGCGCCCGGGAACTGGGCATCGCCACGGTGGCCGTGCACTCGGACGTGGACCGGGGCGCGCCGCACGTGCAGCAGGCCGACGAGGCCGTCTGCCTGGGCCAGGCCCCCAGCCGCGAGAGCTACCTGCGGGGCGAGCGGATCATCGAGGAGGCCCGGCGCCTGGGTGTGGACGCCATCCATCCGGGCTACGGCTTCCTCTCGGAGAACGCCGAGTTCGCCCGAGCCTGTCGGCAGGCCGGGATCGTTTTCGTGGGTCCGCCTCCGGAAGTGATCGAAGGGATGGGCTCCAAGACCGCCGCGCGCCAGGCCATGCTGCGGGCCGGCGTGCCCGTGGTGCCGGGAACGGAGGCGGCCATCGTCGATCCCGCCGCAGCGATCCGCGTGGCGGAGGGCATCGGCTTTCCCGTGATGCTGAAGGCCGCGGCCGGCGGCGGCGGCAAGGGCATGCGCCGGGTGGAGGGCGCGGCGGACTTTCCCGCCGCCCTGGAGGCTGCCCGCCGCGAGGCGCTGGGCGCCTTCGCCGACGGCGCCGTCTATCTGGAGAAGTATCTGGAGGAGCCGCACCACGTGGAGGTGCAGATCCTGGCCGACAGCCAGGGGAACGTGCTGCACGTGGGCGAGCGCGAGTGCAGCATCCAGCGCCGGCACCAGAAAGTGGTGGAGGAGAGCCCCAGCCCCTTCATCAGCGCCGAACTGCGCCAGGCGCTCTGCGAGACCGCCGTGCGGGCGGCCCGGGCCGTGGGCTACGTCAACGCGGGCACCATCGAGTTCCTGGTGGACGGCCGGCAGAATTTTTACTTCCTGGAGATGAACACGCGCTTGCAGGTGGAGCATCCCGTCAGCGAGTGGGTCTCGGGCCTGGACCTGGTGGGCGAACAGCTGCGCATCGCCGCGGGCCTGCCGCTGGAGCTGCGCCAGTCCGATCTGCAGCTGCGCGGGCATGCCATCGAGTGCCGGATCTGCGCCGAGGATCCGCTGGCCGGCTTCCTGCCCGACACGGGCCGCGTGACGCGCCACGTGCCGCCCGGAGGGCCGGGCGTGCGGCTGGACTCCGGCGTGGAGAAGGGCAGCGAGGTGGGCGTGCACTACGATCCGCTGCTGGCCAAGCTCAGCGTCTGGGCTCAGGACCGGCCGGCGGCCATCGCGCGCATGCTGCGGGCCCTGGGCGAGTACCGCCTGCACGGGCTGCGCACCAACCTGGACTTCTGCCGCTGGGTGCTGGAGCACGAGGTCTTCCGCGCCGGGCGCTACGACACGGGCTTCATCGCCACCTATTTCCAGCCCGAGCGGCTGGCGGAGGACCTGTCGCCGGAGGCTCTGCTGGCCGTGGAGACCGCCGGATTGCTGGAGCGCCTGGCCGGGGAGGAGAGCTGCACGCACACGCGCCGCCGCCATTCCACGGGACAGGATTGCCACGAGTGCGGCCAGCGGGAGAGCGCCTGGCGCCTGCAGCACCGGAGGCCCGCATGAAACGCTTTGTCGGACTGCGCGGCCTGGAGAGCCGCTCCCTGGGCTGGGTGGGGGACACGCTGGCCGGCCAGCTGCAGGCCGGGGACGAGCGCTGGAGCGTGGACGTCTGCCCGGGAGACGGCCTGCTTTCGTTGCGCCTGGGCGATCGCCTGTTCCGCGTGGAGTCGCTGGGCGGCCACCGCTGGCGCGTCAACGGCCGGGAAGTGGAGAGCCGCGTGCTGAGCGAGCTGGAGCATCGCTTTGCCGGTTTCGGCGCCGGGGATGACGGCGACCAGGCCCACCGGCTGGAAGTCCCCATGCCTGGCCGCGTGGTGCGCGTGCTGGTCCAGCCCGGGGACGAAGTGCAGCGCGGACAGGGTCTGGTGATCGTGGAAGCCATGAAAATGGAGAACGAGCTCAAGGCCCCGCGGGCGGCGCGGATCTCCGCCGTGCACGTGCGCGAGGGCCAGGGAGTGGAGAAGGGCACGCTCCTGCTGGAGTTCGCCTGACGGGCCGGGCGCTGCTCCGGGCTACATCCGCCGCGCCGGACGCGTTGACCCGGGAGTACTGGCTTGTGCCCTTCGCCGAACCACCGCTGGCCCGCACCCTGCGCAGCCGCGTCCGGTTGACGCAGGGCCGCCTGACCGTGCGCTATGTGCTTGATGGCGCGTTGGAGGATCTGGAGCTGCCCTGGCCGGAGGAACCGCCCCGGCGCTTGGACGGGCTCTGGCAGGCCACTTGCTTCGAGGCTTTTCTCGCCTGTCCGCCCGCCGCCGACTACCGCGAACTCAACCTGGCACCTGCCGGTCACTGGGCCTGCTATCGATTTTCGGCGCCCCGGGAGGGCATGCGGCTGGAGCCTGCGCTGACGGGCCTGGACTGGAAGTCACATCGGGTGCCCGGGCACTTCGCCATCCGCTTCAGTCTGCGGATCGCCGAGCTGGAACTCGGCGGTCCCGGTCTGCGCCTGGGCCTCTCCGCCATCCTCAAACGCCGCGACGGCGCGCGCGAGTTCTGGGCCCTGGATCATCCGGCCGCCGCGCCGGATTTCCACAACCCCGCCGGCCACCTGCTGGAGCTGCCCGTCTGACTCCAGTGGCAGCGGCTGGGAATTCACCGCAGAGACACAGAGACACAGCCAAGCACGTTTTGGATGTCGAGCCCCGCTTCCCTCCAACTATTTCTCTGTGCCTCTGTGACTCTGTGTTGAGTCATAGTTCCCCTGCGCGGATTTGTGGAACAGGATCACGCGCCCCTCGCGCTCCAGGCACCAGCCGAAGCGCTCCGCCAACCACTCCAGCGTGCGCGGCCGGGCCACGCAGACATGGGCCGGGTCACGTGCGTAACTCCAGCCCGGGAAGGCCGCGTCCGTTTCCAGCAGGCCCGTGGAGAGTGCCAGCCAGCCGCCGGGCGCCAGCCAATCGTTCCAGCGTTCCAGTTCCTCTCGGGGCCGGGGCAGATGCTCGAAGACCTCGCAAGCGCTGAGCCAGGCCTGGCCGGGCGTCGGCGGCTCCGCGGGATGAAAGAGCGGATCCCAGCCCCGTGCCGTCAGGCCGGCCGCGCGCAGCAGCTCCACCAGCACGGGCTCCGGCCCGCAGCCCAGATCCACGCCGGCGGCGCCCGGCGGCAGGCGCCGTGCCAGCGCCTCTGCCAGCGGCCGCAGCCAGTCGCGGTAGCCCGCGTCCGCGCCCGAGTTCCGATGCAGGCGCAGGCGCTGCTCCGCCGCGGCGGCGTTCAGCTGCTGCTCCGGCTCCAGCTGGACCAGCCCGCAGTCCGGGCAACTGCGCCAGTGGCGGCCCGGCTCGGCGTGGAAGGGTTGGGCCGGCGCTCCGCACAGGACGCAGGGCCCTGGCTGTTGCTCAGTCGCCGGTTGGGGCGGCCGGAGCTCTGGAGTCCGAGCTGTGCCCAGTGCCAATTCCGCCCTCCGCGCAGCCCGCTGGCGCCAGGCCTTGCTTGGTTTCTGCAGCACACCGTCGTAGAGCGGCGGCGTGGTGATCTCGACTGCGGGATCGGGCAGACCCAGCGCCGCCAGCACGCGCTCCAGGTCCGGATCCAGCCGGGTGCGCAGTCGCAGTGGACCCTCCCCCGGTGTCACGCTCACGAGTTCCAGTTCCACGCAGCAGAGGGCCAGCCGGCTTAGCACGACCTCGCGGGCCAGGGTGCGATTGAGAAAGCGATCGCCGTGCTCGCCGTCCC
>DYSB01000281.1 GCA_020726405.1 Acetofilamentum sp. | reverse complement strand
GGTGGCGCAAGCCTTTGAACACGCCTTCCACGGCACGATCCATCAAGTTTTTATCTTCGATCGGGAGTATCTGACCGGTCTTCAGAAGACGCTCGAAAGCACGGCGCGTCAAGGAATGGGCCTGTCCTCCCACGCGACTGGTGAACATGAAAAAAAGGCCTTGCGGACTGCGCCACGCCAATTGTGCCCGGGTCCAACTGCCCTGCAGAAACCAATGCACCCACTGCCCCTCCTGCAAGGAGTCGATGAACGCCATGGGGTGATCAATGGCCAGCAAGGTGGGCGTTATGCCAGCGCCTATGTCGGAACCTGGTGGGGGTGCTGGCGATGACAGATCAAGCTGCAAATCCAGTACGTCGATCAAGCCTGCGCGCTGGCGCTCCTCGTCAGGAAGTTGCACTTCATCCATGGCGCCGAGCGTGGCCTGGCCCGGTGGAAACCGCAGCAGACGGTCCCACTCGCTTTGCAACACATAGGCGTCGGTCGCATGCCCCGTGGAGGCCATGCCTTCTCCCCGAATGGCCTGCGCGTGTGTGCGCATGAGCGCGGAAAAAAAAGCACTGCGATGATCCTGCGACCACTCAATCAGAGCCAACCCTGCTTCGAGATGCCGCACCAGTTCCGGGAGTCGCCGCAGCAAGTCTTTACGCTGGGTTTCGCCCAGCTTGGCTTGGACGCTCCACAGCAAGTCGCTTCCCGTCTGCTTGAAGTTGCGTGTGGGCTCGGCGTCTTCGCCATGGCGCAGCACAGACTCGACCAGCACGGCAGTCCACGGTCCGCGCATGAATTCTTTGAGATAGTCGTCCAGGTCCAGGTGCGCCAGCAGGCTCGTCACATGCCGGCTCAGAGCAGCGCCAAGAACGGTGCGGAACTCGGCACGGCGCAGCGCCTCCACGGCGTCCTGCGCGCGCTCTTGGGTTTCAAGCGTGCGCTGGGCAATCCAGGCTTCCAGGCGTTCGAGTTGCTGCGCGTAGATCGCCTCGCCTTCGCTGTCGGCATTGACGATGGACTCGACCATGCCATCGAGCCAATCGAGCAGGCTACGAGCAGCAACTTCATCGGTACTCACATAGCCCGCGCTGTAGCTGGCAATGCGGTTGATGAGACGGCGCGTTGGATGGTTGCGTGAGCTAAACACTCCGGCATCTGCCAGGGCCAGGCGCAGGATAGGAATCTGCAGACGCCCGAGCGCGGCACGAACGCGTGGCAACAGTCTGGGGTCGGCCAGAATGTGATCGAACATGAGCGACACCACGTCGATGGTCAGACGCTCAAGCGGCCGCGTGGTTGCCGACTGCAGTTCCTGCCGGTAATGCTCGATGATGTTGATCGGCGCCACATCGGCAGCTTGTTGCCCGTTGACAGGTATCAAACCGTCCCCGATGCCCAGCCTATTGGCCTGCGTCAAGCGGTCGAGCGCTGAACGCAGCATGGCTGTTTGCATGCTGGTTTGCACGGCTTGGCCAAAGGTGGATTGCGGCCCGGCTGGGTCTTCGTCCGTAGCGGTCGCCGCATGCAAACCTTGCATGCCTGAAGCCCTTGCATAGCTTTGCAACAGGCGCTGCACATCACCGAGTTGCAAAGTGCCGTCGGACCCCATGCTGGACTCGGCTCCAGCGTGCTCTGACGGTCCCGCAGGTGCCATTCCAACCTCGCCACCCCGCCCCGTCGCCGTATCGACCTGGGGACGCACGGGACTGCGCGCCCCCGAGGTACGCACCGAATAGCGCGCCGGTGCGATGTGGGCGGCTTCAAGACGGCCGTTGTAGGCGCTGTAGGTTTCCTTGAGAGCGCTGGTCAAGGCCACCCCAAACGCACGCAGCAATGCCAGGCGGGCCTCGTGGTCCACGTCGAGGCTGCCGAGGGCGCGCTGCAGGGAACGGCCGAAAACCTCCGGTCGCAGTGGATTGCCCTGGGCTGCACCACCCTGACGTGCGCCCTCGCTTTGCCGCAGCGATTCCATGCGGGAGTTGAGATCGCGGATTTCCCACTCGGCGCCGGACTCGATCATGCGGATGAGTTGGGACACCTCCACATCCTCCTGCATGCTTTCATCTCCGACCAGGGTGAGTTGATCGAGGCGTAATTCAGCGGGCTTGGTGCGCGCCGCAGGTTTGCCCTGGATTTCCTCCTGGAGCAAGGTGCTGAATTGGGCAACAAAGGCGTGGACAAGATCACCTTCGGCCTGTCGCAGAACAAAGACCAGATCGCTGTAGTGTTGCCTGTCACGGCTGCTCAAGGCCGACTCGGCATGAGATTGGAAAGACTCCACGACCTGTTTGGCAACGCGGCGAATCAAGGCCGTCGAGTCGCTGAGCGCAGCGTCGATGCATTGGCGAAGCGGGTCGGATTGCAACATGGTGATCGGGTTATCGGTTTGCTCCGGGATTACGGCTAAAAACCCTTCGGCCTCACGGGCTGAGGCTCCTCAATAGACAGCTCACTATAGGACCACGCGCCGTGCTTCTCAATCTTCGAAGCCTCAAATCGAGACGCCTGCCGCAGCCAAACAACAACGTTGGCGCACGGCCTCGAACAGACAGACGCCGGCGGCAACGGAGACATTCAGACTGTCCACGCTGCCCTGCATGGGGATCTGCACAAGCTGGTCGCAGCCTTCGCGCACCAAACGGCGCATGCCGCTGCCTTCGGCGCCAAGCACCAGTGCCGTTGGCTCGGCCAGCCTGGCTTCGAACAAGGTGGCGGTTGCTTCACCAGCGGCGCCAACAACCCACAGGCCGCGCTCGCGCAAGGCCGCCAGAGTGCGCGCCATATTCGTGACCATGATGTATTGCACCGTGTCGGCCGCACCGCTGGCAACCTTGGCCACAATGGGCGTGAGGCCCACAGCGCGGTCCTTGGGTGCGAATACGGCGTGCACGCCGGCAGCGTCGGCCGTGCGCAAAATGGCACCGAGGTTGTGCGGGTCAGTCACGCCATCAAGCCCCAACAGCAAGGGCGTGTCGGCGCAAGCGTCCAGCACCGCGTCCAGGGTCGAGA
>DYSB01000280.1 GCA_020726405.1 Acetofilamentum sp. | reverse complement strand
TGACCGCGCGCGGGCGCTTGCCTTCGACGCCGAAGGCCGCCGCCTGCGCGCCTGAGCGTCCCCGTCGCCGAAACCCCGGCCCCGCCTCAGGTCACGACATCCGGCGCGCCGCGCCCGGTGCCGGCGCAGCCCCGGCACGAGCCCCAACCCGAGCAGGCCGGCAAGCAGCCCACCGAACAACGACTGGCCTCTCCCGATGCCGGCGTGGGCACAGCCGTCGCCGCCACCCGAACCGTCGCCGCCACCCGCACCGTCGCCGCCACCCGAGCCGTCGCCCTCGCCTCCGCCGTCCCCCTCGCCAGGCGGGCAGCCCGTGCTCTCCCCGGCGACCGGCTCCGGCGTACAGGACGCCCCGGGCCGGCGGTCAGCGGCCGTCCAGCAGGGCTCGCCGGGCGCACCGTAGAGCGGCGTAGGGGACGATCGATCGACCCGCACCCGGCAGGCGCCGCAGCTGCTGGTGGGTGCGCTGGCGTTGCCGGCGCTGTCCACTGCGATGACCTCAAGGCAGAGGGCAGCGGGATCGGCGCCGCCGAGCCGGTCGAGGAGGAGCTCCATCGAGGTCGCGAGCGAAGCACCGGTGGCTGGGAGGGGCAGCGTGGCCGCCATCAGAGCGGGGCCCCCGGCGGACCCCCGCAGCTGGTAGAACACCGGGGCCTCGCCGGCTGCCGCCGCCGCCCCTGGCGTGATCGTCACGTAGAAAGCAAGGTCGCTGCTGGACTGGCAGTCACCCGTGCCGCTGGCGACGAAGTCCATGTAGTCGTGCACGTCGTAGCGCACGGCGACCGCGGGGGCCGGCGGGACGTCGTCGGCCGGGCCCGCCGTCCACTGCAGGTCCAGCGACGTGCACTCCTCGCACGGGGCGCCTGTGAGCCGCACGACCTGGCCCGCGGCCGGCTGCGGCTCGAGCCTGGCCGACAGACCGATGGGACCGGCGGCCTCGACCACGGTGACCGGCTGACCGTCGACGGTCGCGGCGAGACCGTCGAGCGTAAGATCGTACCCCTCCAGCACGAGCAGGCCGTTGGCCGGGTAGGTGCCCCCGTCGGGCAGGTGGCGGAGGAGCTGCCCCAAAGGCGGCGCGCACGCGCTGGCGTCGTCCGGCGCGACGAAGGTCAGCGCCCCGGCGAGCGCCAGGCCACCGAGCGCCCCGAGCCGGCCGTAGGTCGCGCGAGTCGAAGGGGCGAGCAGCGGGGACTGTGGTCGCATGAAGGGCTCCTCCTGGTGGCTCGTGTGAGTGCGCAGCGCCATGATGAACCGCAGGCTAGTGCATCATCCCGCAAAACAGTTAAATAAATGCCGGACTCTCGAACAAGACAGGGGCCGGCTCGTGGCGGACCTTCCCTGTGAACGGGCTGTCGAAAGGTCGCACTGAATTACTAAACTGACTTGAGGGACAATGCACTAGCAGGCGACAAGCCCTGCTCAGATGATGAACCGGGGGCATGAATCAAGACATGGGGGTCCCTGCACCGCCAACGAGTGTGAGATCGGGCTGCTCGACTGTCGTTCTGGACGTCGAGGCCCGGGCCTGACCCAGGGGAGCCGCGGCCGCATCCGGCTTGACCCCGCGACCCAGCGGCTCTGCCTTTGGGAGCCCCACGAGCACGATCCGTCGGGACTGCTCTCCTGCAGCGCCTGGACTGAGCTCTGTGGCGTCGCCCTGCAACCCGCCGTCGAGCGGATCCGGGGCACCGAGCGACGCAACTGACCGTGGCGGCAGCCCCGGGCGCCGGGCCGTCGAACGCGTCTCGGCGGGTGAAACACTCCGGAGTCCTGGTGCCTCTTGTGGGCTGCAGCGATCCCCAGGCCCAGCGCCCCCTTTCCCACGATTGGACTCACCTCGATGGATTTCCTTCGCCAGTACTGGCCGCTCATGGCCGTGGCCCTCTGGTTCGGCTACCGCTTCATCCGCGCGCGACGAGTCGCGGCGCAGCTGCCCGCGCTCAAGCGCGCCGGCGCCGTCCTCGTCGACGTGCGTTCCCGCAACGAGTTCGCCGCCGGGAGTGCCCCCGGCTCGATCAACATCCCCGTGGGCGAGCTCGGAAGTCGCATGGGAGAGCTGCCCCGCCAGGCGCCGGTCGTGGTGGCCTGCGCGAGCGGCACCCGCAGCGGCATGGCCGCCCTCATGCTCAAGAAGGCGGGATTCACCCAGGTCTACAACGCAGGAAACTGGGCAAACCTCGCCAAGTAGGCGCGGTCGTCGCACGAAGTTGCGTCCGGTGCGCTCGCAGTCCCGCCTGAACCGCGGTTCAGTCAGTCCCGGCGTCCGTTGCCCTGGTGCACGCGAGGCGGCTTCCCGAAGGGTGCCGCCCAGTCGGGACGCGGTGGGGCTGTGCCTGCCCGCAGACGCTCCCCCCAGTCCCCGTCGCCCAGGCGCTCACCGGGCGCGCCGACGAGCTCGCAGTAGGACAGCGCCGCGCCCCGGGCCAGGATGCGCCGACCGCCCCGGGGCACGACGACCCACAGCGCGTCCACGTGGCCGACCCCGACGTGCAGGGCGCGTGTGTGTCCCTCGCCGTCGTCGAGGGTGAAGACATCGGCCACCAACGCCTGGTCCGGCAGTCTGTCCCCGTGGCCCCGGGTGAGGTGCTCCAGCTCGCTCCCAATCTGCTTGAGGCGCTCGTCGACCTCGCGGGGCAGGGGCGCGCCCGCGAGCTCCTTCTCCGCGACGTCGGTCAGGAAGGCCAGAAGGTCCAGGAGGTCCGCGTTGCGGGGCGCGTCCAGCTCGCGCACGAGCGCCGCCGCCGCCCGGTACACGTCGGGCCGGGGCTCGACGTAGCCCGCCGCCCGGATGGCGGGCAGTTCGGCACCGTCTCCCCCCTGCGCCATCACCAGCGGCTGCTTCACGTAGAGCAGTGTGTCGTGCTTCAGCTCGGCCCAGGACGCCGCCGCCGCGACGAGGAGCCGCCTGGCCCAGGCCTCGGAGCGGAAGACCTCCGGGCCGTCGCTGGGGGGGCGGGCGACGATGCCCAGGAGCGCGAGCCAGCGAGCGTAGAAGGAGTCGGCCGGGACGGCCACCAGGGGACGCTCCAGCGCCG
>DYSB01000062.1 GCA_020726405.1 Acetofilamentum sp. | reverse complement strand
GGCGCCTGCCAGTCCGGGCAGGTCCAGGCATAGCTCTCATCCAGCAGCAGGGCGCGGCCGGAGTGCGTGTAGTGGTTGCGCGTGGCCACGGCCGTGGCCCAGGGGTCGGCGAACTCCAGCGCGGGGTCGGTCCAGTCCTTCACGCCCGTGGCGGAACTCAGCGACCAGGTCCAGGCCATGCCCAGCCCGGCTTCGGGACAGGCGACGCTCCAGCTGCCGTCGGCCGCGGCCACGGCCTCGCGGACCAGCAGAGCCTGCTCGTCGCCCGGCCGGGCGTAGACGTGCAGGCGCACGGCCGTGGCCCGGGGCGCGAACAGGCGGAAGACCCGCAGGCTGTCGCCGGAGACGCCCAGCGGAGCCGTGCAGACGAAGGCGTCGAGCACGCCAGCGGGAATCACGGGCAGGCGTTTGCCGTTCTTCAACAGCAAGGCGTGCTGGGCCTTGATGTCCAGCGGCTGGGAGCTGCGCAACCGCCAGTCTGTGCCATCCTGTGACACACTCACGGGCAGCAGGGCTTCCGGACGGTCCTGGCTCCATTCCGCCACACGCGCGCCGTCCAGCTTGAGCTTGTCCGCGCCGCTCACTTCCAGCTCCGTGGGAGTGTCCCACTCCACCCGCTGGGCCTGCGCCGCCGGCAGCAGAGTCAGGATCGTCAGCAGGGCAAGAAGTCTCATCTCACTTCACCAGGGTGATCTTGCGCGAACCGCGCCAGGCGCCGGCGCTGGCCTGCACGACGTAGGTGCCGCTGGCCAGGTGGCCGGCATTCCAGCTGACCACGCGGCGTCCGGCGGGCAGCCAGCCGTCCGCCAGGGTGGCCACGCGCTGGCCGGCCAGGTTGAAGATCTCCAGTTCCACGTGGGCCGCCGCGGGCAGCGTCAGGGGAATGGAGATCCGCGGGTTGAAGGGATTGGGCCAGGGGTCGCCCAGCTGGAACTCCACAGGCAGGACCGCCGGATCGGGCGGGTTGACATCCACGGCCTCGTTGCCCAGGATGAACCAGCGCGCGTCCCAGTTCTCCAGGTCCACGCTCAGCTGGGTGTCCACGCCGCCCGTGTACTCGGACACGCCCCCGCCGAACAGGTCGGTCAGGTACCAGGTGCCCGTCTCCATGCCCCAGTCGGCCACCGGCAGCGTCAGTTGGGCGCTGCGCGTGTTGTCGCTGAAATTGTAGACGCAGAGGATCACGCCCTCCGCCGCGGGATCTTCGGGCACGCGGGCCAGGCTGAAGACCTGGCTGGGATCGTTGTTCACCAGCTGCAGAGAGCGGTTGCTGCGCAGCTGGGACCAGGCTCCGCGCGTCTGGCAGAGTTGCTGGTAGAACGGGCGCAGGTTCTGCGGATCGCTCCAGTTGATCAGTCCACGCGACGTGGTCTCCCCCACTTCCTGGCCGGCGTAGATCAGCGGCACACCGGGCAGGCTGAAGAGCAGGGCCGCCGCGCAGCGCGTCTGCTCCACGCTGTGCGCAGGGTAGAAGCGCGCTTCGTCGTGGTTCTCCAGGAAGCGGAAGGGCAGGGCGTTGTCCGGGAACCAGAAGCCCACGTTGCTCACACGGTCCTGCACCGTGGAGGGCGCCACGTTGTTGATCACCTGCAGGGCGTCCCAGAACAGGGGCCAGTCGTAGGCCAGGTTGAAGCGGCCGTCGAAGATCGCGAAGTCGTTGGCCCCGGCCTCCGCCAGCAGGAGGAGGTCCGGCCGTGTCACACGGATGGCTCGGCGCCAGTCGCGCCAGAACTGGCCGTCGCGCTCCTGGGGGCCCCAGGCCACGTCGCAGCGGTAGCCGTCCACGCCCACCTCCTCGATCCAGTAGCGGCTGAGCTGCGCGGCCTCGCGCTTGTAGTCCGGATTGGAGACGTTGAGGTTGGGCAGGCTGGACCAGTCGTAGTAGTACTGGTGTGTGCCGTCTTGATTCCACATGTACCAGCCGCGGTTCAGGCTGTCGTCGCCGTACTCCAGCGCCGACTGCATCCAGGGATGGTCGATGGAGCTGTGGTTGAGCACCATGTCCAGCACCACGCGGATGCCCCGGGCGTGGGCCTCCTCCACCAAGGTGCGCAGGTCGCTCTCCGTGCCATAGTCCTGCTCCACGGCGTAGTAGTCGTTCACCGCGTAGCCGTGGTCGCTGGGACCCTCGAAGACGGGCATGAACCAGATGGTGTTGGCGCCCAGCTCGACGATCTCGTCCAGGCGCTCGGTGACGGCGGCCAGACTGCGCCGCGAGTCGAAACTGCGCACGAAGATCTCGTAGACGATGGCGTCGCGTACCCAGAGCGGGTAGTCGTTCTGGCCCACCGGCCGGGTCCGGCCGTTCTCCACTTCGAAGAGGCCGCGGGCCGTCCCTGTGTGACCCTGGGCGTCCGTCACGGTCAGCCGGAACCAGTAGGCGCCGTCCGTGGCGGGCAACTGCGGAATGGAGGCCACCATCGAGCCGGCGCTGGTGATCGCCACGGCCTCGGGGTTGCCCTCCTCCATCTCCCAGAGCCAGCCCGTGATGTCGCCGTCGATGTCCACCGTGGCCGTGCCGTAGAGCTGGAGCACCGACTCCTGCAACAACAGGCTGATCTGGGGCTGGGGTGCGTGTTCGCGCAGCAGTGTGATCTCCAGCGCCGAGCTGGAACCCCAGAAGCCGTCCGCGTCCTGGGCCTTGGCCTGGAAGCGGTTGAGGCCGTCAAGCAGCGTCAGGCTCGTGCTCCAGATGCCGTCAACCAGTTCCACCTCGACGGAGTCCGCCAGCGCGCCCGCCTGGCGCACCAGGCGCACGCTGCCGGCGGTGTTGGGCGTGGCCGTGCCGCGCACGGTGCGCGCAGCGAGGGTCGTGGAGCCGCCCTGGGTCAGGAAGCGCACCACGGGGCCGGGAGAGGCCATGTGCGGGCCCACATCCTCAGGCCGCACGGGGGCGAAGCCGCGTCCCGCCGCGTCCAGGCGGGCCGTCCGGCCCAGGCTGCTGTTGCCCAGCAGGACGTCCTCCAGCGCGACGGGCTCGACGCAGGCCGCGTCGTAGACGTCGCAGTCCCAGGCTTCGGTGATGCCGCCCTGGCTGGGACCCACCTCGGTCACGCCGCCCTCCAAGGGCGCCACGCCCGTGATGCTGGCGAAGCAGCCCAGGAACCAGTCCTCCTGCCAGCTGCCCAGCCGCTCCTCCAGCAGGTCCATGGGCAGGTTGGCCACCAGGGTCTGGCCGCTGGTCCAGACGGTCAGCGGCGCGCCGGCGACCAGCGGATTGTGGTCCGTCAGCAGGCGGTTGTCCTGCTCTGGATTGAAGTGCGGCGAAGTGGGCTTCAGCAAGGACAGGAAGAGTCCGGCCGTGGCCCAGTCCGGGGTCTCCAGCTCGTCGCGCAGGTGGTCGGCGGAGGGATCCGCCGCCAGCGTGGGCAAGAGGAGCAGGTTGACGCGACTGTAGTCGTGCAGCAGGCGCAGACGCACGCGCACCTGCAGCGTGTCGCCCAGGGCCGCCTCGCGCAGCTCCACGGCCTCCAGGTCGGCGTAGCCACCGGGCGGAGTGGGATAGCTGTAGAGGCCGGGACCGTCGTCATCGCGGTCGGCGTCCAGGCGCAGCCAGCCCTCGGGCTGCAGAGCCGCACACCAGCGCGCCGTGGCCAGGTCGCCGTCCACATCGGCCAGGCTTACCTCCACGCGGGCCTCGCCGACCTGGGTCAGTGGGACGGTGAACCGCAGGGAGTCGCCGTCCCAGCTGTGCGCGACCAGCGCGCCGTTGATCCGGACCGTGAAGGCCGCCGGGTTCAGGTCCTCGCCGCCGTCCGGGGCGCGCACGCCCAGGGCCAGTTCCAGGCTGGCGGGCTCGCGCAGCACCAGGTCGTCGGGTCGGGACCAGCCCGTGGCCCGCGGGCCGGCGGCGGGCGCCAGGTCCAGCATGCTGTTGTTGTTGTCGTTGGCGTTCATGCGCGGGTTGTCCGGGTCCGACGACCAATCGCTGCCGTTGACCACGAACTTGTACTGGTAGGCCCCCTCCTGCAGTACGCGCTCCACGCTCCAGGTGCCGTCCGCCCCCAGGCTGAGCGGCGTGGCCGTGGAGTTCCAGCCGTTCATGGTGCCCGCCAGGTTCACCGCGCTGATCTGCGCCGGGCCGGTGTAGAAGCTCGAGCGCGGATCCAGCCGGAAGCGCGTCCAGACCTGGGCGAAGACCGGCGGCTCGCCCACGAAGAGGTTCCAGTTCGTGCCGTTGTTGCCGTCCCAGACGCTGCCGTTGGTGAAGACCCAGTGCAGGCTGTTGATGCCTTCCGCGGCCGTGAGCTGGATGGACCAGACGCCGCCGCCCTCGTCCACCATCGGGCTGCGGGCGGCCATCCCGTCCCCGGCGGCCACTGTGCCCGCGGGCCAGATGGCCTGGGGCGGCTCCACCCAGTTGCCCGCGCCGGATTCGTTCACACCCCAGTGCAGGAGCACGGGGCCGCCGGGCAACGTACCCGGGCCTGTGTTGTAGAACACGCTCACCACGTCGCCGGTCTCGGGCTCCAGGGGCGTCCACCAGCAGGCCACGTCGCCCGCCATGTAATCGACAATCCAGTTGGCACCGCCATTGTTGTCCCAGTTGGTGCCGTCGGTGAAGACGAACGCGATGTGCTCCATCGGCTCGACAGAGGGCACGGCCACCTGGAACAGTCCGTCGCCCTGGGGAAGCAGGGGCGATTGCAGGGCGAAGCCGTCCGGCGAGACAGATCCGGCGGGCCAGTTGGCCGCCGGCGGCAGGCTCCAGCCGCCCGTGTCAGGATCCAGCAGGCCCCAGTGGAGCTTGACCTGGGCCGGCGCGTCGGGCAGGGCGCCAGCCACCGCGTCGTAGGTGATGGTCAAAGTCTGACCGACCAGGGGTGCGGCGGGCTCCAGCGTGACAGCCTGGGCAAAAGCGCCGGTGGCCAGCAGGGTCGGGAGGAGGAACAGCAGGGTCTTCATGGCAGGTCCTGTGGTTTGAGACTGCCAGAAAGTAGAAATCTGGACCGATGCTCGGTCGCCCGCTGTGTTGCGCATGCGTCCGGCAGACGGTTTCTTTCCGGCCCGCCCGGACGAATCAACAGATTGGGAGCATTGCCATGAACCAACCCGTCGTCCCGCTGCTGCTCACGTTGGTCCTCGCCTGTGGCCTGCGCGCGCAACTCACCGCAGAGTCACCCGTCGTTGAGCCGATTGTGACCGCGCCGGACAGCGCGGCCATCGCCGGGCCCGCCCTGGAACCCGAAGTCTATCCGCTGACCCACTGCCTGATCACGGGCGCCCCGCTGGGCAGCATGGGCGAGGTCGTCCAGCTGGACCTGCACGGCCTGAGTGTGCAGCTCTGCTGCGCCCATTGCGATGAAGAGGCCCGGGAGCGCGAGGACTTGTTCCGCAAGACGATCACCAAGGCCCTACTCAAGCGGGACGGACCCGACTATCCGCTGAGGGACTGTCTGGCTTGCGGTCAGCCGCTGCCCCGCAAACCGCTGCCCCTCGTGCAGGGCTCAACCTTGCTACTGGTGGACACGGAGGCCTGCGCGGCCCGGCTGGCGGCCGAAGGCGGGGCATGGGCCCAGACCGTCCGCGCAGCCCAGGCAGCGGCGCGCGGCGCGGCGTCCAGCAACCACTGATTCCTCCGTCACTCCAACCCATGAAAAAGGGGAAGGCCCGGCCTTCCCCTTTTCCTTGCTCGTTTCCTTGCTCGATCGGGCCTGGCCTGGGCGGCGCCCGCACTTAGGCCTCCAGCGAGCAGCCGCAGGTGGCCGTGAAGCCCAGTTGCTCGAACTGCGCGGGTGGAATGGAGGGCCCGCTGCGCTCGAAGTGCTGCTCGAAAGCCTCCACCAGGGCGGCGGCCACGTCCACGGCCGTGCGCTGCTCCAGCTGGGGCCGCGGCAGGGCCCAGACCAGCTCGCCGTCGCGGAACAGCGCCAGGAAGGGGCTGGATTCGGGCAGAGGTCCCAGATGCTCGCGCACGCGCCGGACGGCCAGCTTCTCCATTCCCGCGAAGACCGTCCTGAGGCGGTCGGGGATCCGGCCGTTCTGGAGGGCCAGGGCCACGCCCGGGCGCATGTTGCCCGCCGCACAGCCGCAGACGCTGTTGATCACCACCAAGGCACTGCCGCCGGCCTGTGCCAGGGCCTCGTCCACGGCGGCGGGATCCAGCAACTCGCGGAAGCCCACGGCCAGCAGTTCCTCGCGCATGGGCTGAACGGCGACGGGATCGTAGCTCGACATGTGGACCAGGTCATGAGGGGATCTCCTTATTGGACTTTTTTAGTTCTGTTTTGGTGACAACATAAGGTCCTTCCACCCCGCGGTCAAGGGCGGAAGGACCTAGGTTGCGGCCCGCTTAGTAGCGCAGTTCCAGGCTTACCCGGTGGCTGCCGCCCAGCTCGTGCTGAGTGAAGGCGTAATTCACCTGGGCGTGGCGCAAGTGGAAGCCCGCCCCCAGGCTGAGCTGGGCCTCGCCGAAATCCGGCGCCGCCACGCCGCCGCGCAGGATCAGCACGCGCCGCAGATCCCATTCCGTGCCCAGATGCCAGGTGCCGTCGTAGAGGTCATCGTACTCCAGCGCCACGCGCCAGCCCAGGGCCAGGCGGCGCAGCTCGTCCTGGTAGGACAGGCCGGCCCGCAACCCGCCGGGCAAGGCGTCCTGCTGGCCCGAGGGCGTGTCCCAGTCCAGATCCTGGGCCACCAGGTTGTGCCGGGCCACGGCCAGCACGAACTCGCGCCGGCTGCGCTCGCCCACCCGCGCCGGTTCGGCGACCATCAGCTTGATTCCCAGGTCCACGCCGGTGCCGCTGGCTCCCACCTCGTCCAGGTTCTCGCGCACCAGGCGCAGAGAGGACCCCACGGCCAGGCGCGCGGGCAGCCGGTTGCGCAGCAGGCCCTGGCCCAGCAGGATGTCGAACCAGAATTCCCGGCTGAGGCCCACGGTGAGGGCCGTGGAGCGGCTGTCGAAGGCACTCCCGCTGCTGGTGCCGTTGGAGCGGTCGTCCGGGTTGCTGGGGTCGCGGCCGTCGGCCAGGGCCGCGTAGCGCGGGATATCGGTGACCAGGTTGACCTGGGCCCCGGCGCTGAGTGCCCAGCGCTCCCGGACCTGCCATTGCAGGGCCGCGCTTTGGTAGGACGAGAGGCCGTCGAACAAGCTGACGCCCTCGGCGTAGACTTTGAGCGGCTGGTCGTCCACCACCAGGGCGGGATTCCAGAAAAAGCTGGTGGCGTAGGACTTGCTCGTGCTCCAGGCGCCCGCCATGCCCGCGGCGTCGGCGCCCGTGCCCAGGTGGATGAAGTCCGCCGCGTACTCGCTGGCCTTAAGCCCGGCGGGACAGAGCAGTAGCAGACAGAGGGCCCGGCGCGTCCAGCCGCCGGTGGGCCGGGACGCCCGCCGCTCCGGGCGCGGAGTGCAGGTGGGGGTCGTCATCAGCGGAGCCTCGCAAGCTTGTAGACCTCGTCAACGGCGGCGCTGCCGTCGGCCACCACGCGCAGGAAGTAGACGCCGTTGGCCACGTCGCGGCCCTTCTGGTCGCGCCCGTCCCACGTGTATTCGTCGTAGCCGATGCGTGGCGTGGGGATCTGGATGCGCCGCACCAGCCGGCCGGCGGCCGTGTAGATCTCGAAGCGCAGGCTGCGCGGCACGTTGCTGAGCTGCCAGGCGAAGGTGGTCTCGTCCTGGAAGGGATTGGGGTGGTTGGCGAAGAACTCCATCCGCAGCCCCGTGGCCACGCGGAAGGGCGTTACCAGCTCGCTTTCGTTGCCCAGGGCGTCCCAGCTGCGCAGGGTCAGCTGGTGTTCCGAGCCCGCCGCCTGCAGGCCCAGGCTCCACTGCAGCTGGACGCCCGTGGTGCCCTCGCCCACCTGCAGCTGCTCGGCGGGCACGGCCACGCCGTCCAGCAGAAGCTGGGGCGCCGAAAGTCCCTCGCCCAGGTCCAGCCCGTCGGGGTCGCTCAACAGGAATTGGAAGGTCGGCTCGCTGGGCACCACGTCGCCCGGCGCGAACCACTGGCCGGCGGCCTGGATGCTCAGCGCGGGTCCCTGCTGGTCGCGCAGGGCCACGGGCAGCACCCAGCCATCCTCAAAGGTCAGCGCGCTCTCCAGCCGCCAGGTGCCCGCATCCAGGCTGGCGCTGCCCGGCTGGACCACCCAGAGACCGCGCTCCGGCACCCAGCGGGCCAGGGCCAGCGGCAGGCTGTCGCCCAGCACGGCGCCGGGGAATTGGAACTGCAAGCCGGCGGGCAGGCTGCAGGCCAGGCTGGAAGAGGCCGGCTGCCGGTCGGCGGCGGAACGCTCGGCCGGCCGGGGGGCCAGATCCAGCGCGCGCAGGTTGGGATGCGAGTCGGAGGCCCGCAGCAGACCCAGCCCGGGCTGGCCCTGCTCGGCTTCCCTCAGGGGCTGCACGGCCGCGTCGTGCAGGACGGGGTCCAGCTGCACGGGTGCTTGCAGCTGGCTGGCCGGCACGTGCAGGCTCCAGTGGCCCGCGGCGTCCAGGGGCAGCGCGCCGCCCGATCCCGCCAGCGGGGTGAGCAGGGTGAACGCGTCGGCCAGCACCAGGCTGTCCACGCCGCCCAGGGCGACGTCGTCCTGCCAGAGGGGTCCGACCACGCAACGCAGGCGCTGGGCACCCGGGGTCAGCGCCACCAGCGCCTCGAGGGTCTGCGGACCCGTCACGGCGGGCACGCGGCCCTCCCAGACCGGCGTCCAGCTCTCGCCGACCTGCCGTGTGATCCGCGCACTGGCCTGGTTGAGGGGACGACTGACGGAGGCCGTCCAGCGCAGCCCGGCACTCAGCCCGTTCACGCTCTGACGCACGGCGATGAGCGTGTCCACGGCGGCAATCCGCTCATTCTCCAGGATGCTCACGAAGCGCCCGTCCAGGTCGATCCAGCCGTCGCGCAGGCCGTTGGCGTTCACGTCCGTCCAGCTCTCCCCCTGGCTCCAGGCGCCGCTGGCATCCGTGTCCACGAAGGGCTCACCCGGCGGATCCCACTGGCCGTTGCCGTTGTGGTCCTCGTAAGCCTCCTCCGCGTCGTGACGGCGGTCGCCGTCCGCGTCCGTCCAGGGCTCGCCGTCGTAGATGCGGAAGCGGTACATCAAACCGCTGGATTGGAAGTAAGGGAAGTCCTCCACCTCCACGTTCCAGCCCTGCAGCCAGTCCGCGGTCAGGGCGTAGTAGGCGCCCGTGCTGGCCGCCGGCAGCGCGTCGATCTGCCGCACGAAGACGCCGCCGCCCAGCGACCCCATCGTCAAGCTGGCCAGGGAGGGCGCGACGAAATTGGTCAGCACGCGCACCGAATCCACGGCCAGGGGCGACTCGAAGCGGAACTGGAGCGGGGCGCCCGCCAGTCCACGCTCCGGGCTATGGCTGCCCAGCGCCGCATAGGGCGTGTTGAGGAAGAGCGGCAACGCACCCACCGCCCGGCCCTGGCTGGTGTTCATGGCCAGCAGCAGTTTGGCCTCGCGGGCCTCGCTGATGTTCGGCAGGTCGAAACTCACGCTCTGGCCGTCGCTGAAAGCCAGGCTGTACGTGCGCAGGTTGCTGCCCTGGAAATTGCTGGGCCGCCGGGCGTGGGGCAGGAAGGTGGCCTCCAGCGTGCCGCTCAGTCCGGGCGGATCCGTGCGCAGGACGAACTGGGCCGGTTGGCCGCCGTCCAGCTGCAGCAACTCGGGTTCGGGCCGCAGGTGATGGCGCGGGAAGGCCGGCACCAGGGCCGGATCACCCAGCAGGTTGTACATGTGGATGATGTCCGCCGTGTTGCCGGTGAGCAGCAGGCTGTTCTCCGTCAACTGGACGATCTGGCCCAGCGTGAGGGGCTCCTCGGCGTACTGGTTGTAGAAGTACTGCATCATCAGCGGGTTGTCGACGCTGATGGTGGCCTTGGCCGAGGAGCCGTAGAAGGCAATGGCGCCTGCGTTGGCCTTGCGTAGCAGCAGCTCGGCCATGGAAGCGGAGTCCGGATCGTCGTAGTAGCCCACCAGACAGGACCAGGCGAAACTGATGGGATACTTGCCGCGGTTGGTCAGGAAGCGGATGTCCGTGGCGCGGAACAAGCTGCTCGAGGAGAGGATGCCGATGGCGCCATGCCCGTTGTAATTGAGGATCGTGCAGCCCTCGTTGAACAGATCGATGAAGTCCAGCGTGCCGCCATGGTAGGGGGAGGCGTTGCTCACGTGGATCTCCGCCACCGGATAGGCCTCCGGGATGATGCCCCGGACGATGAGTTCGTTGCCCACTTCGAAGACCTGGTCGTTGCCTTCGTCCGCGGCCATGACCTGGGTCTCCATCCACTTGCCGGGCACGCTGCGTTCGCGGTATTCCCGATGCTTGCGCAGGTAGTCCGTCAACTGGGTCCCGTTGTAGACCGAGATCCGCCCCACCAGCAGGTCCTGGAAGGTGTCGGGCACCACCTCCAGCAGTTCGCTGCCCGACCACAGGCTGTCCGCGCCCACCAGGTAGGTGAAGGATTCGTCCGTGGCCGTGGAGCCCGTGGTGGAGGTCTGCACCCACCAGGTAGGGACCTGGGTACGGTAGCGCGGGTTGTAGGTGAGCTTGCTGTTGTTGGCCCGGCTGACCCGGCCCACCAGGGTCAAGTAGGCGGGCGCCGGGCTCTGCCACTGCGCGAAGGTCCAGTGCAGGAAGTCCTGGATCGCCTCGGTGTGCATCCGGCCCTGGTTGAACTCGCTGTAGATCGCCTCGATGTCCACCAGCCGCACGCTCAGGGACTGCCCGTGGAAATCCACCAGGTCCTGCAGGGCCGCGTGATACGGCGCCGGCGCGACGATGAGCATGTCCGCCTGCTGGTCCGTGTCCCGCAGATGCGCGTTGGCGTGCCGGACGATGGCGGCCGGAGCCAGCAGATGGGTCCGTTCACTCAGGAACAGGTCTCCGTTCACGCCGCTCAGATTCAAGCGCTGGGCGTCGCTGCGCCCGGCCACGGGCTGTCCACCCCGGAGGATCCAGCCGTCCTCGCTGAGAATCAGCGGATTGTCGCTCTGCAGCCCGCTGATGACCTGGTTGGCTGCCTCCACCTGTTCAAGCGGGAGCAGAAGCTGCCCATCCGCCTGCAGGGTCAGTTCGCGCAGGTAATCCAATTGGATCCAGTTGAGGTAGTTGAAGTCGCTGTCGACGCCCCGGTCCAACGGCAGCTCGAAGTCCAGCTGAGCCTGGGTCTTGTCGGCCAGTTGCCCGGGGGCCAGCGGGAACCAGGCGGTGATGGTCTCGTCACGCTGGGTGGTTTCGATATCGCCCACCCACTGGCCGTCCAGCCTGACGATCAGGTGATGATCCGCGCCCGTGCTGATGAGCTCGGACTCGCCGCGCACGGCGAAGCGGATGTGGTCCAGGCGCTCGGGCCCGCTGCCCAGCGGATTCTCCAGGGTCACGGTCACCGCGTATTCGGCCGGTTCGTTCACGGCCTGCATGGCCATCCACTGCCAGTGATCCGTCTCGGTGGGCGGCTTCGGATCGCCCTTGAGCGAGGTCCAGACCGTGTTGCGTTCGATGTGCTGCAGGTGGCCGTAGCTCGTCTGATCGGGCAGGCCCTCCAGGGGCGCGGCCCCCCGTTCCACGAAGCGGCGCCCGGTGCCGTGGCCCCAGGTCAGGAAATAGGCGTTCTGGGGACTGAAGAAGTCCGTGGGAAAGGCGTCACCCCGGCGGGCCCGGCCGGCGAAGATGAAGCTGTCGCCGGGATCGAAGCGCGCGTCGCCGCCGTCCAGCAGCAGGAGCGGCCGTTCCTGCTCCCCCTCCCAGAGGGAAAGGGTGGCCGGATCGATCTCGTCCAGCTCCACGCCCGCATCGCGCAGGTCCTGCCCGCTGACGCTCACCAGGCCATCGTGGTCCACCATGATGCGCTGGATCCAGTCGTCCTGGAAGGCCGGGTTGACGTCGCGCAGCGGGGCGGCCGGGTGGGATTGCAGACGGCGGGGATCCGTCCGCCAGGCCCGGGACTGGGTGGCGTTGAGCACCGACTTGTCCAGCAGCTGCTCGAAGACCGGGGATTCGCGCCAGGCTCGCCGCCCGGCGGGTGCCTGCTGGCTCAAGCGGTCGCGCTCGCCGGGTTCCGGCAGGAAGACCAGTTCGAACTCCAGCTCCGTGAGCCGGCTCCAGGCACCGTCATGCACGGCCATGTCCACGGCCAGGCGCTGCAGTTTCTGGGAGCGCTGCCAGCCCAGGTCAAGCAGGCGCAGTCCCACGCGCTCCGGGCCGCCGGCGGGGGCCGCCAGACTGTCCGCGCCCAGCGTCGGCGGGGCTGGCCAGTCTTCCGTGCCGCGCTCCTCGCGCAGGATGCGCAGGCTGGGCCGGGTGCCCGGCGGCACGGCCAGCAGAAGGGGCGCGCTCAGCCAGGTCCGCCCGCCCTCCTGGGCCAGGATCGCCCCCGCCGAGACCGGCACGCCACGCAGGCCGGCGTCGGTCTCCTGGGGTTCCACGCGCAGGTCCGAGAGATCCACCTGAATCCGGATGGATTGCTCGTCCTGATGCAGAATGTGGGATGTGAGGGCCTGGCTGGAGGAAACCAGCAGCAGGCTGAGCAGAGGCAGGGCGCGGAAGCGCGCAAGGGCTGAGTGCATGGTCTTGTACCCTGTCTGGCTGCGCCGACCGTCATGCGAGCGGAAAGGCCGGTGGACCCACCGTGGCCCGCTCACATGAGGCGGACGGCTACTCCTTGGAATCGGGTTATCCCCCGCCCAACTTCAGCGGCGGGACTCCGCAAGGCGACGACAACGTATCAAGGTTCGACAGCACTCTCCCGCTTGGGACTCGATGCAACGCAGAGAATTCCGGACATACAGCCCGCCCCGGCAGGATCTGCGCAGACGCTAGAAGCGCCGGTTGTCACCCGCCACCGGTGTATAGGTGGGCACGATGGTCCGCAATTGCTTGACGATTTCCTGATCCCGTCCGGAATCTACCAATGACAACAGTTCTTCCAAATGGCTGTTCAGCTGACCGGAATCCGCCTCGTGCTCGGGCACGGCGACGCTGATCTTGGGATGCGGCGTGGGCAGCAGCTGCTCGCCCGTGACCCAAAGCTCCTCGGTCATCTTCTCGCCCTGGCGCAGGCCCACGATCTCGATGTCGATATCCACGCCCTCCTGCAGGCCGGAGAGCGTGATCAGGTTGCGGGCCATATCGATGATTTTCATGGGCGAGCCCATGTCGAGCACGAAAATCTCGCCGCCCTGGCCCAGGGCCGCGGCCTGAATCACCAACTGCACGGCCTCGAAAATGGTCATGAAGTAGCGTTCGATGTTGGGGTGCGTGATGGTGATCGGGCCGCCGGCGCGGATTTGAGACTTGAAGAGCGGCACCACGCTGCCCGCGCTGCCCAGCACGTTGCCGAAGCGCACGGTCATGAACTGGGTGTCGGAGCGCGCGTCCAGTTCACGCACCAACAGCTCGGCCACGCGCTTGCAGACGCCCATGGTGCTTGAGGGGTTGACCGCCTTGTCGGTGGAGATCATCACGAACTTCTCCACCCCGTGCCGATGGGCGGCTTCGGCCAGCAGGCGCGTGCCCTGCACGTTGTTGCGCACGGCCTCGTCGCGGTTGCGCTCCATCATGGGCACGTGCTTGTGCGCGGCGGCGTGGAAGACCACGGCCGGCTGATGAAAGCGGAATAGCCACTCCACCCGGCCCTGCTCGACGATCGATCCAACCACAGGCTCAATGAGGCTGCGATCCGGCCGAGCGGCAAACTCCTGCATCAACGCATACAAGCCATTTTCGTTGTGATCGAAGCAAATCAAGCGGGCGGGTTGAAAGGTCAGCACCTGACGGCAGAGTTCGCTGCCAATCGACCCGGCCGCGCCGGTGACCAACACGGTTCGGCCTGTGATAAAGCGCCCGATGGAGAGCAGGTCCAGCTTGACCGCGTCCCGGCCCAACAGGTCCTCCAACTGCACTTCGCGCAACTGGCTGATGGAGACGCGGCCGTCGATCAAATCGCGCACGGCGGGCAGCTTGCGGAAGGTGACGTTGTGACGCCGGCACTGCTCCACGATGCGCCGGATCAGCTCGGCTGGCGCGTTGGGCACGGCGATGAAGACCTGGTCCACGTCGTAGGAGGAGAACATATCGCCCAGATCCCCCGTCGAGCCCAGCACGAGCACGCCGTGGATCTGCTTGTGGAGCTTGCTGGGATCGTCGTCCAGCAGGCCGACGACTTCGAACTGGCTGCGGGGGTTGAAGTGGATCTCCCGCAGGATGGATTCGCCCGCGTCGCCGGCACCCACGATCAGCACGCGCGCGGCCTCGGGCAGGGCGGTGGGCCGGTAGCTGCGCAGGGCGCGCACCATGAAGCGGCTGCCGCCGATGAAGATGATGTTCAGGGTCCAGTCGATGAGCAGGACCCACTCCGGGAAGTCCGCAAAGTGGGGCACGTGCAGGCCACGCAACAGCAGCAGGACGAAAATGAACAACATGCTGCCCAGGGCGACGGCGCGGAAGATGTTCTTCAGGTCGTCGATGCTGGCATACTTCATGATGCCGCGGTAGAGGCCGGAGAAGTTGAAGACCACCAGCCGCACGGGCACCATCACGGCCAGGCCCGAGCCCAGGATGGGCCAGACTTCCGCGGGAATCCGCCCGCTGCCCAGGATCATGAAGGACAGGCAGTACACGAGCGCGGAGATGCCCACGTCCATGCTGAGGATGAGAATCCGCCGGTAGGGATTCAGGCGTTCGAGGAGATCCACGGCGTCCTTTTTCGGGCTGTCTGACGAGTCTAGGCTGTGCTGGCGCGTTGCAAAGAACGCAAATCGGGCACAAGAATCAACTTACTGCCGCTTGAAGAGCGCGCCCAGTGTGGCCAGGATCACGCCCAGGTCCGCCTTCAGCCCGGCCCCGCGCGCATACTCCAGATTGATGCGCAGTTTGTCGCGCATCACTTCGTCCACATAGGTGCGCTCGGGATCGGCGGCGGCGGCCAGGATCTCCGCCTCGTGCCGGTACTTGATGGAGGCCAGGTCCGTGATGCCCGGACGCAGCTCCAGCACCCGGCGCTCCTCCGCCGTATAGAAGGCCACATAGCGCGGCACTTCCGGCCGCGGTCCCACGAAACTCATCTCCCCGGCCAACACGTTGAAGAGCTGGGGCAGCTCGTCGAGCTTGCTGGCCCGCAGCCAGCGGCCGCTGCGCGTGATGCGTGGATCCTGCCCCACGGTGATCTGCCGGCCCGGCTCGGCCGATTCGCGCATGGTGCGGAACTTGAGGATCCGGAAGGGCCGGCCCCGGCGGCCCACCCGCTCCTGGCGGAAGAGCACGGGGCCCGGGCTGTCCAGCCGGATCCAGACGGCCGCCCCGGCCAGCAGGGGCCAGACGAGCAGCAGGCCCAGCGTCGCCAGCAGCAGGTCGAGTCCGCGTTTGGCCATCAGCGGCGGTGGCTCCGGGCGATCTCCAGGCAGACCTCGGCCACGCGCAGGGCTTGGGCGTCGGTCATGGCGCTGAAGAAGGGCAGGCTGATCTCGCGCGCGTATTCGGCCTCGGCCACCGGATACTCGCCGCCCCGGTAGCCGAAGGTCGTGCGGTACCAAGGGTGCAAGTGCACAGGGATGAAATGCACCGAGGCGCTCACTTCCCGGGCGGCCATCTCTTCGATGAAGCGCGCGCGGTCGATCTTCAGGGCCTCGAGGTTCAGGCGCAGCATGAACAGGTGCCAGGCGTGCTGGTGGCCTGCGCCCTCGGCGGGCAGGGTGAACAGCTC
>DYSB01000279.1:1224-3081 GCA_020726405.1 Acetofilamentum sp. | reverse complement strand
GCTGCTGGCCGCGCTGCTGGAGGCTTGAGCCGGGGCGGAATGGGGGCGAGGGATCAGTCCGTCGCCCCGTCGCCGGGCGGCAGGAGCGCCTAGTCCGTCTCCAGGATGACGAACTGCACGCGGCGGTTGCGGGCGCGGTCGGCCTCGCTGTCGTTGGGCGCGATGGGGGCCGACTCGCCATAGCCGCGGGCAACCAGGCGCGCGGGTTCGACCCCGGCATGCAACAGCCGCTGCATGACGGACTCCACGCGCCGCTGGGAAAGCCTGAGGTTGTAGACGTCCTTGCCCGAGTCATCCGTGTGACCCTGGATCTCCACCCGCCGAATGGCCGGGTTGGCCAGCAGCATGGCAGCCACCTCGTCCAGCAGGGCGTAGCTGTCGGGGGAGACCTCGGCGCTGTCGAAGGCGAAGTGCACCGGGTCGAGGATGACGATTTCGCGCTCCGTCAGCTTGACGCGGCCCGCCATGAGCACGATCTCCAGCACGACCGACTCGGCCATGCCGCGCACGAGCAGCAGGTCGCGCGCTGTGACGCCCAATTCGGGCGCCGAGACGAAGACACGGTAGCTGCCGAAGGGCAGGTCCAGTTCATCCACGCCGTCGGGGCCAAGGGAGCGCCACTGCGCCGCGCCCGGGCCGTCGAAGCGCACGGTGGCGTCCACGGCGCCGCCATCGGCGGTGCGGGCCAGCACCTTGACGTGCCCCAGGCTGGGCTGCGAAGCCACCGGCTCCGGTTCGACCAACTCCACCTGGGGCGCGGCGGCGCGCGGGCCGGCGCCGATCACCGCCCCCAGGCGCACGTCGGGCGCGCCGAAGCCGTCCAACAGGCCAACGCCAGCGAAGCCCTTGACGCTCCAGCCGTGCGGGCGCCCCCCGGCGTGCAGGATCAGCTCCAGCGGTTGGTCCTGCGGCGCGGCCAGCAGACTCGTGCCCAACCCCAGGCGCGCAAGCAGTTCAGCCCCGACATCGAGCGTTCCCAGGGCGGCCGCGGCCCCCAGACCCGCCAACAGGGCGCTACCCGCCGGGATGCCGGCCAGGTCCTCCGCGGCGGCGAAGGATGTCCCCAGCAGGCCCGAGAGGCGCGCCGGTCCAGCAGGCAGGGCTCCCGTCAGCAGCAGATCGACGGCCGGGCCCGAGCGGCCGAGCCAGGCCGCCTCGTCGCCAGTCGGCAGCGAGAGAACGGCGCGGCCGGCCAGCGCCTCGCCCAGCAGCAGGTGGCCGGCCAGGGAGAGGTCTCCCACCGGCGTGCCGCCGCTGGTGGCGGCGTGCAAGGGCAGGAGGGCCTCGACACGGACCTGCTGGCGAAAAGAGTGTCCGGCGGACAACTCCAATGAGACCAGGTTGGCGACCAGGTCCTCACGGCTGCCGTCGCTCCAGGTGGCCTGGGCTGTGGTGCCCGCCCAGTGCAGCGCGGCGGCCCCGGAGAAGCCATCGGCCCCCACCTGCACCCCGGGCAGCGCCACCCCTGCGTCCGGGCCTGGGTTGGCCAGGCGCGGCAGTGAGGCATCAGCGGCCAGGGCGCCGCCAGGCAGCAGCAACAGGCCCAGCGCGCGGCGCCGGCGCGCCAGCAACGCCAGCGCCGCGAAGGCCAGCAGCAGGCCGGGGCGCCCCGCGCCCGAGGCACACCCCGCCGGCCCCCCGTCGATGCGCTCCAGGCAGCGGTAGACCTCGCGATCCGCGTCGTCGCAGTCCTCCGCCTGGGCGTAGCCGTCGCCGTCCGCGTCGTCGTCGTTGCCGTCGCAGTCCTGATCGACGCCGTCGTACCAGATCTCCGCCGCCCCCGGGTTGATCTCTGCGTCGGTGTCGTCGCAGTCCTCCGCCTGGGCGTAGCCGTCGCCGTCCGCGTCGTCGTCGTTG
>DYSB01000279.1:0-1124 GCA_020726405.1 Acetofilamentum sp. | reverse complement strand
CGTCGTACCAGATCTCCGCCGCCCCCGGGTTGATCTCTGCGTCGGTGTCGTCGCAATCGCCGTCCCACCAGGGCGAGCCGTCATGGTCCATGTCCAGGTAGGCCCCCCACTCCCCGGCGTAGGCGCCCTGGTCGCGTACGCTGCCGTCGGGATCGGTGGCGCGAGACGGGTTGCCGGCATCGATGGAGGGGGAGCTGGCCTGGAGGGTCATGTCGTCGCCGTCGATGGCGGAGTCGCACGCCAGCGCCGTGAAGAGCGGATCGGCGGAGATGTTGCCGTCGACGCCCGTCGGATCCGACATGTTGCCCCAGTCGCTCGTCTGGTTGGCGTAGACGTTGTTGTATTGCATGGTCAACGTCCCGCCCGAGCGGTAGATGCCGTAGCCGCTCGTGTTGAAGGCGACGATGTTGCCGTCGAAGACCGTGGTGGACGAGTTATGGAAATACCCGCCGCCGAGTCCCGATCCGTTGCAGGCGAAGGTGTTGTTGACGATCTCGGCGCCGTTGCCATCGTCGTACAACCCGCCGCCGTAGTAGCCCCAGTTCTCCAGGAAGAGGTTGCCCTCGATGGTCTTGTCGTTGGCGCTGATGGAGGCGCCGCCGCCGCGCGCCCCCGGGCTGTCGTTGAGCAGGAAGACGTTGGCCGCCACCAGCTCGGCGCCACCATAGGTGACCACCAGCCCGCCGCCATTGCCGTTGCGGGCGGAATTGTCGTAGAACCAGTTGCCCGTCACCGTGCCGGAGGTGTAGGTGCCGTGGTTGTACAGCCCGCCGCCGCCCAGCGCCTCGTTGCCGGAGAACTCATTGTCGGCGTAGTCGCTCGGATCGCAGTCATTGGCGTACAGGCCGCCGCCCTCGGAGGAGGAATAGTTGTCGCTGAAGACCGAGTCGCTGACGTCGATGGCGCCCGCGTGGCCCGAGAGGACGCAGACCGCGCCGCCGTAGGAGCCGCTCATGTTGCCGTCGAAGGTCGAGGCCGAGATGCTGACGTCGCCGCTGGAGCGCACCGCCCCGCCGCGGCTCGTGGCCGTATTACCGGCGAAGACGCAGCCGTCCAGCACCAGCGTGCTGAGACCCTGGCAGGAATCGTTGCAGCGGTACAACGGGCTACGGCATCAGCCGCTG
>DYSB01000061.1 GCA_020726405.1 Acetofilamentum sp. | reverse complement strand
GCGGCGAAGGCCGCGGCCGTGAAGATCGGAGAGGCCGAAGGGCAGATCGCGAAGTGGCAGGCCGCGCTCAAAGACCGCCGCGTGCAGTTGGAAGGCATCGAGAAGAACCACGCCGCAGCCGTCGCCAAGCGGGCGGAAGCCGCGGCCTCCGTCATCGACGCAGCGCCAATCGCCGAGGCCATCCGCACGGCGGGCGAGGCGAACGCAAGGGTCCTGGCGAACGCCGCGAAGGCCAAGGCCAATGGCGCGCTCGACGCCCTGCGCGTGAAGTACAATGGGCTCACAGAGACGATACACAAACTGGCAGAGCAGAAGGCAGCACGCATCGCCGCGGTCAAGATGCCGATCGACGGGCTCGCCATCGCCGGCAACGACGTGACGATGAACGGCGTGCCGTGGAATCAGTGCTCGTCCGCCGAGCGCCTGGAGGCCGAGGTCGCGCTAGGCTTCGCAGCCAACCCGAAACTGCGCGTTGTGCTCATTCGCGACGGGAGCCTACTCGACGACGAACACCTCGCCCGCGTGGTCGCGTTGGCCGAGAAGCACGACGGGCAGTGCTTGATCGAGGTTGTCGGAGAGCGCGGCGATTGCAGCGTCATCATCGAAGACGGAAGCGTGAAGGTCGCATGATGGAACTCAAAGGCCACATCTCCCCCAGCCAGTTGCACACCTTCACGGAGTGCGGGCTGCGGTGGTACTTCCGCTACGTCGATGGCAAGATCGTCCCGCCGGCCATGGCCATGCACCGCGGGAAGGGCGTGCACGCAGGGGCCGAGTTGAACTTCACGCAGAAGATCGAGAGCAGGACAGACCTGCCGGTGACGGATATCGTCGACTGCGCAGCCGCGTCGTTCGAAGACTCGCTGGCCAAGGGCGGTATTCGCCTGAACGCCGTCGAAGAGACCGAGGGGCTCGACAAGGTCAAGGGCAAGTCGCTCGACGAGACCGTCAAGTGCGCCCGCGTGTTCGGCGAGTCGGTGGCACCGCTGGTGCAGCCCACAATGGTCGAGAAGCGCATCGTGGTCCCGCTCGAGCGCGGCATCGACCGACCGCACCTGGAGTTGCTCGGCATCATGGACGTCGTTGCCATGGCCGACCCGTCCGACGCCACGCGGGGCGAGCGCGTGCGCGACCTGAAGATCCGGTCGAAGACTCCGCCGAAGGACGCGATCGAGACGGACTCGCAGTTGTCCTTCTATGCGCTGCTGTACAAGCAGCTCCGCGGGACGTTCCCGGTGGACGTGACGCTCGATACCATCGTGTGCACGAAGGAACCGAAGTACGCGCCGTCGTCGAGCACGCGTGACGAGGAAGACGTGCGAGTTGTGCTGTACCGGCTGTCGCGGATGATCAACGCCATCGAGAAGGACGTGTTCGTTCCGGCCGATCCTGGGTGGTGGGGATGCTCGCGCGACTGGTGCGGGTTCTACAACGAGTGCCCCGCGGTACGGAACCGTGGGCGCGTGATCGTGGGAGTGTGAGATGGGCAAGCAGATGGCCAGGGCCGCGAACAACGGGCGCACGCTCGCGCTGCTGGAGCAGGTCCAGCGGCTCGACGACGAGAAACGCCGGGTGACGGACTACTGCAAGCAGCTGGAGCGCTTCAAGTCGTTCGTCTACAACATGGGGTGGCCCACGCAAGAGGTTCGCGACGCAGCAGCCGCGTGTAAGGGAGAGGAGCGCGACGTGTACCTGCGCGACCTGGGGTGCGTGACCGAAAAGTGGGTCGACAAGTTCATCGACGCCACGACGACGAAGGAAGAAGAGAAGGAGCCGACCAATGGCTAAGGAATCGATCCTGGATCTGCTGACCGAGGACCGCTTCGCCGCAATGGAGACCGTGTACTCCGAGCGCGAGCGGGTCATCCCATGGGGCGGGTGGCGCACGGGGCTCGTCATGTATCTGTCGGTGTTGGAAGCGGCTGCCATCGCGCGCCCGACGAACAACGCCGGGAAGGACACGATGGAAGCAGCTCTGGTCAAGGCGTGTTTCGGCAACCAGCGCTCGTTCGTGATCTCGCTGACGCACGGCGCCCGCGTCGGCCTGCTGTTCGGTGACGACTGCCGCCTCGTGTCACGCGCCGGCCAGGTGCGCTACCACGTCACGCCGGACGGAAAGTCTCGGCTGTGTCACCAGGCCGGGATCAGCCTGTCGTCGGCCGAGGTGTACGACGTTGACTTCACATCCCCCGGCATCTTCGAGTTGAACCTGGGCGACGAGAGCCCCATCATCCACCACCCCAACCTGCCCGCGCGCTACGCTGGTGAGTGCCAGATCATTGCTGCGTGGGCGCAGGGTGTGTGGTTCGAGCACGGCGTCGAGCGCCGTGCGAAGGCCATCGCCGACAAGGCGCGGCTCGACGTTGGTGCCAACCACGGAGACCCTGGCATCTGGAAGGAGCATCCCGGCAAGATGGCGCGCAACACGGCCGTCACCGATCTGTGGCGCTACCTGCCGCGCACCGCCGACATGGACGCCGCGTCGCAGGCGGTTTCCGAAGAGGAAGACGCGCATCCGGTACGCAAGACGTTCGAGAAGGCGTCGCCGATGAACCTGCCCGACGCCGGAACCCTCGGCGACGCCCATGTTCGAGACCGCGACGGGCTGGTTATTGCGCCGGATCAGGCCGAACCCGAGACGAAGGAGTAGACCATGCCCCGAGGAGCCCCAGGTGCGAAGAGGCCGATGCGCAAGTTCCCGCCCGCGCCCAGGCGCGAGGAAGCGGCCAACCCCGATCCGACGCCGACGTCGCCGCCCGACGCCGACGTCGCCGCGTTCCACAACCGGACGCCGTCGCCTGCGCCGGTCTACACGTCGGAGCACGAACCCGAAAAGATTCAGCCGAGGATGCTGCCGTTCGGCAACGACGCATTCCCAGCGTACCTGCTCGACAACGCGGCGCATGTTACGGGCGCGGACGCCGTCGCGCCGAAAGCCGTCGCCATGAAGCCCGTGGCCGGCGCGGTCACGGGCGGCGAGGTCTGCCCCCTGTGCGGCCACACGCAGCGCCCCGTGCTCGTGTTCCTCGGCCCCGTTGCGATGAACATCTGCGCGCAATGCGGGGAGCACTACCCTCAGCGCTGATCAGCGCTGATCTCTTGACTTTCCGCGCACGTTGGAGACGATGTAACCGGAGGTGCGCTCATGGCCTATACCTACACCCCTCCGCCCAAGAAGACTACGAGACACTGGTACGATGACCTGACCGGCGGGCTAGTCCAGGTTGGCGGAGGCGCGCTCGGTGGGTTCTTCGGCGGCCCGGCTGGCGCCTCAATCGGTAGTCAACTGGGCGGCCTCGCGGCGTCCGCCATCGATCCAGAGTACGGCAGCCGGTCTAGTGGCATCGTGCCCATTGCTGCCTCTCTCTCGTCCTATGGCATAGGCAAGGCGGCGGTAAATGCCGGAATGAACCAAGCGGCGACAGCAGCCACTGGTGTCACTGAAGGGATGGACAAGTACAGCCAGGGTCTCGTAAGCGAAGGCGCCAGGCCCGAGAATGCGATGCTCTTCGCGGAGTCGCGGGCGATGGAACAGTTGGCCAAGCAACCGACCTTCATGGGCGGCGTTACGATGGATCAGTACGCGGGGTATCACAGAGGGCAGATATCCGACGCACTGCTCAAGGACTGGAATTACAGGCGCATGCTGCGTGACGGTTACATGAAGCTGGAGGGGCATCGTTGAGGGGCACTGCGCAAGGGATATCCGACATCGTCTCGGTCATCAACGAGAAGTATACCGACTGGTGCCTCGCGTACCGCGACATCCACCGCGATTGGGTTGAGTGCTACGAGTTCCTCGACGGCAACCAGTGGGCGCAGGTGCGCGACAACCTGGAGGTCGTGCGTATCCCGAGGCCGCATCCTAGCGCAGTCCGCATCGTCGAGAACCTTATGGGGCCCGTGGCGCGCGTCGCCGTAGCGAAGTTGCTGGCATCGCCCTATGAGCCGCAGTCGGAGCCGTTGCAGGAGACGACCGAGGCCATGCAGCAGGCCAAGGCGCAGGACGCCGTCCTGTCGGCATTGGCCGAAATGACGCAACTTCACGAGTCGGTGATGAAGCCGGCAGCCCTCGACTTCCTCGTATCGAGGCTGGCCATCACACGCACCATGTGGCGCCCCTTCGTCGGCAAGGGCGAGAAGTCGCGCGTCGCAGGCAGAAATGCCAACCTGTCGTACTACGCCGACTCGCAGGAGTTGGACGGGTACGTCTACGTCTACTCCGTTTCACCGCTCCGCTGGCTCCCCGCCCCGTGGTCGACCTACGACAACATTCCCGAGGTCATCGAGGTCCACACGCTCCACAAGGAGTACATGGAAGACGTGTGGGGGGCCGACGCGTGCAAGGACGCGACCCCTGTTGCCAACGCTTCGACGCAGGTGTACGGACCGACGCGTGGCGACACTGCGTCGCACTACCGCAACGACCTATACCTCGTGTATGAATACTTCCGGTTGCCCACGAACAAGGAGCCGCTCGGCAGGCAAGTGATCTGCACCAACGGGCGACTGCTGTACGACTCGAATACCGACAAAGAGTTCAAGGCGATGGGCGGCATTCAGCGCAGCCCGTACGCCGTCGTCACAGATCTTGCAAAGGGCGCGCACCTCATCGGGCGCGGGCTACTCCTCGACGCCGTTCCGCTCCAGAAGGCGCTCAACTCCATCGTGTCACAGACCGCTGCGTCGTGCAACCGGGCGATGGCTACGCCCATGACGATCCCGAAGGACTCGAAGATCGAGTTCAACGAGCTCGTCGGCGGGAGCGTGATCCAGGTCGACCAGGCGCAGAAGGGCCTGCTCGGCATGATCGAGCAGCCGCGCTTCCCTGCCGAGGGGTTTCAGCTCGCCCAGGTGTACCGCAACGCCATCCCGAACGTTGTCGGCGTGCACGACACGTCGCAGGGCGAAGCTCCGGGCATGGGCGCTGGCAGCGGCAAGGCCATCGGAATGCTGGCCAGCCTCGATGCGACGAAGTTTGGCCCCATGGCCGAGGCGTTCCAACGCCTGCACATCACGACATACGAGAACATGGTCGAGGCGTGGCGCGGGCACGTCGGCCTGGACGTGGCACTCCAGATCATCGGCCCAGACAAGCAACTCGAGACGGTGACGTGGTATGCCAACAATCTCTCGAAGTTCCGGCTTCGCATCCGCCCGATCCCTGCGCAGTTCAAGAGCCTGTCGCAGCACAGGGAAGACGTGCTGCGCGCGTGGCAGATGGGGCTCATCAAGAACCCCGAGTTGGCACTGTCGGCGCTCGGGCTCAACGATTACATCTACATGCCGAACGACGAGCGCCTGAAAGCCCGCGAAGAGAACGCGTGGTTCCGCTCCAACGAAGACAAGAATGCGACACTGCCAACCGCGTGGTGGGAGGACAGCCGCACGCATGGCTTGGAGCACAAGCGCGAGTTGATGTCGGTCGAGTTCGCGGCGGCGACGAAGCAGAAGCCGTGGATTCGCATCCAACTCGAGGAGCACCTAGCGTCGCACGCGCGCCGAGAGGCGACCGACGAGCAGGGCATGCCACAGCCCGAGGTGGCGCAGCAACCCCAGCAGCAACCGACGATGCGCAACCCGTCGGCGCAGGGGATGGCGCCGCAGATGTTCACCCCCGGCGGCGATGGCACGAAGCGAAGCGAACAGCATGTTCAGTTGGATCAAGCCGGTGCGTCGGGGCAAGGTGCTCCGCAGGAGCTGGCAGGGCCCGCGCCCCAATAGCGCGCGACGGGTTCCTGGCGCCCGAAGCCAGAGGAGGTTTCCATGCCGCGAGAGATCGTAGACACGACGACCATGGTGCACGGGGGAGTGGCTCCTCAGACGCAGACCGTCACAGGGGCTGGGGCATCCCCGTCCTTCGACGGCACGCAGCATGAGCCGTCACAGCAGCAGGTCGACCCGAACCTGCCGCCCGAGTTCAACACGCAGGGGCTCCCCGGAGGCGCCGACAAGCGCGTGAAGGGCGCGCTCGCCAAGTTCCAGGCCGAGGCCAAGGCGCGCGAGGCGGCCGAGCAGAGGGCCGCGCGGATCGAGCAGGAGTTCTTGCAGTTGAAGGCGCAGGTCGGCGGAATGGAAGCCGCCCTGTCGCGGCCCCAGGCCGATCCGCCCGCGCCTCAGCGCAAGGGATGGGAACCCCCGCCCCCGCCCGAGGGCATGAGGGCGGAACCCGATGTCATGCACGCGTTGGAATATCTCGTGCAGGTGCAGGAGTCGCGGGCGCAGTACGACCGCGAGATGCTGGAAGAGCACTTGAAGCAGCGCTTCGGCGAGCTCGAGCCCCTCAAGGGCAACGTCCAGCAGATGCGCGACGCGCAGATCGTGCGCGACGTGCATGGTCTCGTCGACCAACGCGTGTCGATGTACCCCGCGGCGCAGCGCGAGTTCGCGAAGAAGCAGCTCCTCCGTGGAGTGCAGACCGCGTTCGCCGGCCACCAGTCCCCCGAGATGGTGACGATGGACGAGGTCGGTCGCGTGATCGATGCGGACATGGCGGAACTCACCAGGTTCATGCCCCGACCCGCAGTGAGCAAGGGGCCGTTCGATGGTCTCGACGGCCGAAACCCGTCCGGCGCGCAGTTCCGTGGCGTGCCCGGACAGCACAGCACGGACGCCCCCGACCTGCCGCCGGTGAATTCGCTTGACGAATTGATGTCTCGCAGTAACACTTTCCTGCGAGACGCGACGTCTGGCAACTGGGCGAGCCGGTTGGGCGGATAGCGTCCACGAGGAGGCAGCATGGCCGGTCCGATCACGCTTGCGGGACTCGACGCACAGGTCGCTCTCACCAACGAAGTGCTCATGCGGCACATCGAGCCCGGCGTGCGTCGCCTGGCCGACGTGGCCAGCCTGTACGGGCAGATCATCCCGCGCGGCAAGCGCCAGATGTCCGGGGCGGGCGGGCAGTTCGCCGTCGGCAACGGGTTCGATCCGGGAGTGTCGTGGCGCGGGACGCTCGAACGCCTGCCGCAGACCGGCGAGGTCAAGCCGCGGTGGACGAACTTCGACACGTTCAACTTGTTCGCCGCCATGACGTTCGAGGACAAATATCTCGTTCGCGTGGCGAACAGCCCCTCGAACGAGATGCTCCTTGGCGGACTGAAGGAGAAGACCAAGCGTCTTCTCGACACGCTGGCCAACGAGAAGGACACGGCCATGTTCGGCGACGGGACAGCCGTGAAGGCACTCGTCACCAACTCGGGATCGGTCGCCCCGGCCAACCAGGTGCACGCAGAGTTCGGCAACGTCACGACCATCCCCGTGCGCTTCTGGGACAACAACAACCTGTCCTTCGGCGCGACGCACTTCGTGACGCCGGGCATGAACATCGCGATCTTCGACAGCGCGACCACGTCCCTGCGGGCAATCACGCGCGTACTGACCACGGACTTCTCGACCGGTTCCATCATCGTGCAGGGCCACCTCGCGGGCGTGCTGGTCGACGGTGACCGCATCGTGCG
This sequence comes from Acetofilamentum sp., assembly GCA_020726405.1. Lineage (GTDB taxonomy): Bacteria > CAIWAD01 > CAIWAD01 > CAIWAD01 > CAIWAD01 > CAIWAD01. The sequence continues at coordinate 8,359 of DYSB01000061.1, read as the reverse complement.
CGGCGACAGCCACGGCAACGACCTGAACAAGTCGATGGCCGGCATCTTCTCGATGTTCAACGCGGCCACGGGATACCTGGGCGTCAACTTCGACGTCATGCAGGAGTGGAAGCCTGTCGTATCGGACAACGGCGGGGTGCCACGTGCCTTCGACGCGGGCGAGTTCCTGCGCGAACTCATCGCCCTGTCGATCGAGACGCCCGGCGACTTCAAGGCCGACACCATCCTCGTGCACCCCGCCCTGTCGTACGAGTACTGGAAGCAGCGGAACTTCGAGACCCAGTACTGCGCGTGGGAAACCGAGATGGCGACGAAGATCAGCCGCCCGGTCTTCTACGTCAACGGCAAGAAGCTCATGTGGCAGGAAGGGAAGCTCATGCCGCCCCACGCCATCGCCACGCTGAACTCGCAGTCGTGGGAGCGAGTGGTCGACCTGGACTTCCAGTTTGACGCCAGCCTCGGCTCGGTGCTGAAGCCCATCCAGGGGTACGGCGGAGTGCTCGGCGCGTTCGGTCGCGGCTACGAGAACATGATTTGCGCCAGTCCGCGCGAGAACATGCTCTCGATCGACTGGGAAGTCGACCGCTCGCTGCTCCGTCGATAGTCGGAAGGCGAGGAGGAGGACATCATGGGATACCCCTCGAGCCACACGCCAGACAAGGCGAGCGCCGTGTTCACGGTGGAACCCGGAGTCGTCAAGACCGGGCTCCTCCTGTGCGCCGACGACGATCGAGTCATCGAGGTCATGGACATCACGGTCACCGTGGTCGACGGCGACCTAGACACAGGCACCGGTGGCGCCCCGACACTGCTGCTCGGCGATAACGTGCGCGTCGCCGACCTGTGCTCGATCGTCTACCCGGTGCCGGCATCCGTGACGAAGGGCGCGTGCGTATCGTGGCGCAACGGCGACTTCGGCGTTGACCAGACGTGGCGGAAAGGCAACCAGCCCGGCGCTCCCGTCCATCTGTCGTACGGCGACTGCCTGTTCTACTACTTCGACGGCGTAACCACCGCGTCGGCCGGCAAACTGTGCGTGTCCGCGCACTACCAGTACAAGACCGGCCGCACCAACAAGAAGCGCGCGTAAGGAGGCCGAGATGGCTCTGATCAACGACAGCCAGGTCAACGAGCAGACCTACGATAAGGACTTCGACACGGTCGCGTCGCAGCCCCACCAGGGCCACCCTACGCCCGTCAAGCAGCCCCTCCATATCGAGTGGTACGGGCCCCTCGATTGCACCGCGGAACGCGGGGTGAACACCATCACCGTCCCGCTCGTCGGCGACATCATCCGCGAGCACATCGACGACGTGATCGTCATGTGCACGGAGGGCCTCGACGTGGACACGGAACTCGTCGTCGGCATCATCGCCGTCGCCCCATCCCCTGCCATCGCGGACGAAGACTACATCGTCGGCGACGAGGCCGGCGGAGCAGGGACCACGACCCTGCCCTCGACGCTGGCCCAGGGCGAGATCCTGTCGTTCACCAACGGCACACTCGGCCTGCGCACCACGGCCAGCACCATCGGCGGCGACGACGTGAACCAGATCGTCGAGGGCCCCGCCCTGCTGACGGCGACAACCACGCCCGGCGAGGCGGCGGCCACGGGGCAGATCTACATCGGCATCCGCAAGCACGCCTACGGGAACGTGGCGTCGGAAGACCGCGCGCACAAGTACCCTGCCCTCACCAACGAGGACGGGACGACCCTCCTGTAGCGGGTGTCGCCCCGCCCCACCAGGGGCGCACCAATGTCATTCCCCGCGAACGTCCAATTCCCCTTCGTCCGACGCGACACGAGCCTCGTGCGTGCGTGCAACGAGCGGCTCAAGTCGAACGGCCATGACTCGTTCGAGATGTTGCTCGACACGGTCAACGGTCACTACGTCGTGGCGCGCTGGGATGGGACACCTCGAATCCCAATCGTCCTAGTGGCGTTCACGAAGCCGTCGGCCGACCGGCGCCACAAGGACGACCTCTTCGTCGAGGTCGGCCCAGACGATGTGGTCGTGGAACTCGGAAAACTCTTGACCATGCAGAAGGTCATGATGGAGCGCACGCTCGACGCCCGGATCGAGGCGCAGGACGAAGCGCAGCGGAAGGTCACATCTGACGCCGTCGAGAACTGGTACAACGGCGAGCACGACGCAATGGACCAGACCGCAGGCGTGAAGCGGAAGGCGTTGCGCGAGACCATGGGCTCGTGCGAGACTGACGGTAGAGGTCCGAACCATGGGTCGAAGTTCTACGGCCCGCAGTTCGACCGCAACGCGGTGGTGCCCGCGTGAAGTATTTCGAGGCGCTCATCCTGTCGCGTCGCCTGTCGGGATGCATCGACGAGTCGGTGCTGCCGGCCACGACGTGCCGCCTGTTCTTGGAGCAGGCACACCGCGACGTACAGACGGAATGCACTCAACGCTCGCGGTACGTGTTCCAGCGTGAGGATTACGCCACCTACCCGGCGAGTGCTCCCTTCCTGAACCTGGACGTTGCCCTCAACACGACGTCGACGGGTGCGCTCATGCGACTGGAGGCAGTCGGCTACATGCCGAACGGCGGTCATCGGTCGCAATCCAACGAGCCCATGGTGATTCGCCGCTTGCAGGACGCCGGGGCAGTGCCGCCCGGTAAGGGGCCCATGGTGTTCGACTACGACATCCCTGGCGCCCCGCTCGAATACGTCGGCGGCTCGGGTGTCGACAACTTTCTCTTCGAATTGTTCAACCACGAGCTGCGGCTGCATCCGATTCCGGCATCCGACGTGAACCTGTACCTCATCACGGTACGGGAGTTGAAGTTCTCGGAGGAGGACGACATGGTTCTCGGCGGGTTCGTGGCTGGAGGAGAGATGGCAGTGGTCTACCACGCGGCCGACCTCATGGCGTCGGCTGCCAACAAGGACGAGTATGCCGCGCGAGCCCGCGCGCAGTACATGCAGCAGGAGCAGCGGCTCACCGACCGCCTGAAGATCGGCCAGAAGAACCTCGGGCCCTACTCTGGCATGAACCCATACTACCCGCCTTCCTGGTAGGTTGCTCGTGAGAACCGTCTCCTTCACCATGCCGCTGGTCGAGGGAATGTGCCAGGTCGACCAGTACGCCGATGCGCGCAAGCACGCGAGCATGGACCTCAACGGCGAGTGGTTCGGGAACTACCGGGCGACGCGGCGCGGGAGCCGACTGTTGCTTGGGACCGAGGGCATCTTCGACTTCAAGGCCGTGCGGCTGTTCGAGTCGACAGTGTCGAAGGAGTTGCGCGCCCTGGTGGTGGCGCACGTCATCTGCGACGACTACGACGGCATCGCAGTCCAGATCCCGTACGCCAACGACTCAGGTGCGAACCTCGTGACGTTCTATCCGCACGAGATCGCGTTGCTGGTCCTGCGCGTGAGCGACGGGAAGTTGCTCGGGTGGGGGCGGCCGTACTCGGACGAGAGGCCACAGAACGAAGTCCCCGAGCCTGGGCACACCGACTCGACGGGCATGTCCTACCCGAGCGGTATCTTCTACCACCCTTGGCGCGAAGCCCCAGGGCCCTGGCATGCGCGCCTCGTCGAGCACCGCGACATCTTCTACCTGTACGGCTTCGGTCAGTACGTGTGGAAGGTGTGGAAGTACCAGATCGCGGACGAGACCATCGAGCACGGCACCATCGGCGGCGAGACGTGGGCCTGGGACTTGAACGAGACTGGGATTCCAGCCACGTTCCCCGCCACGGGCATGCCATACCGCTTCGGCCAGTTCGCAGTGCGCCGCTGCGAGTTCGAGCGTGGCCTTGCCGTCACGGCGTACGCCTTCCTGCTCGCTGGGATACGCGCCAGGTACGCTGCCGTGCAGCACGACTCGATCGTGTGGATACTGGACGACGACTACGTGAACATCTCGGGCGGCGGCGTCGACAAGGACGACGAGCTCGTCCCGCGCCCCAGCATTGTGTCGACCGACACGACGACCGACCTCGTCACTGGAGTCAAGGTTGACGAGACGGTGGCGTGGATGTCCGATCCGCGCAGTCCCATGAGCATCGCATGGGTGTCGCAGTACACGCACGACACGGGCGGCCGCATCGTGGCCGTCGCGTCGCTGGGCACGCGCTTCGCCATCATCGGAGAGAAGAAGACCAAGATCGTCTCCGACCTTTCTGCGACGTCGTTCGTCGACCCGACGCTTGAGTTCGGCACGTGCGCCCCGTGGTCGGTGCAGTCCTTCGACGACCGCTGCGTGTTCGTGTCGCACGAGGGCATCGTGGTCCTAGCCGCAGGCGGCGGGAAGGTGCAGTCTGCGCCCTTCCTTGACCCGCTGTTCGAGGGTTCGTCGAAGGCCACCGTCCCGCGCCAGAAGTTCCGCGAGGGGCGCAGGTTGGGCTTGCCGTACTCGGTTGACCACGACCGGCTCAGTCTGGCGGTATCGACGCACGACCGGCGCAACACCACGTACACCGTGGCGGTGTCGACGGTCGGGAGCCCGGTACCGAACGACCTACTCATCATCTGGAACTACGGCGCCGGCCGCTGGCACCTGCACCACGGGACAGAGACGATATCCGAGGGCATGTGGTACGGCTACATGACGGAGAGTCACCGGGCGGATACAGACTGGGAAATCGGAGACCAGCGCTTTCGCGCAACCGTCGTCAAGGCGAGCGACGACGACCTGAAAAACTACGTGTCGGCGGTGCGCCAGGCCTACGACGGAGCAGAATGGGGAGATGTGCAGCTCGACTTGGACCTGCCGCTCTCGACCACTCTGTGGTGGCGCGACGCCGACACCTACTCCGCGAACTCGGACGGCGTCACCGTCTTCGTGAACGCAACGGGCGTCTACGCGGCATGGAGCGGCGACGAGGAGAGGATCGCAGCCGACTACGGCCTGGTCGGAGAAGCCCTCTTCGGCACGTACATCCCGCGCCCCGTGCTGTTCCCCTCCTGCATCCTGTCGGTGCGCTCGACGCCCATGATCGGCGTTGGCGACTTCGCCCTCAAGAACGTCCAGGGCGTGCGCCTGACGCTGGCTGAGCCGATCTACAAAAGCTGCGGGGCGAGCGCCGTCTACGTCGAGACGGAGCACGGATCGACAGAGTGTCTATCCGTCGAGGCCGACGCACCTGAGCGGTTCCGCACGCACGAGACGGCAGGCGACTCCGACGCCATGCAGTCGGAGCCCGACCGCCCGCGATGGGGGCAGGCCGATGAGGAGTGGGGCAGCCCCGCCGAGGGCGGCACTGGCCGCAAGTGGTACAGGCCCGACGCCGTGAGCATCCGCATCGACACCAACGTCCCCGACTCGGGGTGGATGCGCGCCACCGTCTTCGACGCCCTGGGCACTGTAGACGCCGACAAGGTCGGACTCAAGCGCGAGTTGAAGTTGGTCAACCTCGGCCTGGAGGTGGCGGTTGATCGGCCGTCAGATCAGGCATGGTAGCGTTGACCCGCTCAAGGGCCTCGGGAAGTGGGGGCGCGTGCCCCTGTACCCGACGACCGACTGGGTCGCTACCATCAACACCTACGCCGGGCGCTACCCGTCGTTCTACTTCACCGAGGGCGTCTACCAGCTCCGCGAACTCCTGACCCTGCGGCGCCCCGTCTACCTGTACGGGTCGCGCGACTCCGTCGTGAGCCTGGAGAGTACGCGGCAGTCTGGGATTCTTATAACGGGCGACAACGTCAGGCTCGACGGATTCACCGTCAGGTGCCACAATCTGGCCACGGTTGACGCAGTGCGCGTGGAGTCCGACAACGTGTGCCTCAACGAGCTGAAGTTCGAGAACGCAAACTCTCTCACGATTTGGACGAACACGTGGTACACAGTGCACGCCCTCGGCGCGTCGGGCCTCAGGATGCTCGGCTGTGAACTCCCAGGGCCCGTGAACGTCGACCCCGCACCGCGCGAAACGCTGGTGTACCTCGACAACTACTGCGCCAACGCTTTCCTTGGCGGGAACTACCTCGGTCGCGACTGGAATTCGCGCATGCACGCGATATCATACAAGCAGGCGACGGGGTGTATCGGGAAAAACCTGCCCGACGTGGCGGGCGACAGTGAGACCAACTTCGCCTATATCGACGCGAGGTAGCGATGGCTATCGAGGGAACGAAGATCATCGGAGACGAGGGGCTGGACGCCGACAAGTTGCAGGCGTGGCTTGACTCGATCGCGGCCTGGGCGAACGGCAACGTAGGCCTCCAGTCGCTCGTGAACCGGTACGTGAAGTGTCCGCTGGGGTTCACGATGCAGACCGACGACGACGACGCAGCGGCCGGTGCCGTTCCGCTGAACCCAGACCCCGGCATACAGCAGCAGGCAACGTTCTTCACGAAACTTCCAGAGGTCGACGGGCTCGTCGTCCTCCGCAACATGCTGTTCACGGCGTACGCACAGCAGGCCGGCGCGCCGCTCCTCTTCGCCCTGTGGGCGTACCCCGACGAGACGTTTACGGCGGGCGACGGGAAACAGATCGCGATGCAAGGCCTCGCGAACCCTGGCGCCCCAGGTTGGGTCTACGACTACGACGAGCTCACGTTCTTCCCCGGCGACCGGCGCTTCATCGAGTACCGCGTGTCGTGCGCCGACCCCGGTGTGTGGAACACGATCACGTGGTGCGCCGAGTGCACGTGGCAGTTGCAGGAGTTCTAGATGCTCATCACGGCGCCGACCATCAACAACGGCGACCCCATCGACCCGACGGTGGTTCAGGCGTTCATTGACCAGGTCGACGAGTTGCGGAGCGGCAACATCGACCACGACAACATGAGCCTGGCGAAGCCGTATATGGTGGCACCGTTGAAGGGCTGGCACTTCTGCGACAGCGACAGCCACGGTGCCTTTCCGTACGCATTCGTCCCGGTGCCGATTACGCCCGACTACCTCATGGTTCCGTTCCGCCTTCCGCCGATGGACGGGAAACTGGACCCCAAGCAGCCGTACTACATCCGCAACGTGCTCGTGACGGGCGACGCCTACCAAGACAACGACATCCTCACCGTTACCCTGCACCGGTACCCCGACGAGACGTACGGGATGTTTGGCCCAGCCATGCTGACGGCGAGACTAACCCCTGGCTTCATCAGCGGCACGCACGAGTGGTGCTACGAGCGGGCGTTGACCGGCGGGGGAAGCCGGTTCGTCAACTGCAACTCGACGGACGAGTTTTTCGCGTGGCACCTGACGAGCAACGTGCGCGCCTCAGAGTTCAGGCAGGTTTCGATCCAGGGCGAAGTGTGGTACTATCCATTCGATGGCTAGGAGGCCGCGATGGCGCAGTGGAGTCCGAAGGGCACGATGCGTAGCAACCAGGCCGTCCAGACGTCCAGGTTGCAGGGCGACGTTGGCTCGTTCCAGGTCGGCGGCATTCGACAGCCAAGGGCGAACCTTGGGATCATGATGGCCATCCCCGACCTGGCACAGCAGCAGGTGCCGTCGCAGGCGTTGGCGCAGATCGCCCAACCGCAGGGCGGGTACGCCGCGCGCCCAGCGTCGGCCATGCCGGGCATAGGCACGCCCCCGTCGACCATGAACCGCTCGTTGCAGGTGGCTCCGCAGGGCCAACGACTGAGCCCCTACGCCACGCTCCCCACGGGGTACGCGCAGCAGGGCGGGGGCGGAGGTGGGCAGGGCGAAACCGAGACGTTCAGCGCCCCGTTGACGTCGACCGACACCGGCAACCCTGAACCCGGCGAGGAATTTGTGTGGAGCGGCCCCGCCTCGGAGCATCCTTACAACGCGCCGAGCGCCACCACGCCGAGCGCCACCACCCCGATCTCCGCCGATACAGCGGGTATCATCAACCCTGCGTCCGGCGAGGAAATTGAGTTCAGGGACGCCTACGACCAGGCCAGCAGCAGCATCGACGAGAGCGTCAACCAGCAGCGCCAGAAGGCGCTGTCCGAGGCGCGCCGCATGGGCTACGGGCCGGGGATGCTGGCGCAGATCAGCGCCGATGCTGACATCGAGTTGCGTCGGCAGAAGCAGGCCCTGTGGTTCGACTACATTCAGGCGTGGTGGGACAAAGAGGCACGCGACCGCGGGCTCGACATCCAACAGCAACTGGCGAACCAGGGCGATGCTCAAGCGTCCAGCGTGATGCAGTCGGCGCATTCCATGTCGGATCGCATCGAGGAGACCTACGGAGCGGACGCCAGACGCAGATACGATCAACTGGTGGCAGATGCGACTGACCAATACATGAAAGATCACGACATAGAAGCGTACGATAACGCGATCGCCGCCGCGTACGGCGCCGTTTCCACAACGTCGGAACGGTCGGACATGCCGGACAATGGGGAAATGAGAGATATGTACCACCGGGCGAGGGAAGCGGGACAAACGATTCAGGAATACATGACCGACGCAGGTTA
>DYSB01000278.1 GCA_020726405.1 Acetofilamentum sp. | reverse complement strand
GCCGACCCCCGGGGCGCTTCGTTTTAGAAAAGAATGGGACCGGGATGGGACCGGGCAAAAAGAAAGGGTCCCGTTTGTGGCGGAACCCTTTGACTATCAGTGCACCCAGGAGGAGTCGAACCCCCAACCTTCTGATCCGTAGTCAGACGCTCTATCCAGTTGAGCTATGGGTGCAGGACGAAATCTGCGACTGAAAGGTCCGCAAGATAGGGCAGGAGCCGTGGCAAGTCAACGGGCAGCGGCGGGAAATGACGAAATCCCCGGCGCAATCTGTCCCTTGAGCTGAGCAATCGATCGCCAGGAAGCGACAACACGAAGGGCAGAAACACTTCTTTCACCTGACATGGCTCTAACACTTGCCCTTTAGCTTTGTTTTTGTAATCTCTCTGGCGACAGCGGTGCAAGCCGTTTCGTCACCGGGCGGCCCTCAACCGCCTGTGCCCTGACCTGAGCATGTGAACAACAGAGTTTGAATTGGACGCCGGTTGCCCTGCCGGCTCCGTGGGGATTTGCAACCAATTGGAAGGATCACAGCATGAAGAACCGATTGATGGTTTTGGCGCTGGTAGGACTGGCCGGGCAGACGATGGCCGGCGGGCTCTTTTTCAGCGAGTACTGCGAAGGAAGCAGTAGCAACAAGTACGTGGAGATTTACAACGCCACGGGCGCGGATGTGGACTTGTCCACTGTGACGGTGAAGGCCTTCACCAACGGTGCCTCCACCCCCAACTACACTTTCCCTTGCACGGGGACCTTGCTGGACGGTGACGTGTATGTGATCCGCAATTCCGGCGCCAATGCCACCATCCAGGCCTTCTCCGATGCCATTTCCACCATCACCTATTACAACGGTGATGATGCCTTGACCTTGGAGGTCAATGGTGTGACGGTGGACATGATTGGCTTCGTGGGGATCGATCCTGGCAGCAGCTGGCTTTTTGGAACCGACGCCTCGGGCGGCGTGGACAACACCTGCGTGCGCAACAGCAACGTGTGCGACGGATTCATACCGGTAAATTTGACCGACTGGAATACCAACGGCGCCCCCGAGTGGACCGTGTACGCCATGGACACCTTCTCCTACGGTGGAAGCCACACGGCTTTCTGTGGTGGTGGTAATGCTCCGCCGGTGATAGGCGCCATCAGCTACTTGCCCAACCCGGTTTCCGCCGGCGACCTCATGTGCTTCGATGCCACCATCACCGACAGCGACGGCAGCGTCAGTCTCGCCGTCCTGCATTACGGCACCACGCCGGGCAGCCTGACTAACAGCCTGCCGCTGGATCCCATCGCTGGAAATCACTTCGTCACCAACACGCCCATCACGGCTCCGGCCGCCTGTCAGAACCTCTATTACAAAGTGGAGGCCATGGACGATTTGAACGCCACGGCGTTCAGCGGCGAGTTCGCGGCCCCCGTGCTGTGCGAGCTGACCATTCCCGAGATCCAGGGTGGCGTCTCCACTTCCCCGTATGTGGGTCTGGTCGTGACCACCGAGGGTCAGGTCTCCGTCGTGCAGTCCTCCACCTCCATGTTCATCCAGGACGACAACGGCCCCTGGCACGGCATCCAGGTCTATGGCGCCCATCCGGGCGTGCTGGAAGGCGACATGATTCGCGTGACGGGCTCCATCCTCGAATACAATGGCTTCACCGAGATCGCCGGCTCCTTGACCATTGAAGTGCTGGCCACACCCGGCCCCCTGACCATCGTGCCCCAGCTGATCACGGTGGGCCAGGCCCTGGCCGAGGACTATGAAGGCGTCCTGGTGCGCGTGGAGAACACCACGTGCGTCGGCAGCGTCGATCCCAACACCTACGTGTCCGACGGCGACCAGATCCTGGTCTACGCTCCGGGCTTCACGGGCGAAGAGGATGCGTGTTACAACGTGACGGGTGTCCGCTACGCCTATCAGGGCACGGCTGAGATCGCCATCCGCACCTTGGCCGACATCACCAGCTGCGGCGTGGTGGAAGGTCGTGACGAGCTGAAGACATTCGCCCTGGGCCAGGCCTTCCCGAACCCCTTCAACCCCAGCGCCCAGATCAGCTTCAGCCTGGATCGCACGGCGGACGCCCGCCTGAGCGTCTACAACGTGATCGGCCAGGAAGTGGCCGTGCTGGTGGACGGCCTGCTGGAGTCCGGCGCGCATGTGGTGACCTTCGACGCCGCCAACCTGCCCAGCGGCCTCTACTTCTACAACCTGCAGAGCGCGGGTCGCCAGCTGACCGGCAAGCTGACCCTGGTCCGCTAGTTCCCTCGACGACCTGACATTCAAAGCCCCCCGGGCCGCGTGCACGGGGGGCTTTTCCTTGCCAGCCGGCTTTTTTCTGTGCGCAGGCTGGCGGTATCTTGGGCCCGTCACCGGAATCGGACGGAACCCGCCGGCGGGTTTCCAACCCAACACCAGCCGCCCCAATCGACCCCAGCACGAGGATGCCGTGGACAGCCTGACTCAACCGCAGGTTCTGGTGATACTCTTGTCCTTCGGCGTGCTGCTGGGGACGGCCCGCCTATTGGGCGAATTGGCGCTGAAACTGCACCAGCCCGCGGTCCTGGGCGAGCTGCTGGCCGGCGTGTTGCTGGGCCCCACGGTGCTGGGAACCCTGGCGCCCGGCCTGCAGGGCCAACTCTTTCCCGCGACAGGCCCCAACGCACTGGCCCTGAACGCCCTCACCACCCTGGCCGTGGTGCTCTTCCTGCTGGTGGCGGGCATGGAGGTGGATCTCTCCATCCTCTGGCGCCAGGGCCGCATCGCGCCCAAGGTCAGCCTGGCGGGCATCCTGATCCCCTTCGCCATTGGCTTTCCGCTGGCCTGGTGGGCGCCCCAGGCCTTGGGCCAACACGCCCACTCCGATCCGCTACTGTTCGCGCTCTTCTTCGCCACCGCACTCTCCATCTCCGCCTTGCCCGTGATCGCCAAGACCCTGCTGGACCTGGGCCTGTACCGCAGCGATCTGGGCATGGTGGTGATCAGCGCAGCCATCTTCGACGACATCAGCGGCTGGATCATCTTCTCGGTCATCCTGGGCATGCTCAATGGCGGCGCGGAATCCCTGGCCGGCATTCCGCTGGTGATCGGACTC
>DYSB01000277.1 GCA_020726405.1 Acetofilamentum sp. | reverse complement strand
GGCCGAAAACCTCGACTCTGCGTCGAGCTCGCTGCGGCAAGCCGCGCGCAACACCAACGACGGAATTTCGGTCATTCAGACGGCCGAAGGCGCGACCGCTGAGGTCGGCAACATCGTCAAGCGTATGCGCGAGCTCGCGGTTCAGTCGGCCTCTGAGACGCTGGACGACGACGAGCGCGCGTACATCCAGGACGAATTCGTACAGCTCGCTGGGGAAGTCGATCGCATCGCGGAGGTCACCAGCTTCAACGGGGTGCAGCTCGCGGACGGCACGAACGCCGACGTCGATGTGCAGGTGGGCATCAACAACACCGCCAATGACCGCATCGCCGTGACGCTCGGCGATCTCACTGCGGTGACGCTGGGGGTCGACACGGGCTCGGCAGATCTCTCGACGGCGGCGAACGCCCAGACCGCGCTGGCGACCTTCGACACGGCGCTCGACACGGTCAGCGGCTACCGCTCAGACTACGGCGCGGTGCAGAACCGCCTGGAGTCCGCGCTCAACAACCTGGACACCTACACCGAGAACCTCTCCTCCGCCGAATCTCAGATTCGCGACGCAGATTTCGCGTTTGAGACGGCCGAAATGGCAAAATTCCAGATTATGCAGCAGGCCGGAATCGCGGTGCTTGGTCAGGCGAACGCCATGAACCAAGGGGCGCTGCGCCTCGTCGGGTAGTCTCTATTTCCCTCGGGTGACCCTGCCGCAGCAGTTCGTTACGGCGGGGTTTGGTGCGTCTTAGGGAGGGTTTCCCGAATTGATTGCGGGCAGCCAGCGCTTAGTGGTTGAAGAAGGCGGGGATCGATCCGATAAGTTCCACAGGAGGTCCCCATGTCCACCGCCGTAGACGGGATCGTCACAGGGCTCGACACCACCAGCCTGATTAAGAGCATCGTCGCCGCAGCTTCGACGCCCAAGAAGGCGATGGAGAGCCAGCTCAAGGACATGGAGTCCAAGCGCGAGAAGGTGGCCGGCCTTCAGAACCGCCTCACCGAGCTGTCCGAGAAGATCGCCGAGATCAACACCCCCTCGACGTTTATTAAGAACACGGTCTCCACCTCCTCTAGCCTCCAGTTTGGCGTCACGGCCGACGGCGACGCGGTGCAAGGTTCTTGGAATATCCTGGTTAAGCGCTTGGCATCGAACGAGATGGAGGTGAGCCAGGGGCTCGCGGACGCGACCACTGTGGGTTCGATTCAGGAGGGGACCTACACCCTCACCTACCAAGGGACTACCCACGAGGTCGCCTTGGACGGCACGACCGCGTCGCTCTCGAAATTGGCGACGGCCTTTAACGATATCGATGGGATTACGGCCTACGTCCTGGATACGGGCGACGGCGCCTCCCCCTATCGCTTGGTCGTTCAGGGCGAAGACACCGGGGCGGACTCCGGGATCACCTTGGGGCTTACGGGTGCCTCGGGGGCGGGAGAGTTGCTCAGCTTCACCGAGGAGGCGACCGCCGTGGACGCATGGATGACGGTGAACGGGGTGAACGTGTACGCCGCGAGCAACCAAGTGCAGGACGCGATTCCGGGGATCACCTTGGACCTGAAGGATGTGGGCACCACCGCGACGGCGCTCACAGTCGCCGAAGATCTCGCGGGCATCGAGGAGACCGTTCAGTCCTTTGTGGACGCCTACAACGCGGTCGTGGAGTACTACCAGACCAACACCGTCTATAACGCCGAAGAAGGCATAAAAGGGGCGTTAATTGGCGATGCTACCGCGCGGCGGGTGATGGACAGCCTGAGCACGATGGTCTCGGCGGCCTACGGTGTGGGTACTGAGGTGCAGTCGTTTGGGCAGCTCGGCGTTGAGACCCAGAACGACGGCAAGCTTACGCTAGACTCCGACAAGCTCCAAGCCGCGCTCGCGGCGAGCTACGACGACGTGATCTCGATGTTCACCGCCGACGCGGGCCCGGTCAACACCCTCAAGGCCGCCATCGACGACGTCTTCGTGAATGAGGAGAGCGGGACGCTGGTGTCGCGCGGCGACTCCCTCCAGGATTCGATCGACGATATGCAGCTTCGCATCGATGATTTCGATCTCTACATTGAGAACATGTCCTCACGTCTGCGCGGGCGCTTTACTGCGATGGAGATCGCGATGGGCGAGATGCAGTCCACCCAGACGTACCTCTCCGCGCTCTTCGCCGAATCCAAATCTTAATGGAGTTTCCCATGCGTGGAATCGCCGCCTACCAAAAGACCCGCAAAGACACCGCGTCTCCCATGCAGATCGTGCTGATGCTCTTCCAGACCGCGGTGAAGCGCCTCGACGCCGCCACCGACGCTAGTCGGGTGGGAAAACCGGATTGGATCGCCGATCTTCATCATGTTCGGGAGATCTACCTGGAACTCCTCTCCGCGTTGGATGAGAGCGCCGCTCCCGAGCTGGTTCCCACGTTGAGGAACCTCTACCAGTGGTCGATCAGCCAGTTGATAGCGGCTGGGCGGGAGCGCTCAGTGGAGCCCGTTCAGGCGGTGCTCAAGACGACGACGTCGCTGATGGAGGCTTGGCAACACGCGGTGTACGTCGCGGATGTCCGATGACCCTCGACGAGCTGCTGGCGCGAATGCGCGAGGTCACGGACTCGCTGGAGGCCGACGCAGAGGTCGATCTGTCTGTGCTGGAGGAGCTCGCCGGGGAGGCGCGCGCACTCGGCCCGACGATCCCGAAAGATCGGCGTTCAGAGCTGCTATCGTCGATGGACTCGCTGATGCAGGCGGCGAGAGGGCACCGGACGCGCTTGGATGAGACCCTCAAGCGGCTGGGGGCGGGGCGTCGCGCGCTGCACTCCTATGGACACCTGCGCGGGCACACCCGGGGCCAGCGACAAAACAAAAAAGCCTGATAGAAACAGCATCTGTTCATTATTGCATTTTTCACTAAACTTCTGTAGTGAGTGACCGATGGACCTCATGCGGAGGTCGCTTTGTTCCCTGCGCTGCGCAATCCCCTGAATCGGCTATGTCTCTACGCAGGGATCGATGTGTCGCTGCCCGAGCGCAGGGACTGTCAAATTGTTGGCGATAATATTGAGTTTTTGACACTCAAGGAGCGTGAGGGGGCCCGCAGGGTGGCGCAGCCAGTCGCGTCAGCGACCGA
>DYSB01000060.1 GCA_020726405.1 Acetofilamentum sp. | reverse complement strand
GTGAACAGGGTGATATTGTGCAGCAGCAGGTCGCCGAAATCGCAGGCGTTGAGGATGCGCAGCCGCTCCTGATACTGACGATAGAGGGTGACGCCCTTACCATTGGCGAACTCGCCGCCCTCGGCGGGCGTGGCCGGCGTTGCCAACGGCGCGCTGCTGTCGGCCGGGCGGCCGCCCATCTTGCACATGCCCTCGAACTGGGCGCCGTCCTCGATCACCAGCCGGGTGGTGATCAGGTCGCCCTCAAGCCGGCTCTTGCCCTTGAGCTCGACCTTCTCCCGGGCGTTGATGGCGCCCTTGATGATGCCGGCCGTGATCACATGGGCCGCCGTGACATTGCCTTCGACGGAGCCCGTCTCGCCCAGCTCGATGGTGGCCTCGGAGCGCACCTCGCCCACCAGGCGGCCGTCGATGCGGACGGAATCCTTGGAAATGATCTTGCCTTCAAAGACGGCGTCCTTGGACAGGATGGTCTGCGCAGTCCCGCTGTTCATGAATCCTCGTTCTCCTTATCCGTCCAGCCCCTGAGCAGCGGAGCTGGATCCACCGGAATCCCGTTCCGCTGTGCGGAAAAATGCAAATGACTTCCCTGGCCCACGGCCCCGGGCGCTACACGACCGAGCACTTCCCCGCGCCGGACCGGCTCGCCGATCTCCGGCAAAGCCATGGACAGGTGTCCATATCCGGTCACGAAGCCGTTCCCGTGGTCGACCAGCACCAGGAAACCCAGGCGTTGCGTCAAATCCCGAAACACCACGCGGCCAGCCGCGGCGGCCATCACGGGCTCACCGGGCAGTGCGGCCACGTCCAGGCCCGCGTGGTCCAACTGCCGGGGCCAGCCCGCCCGCTCGAAGGAGCGACTCTTGCGGCCGGCAACGGGCATGGACAGGGGCGCGCCCCAGCTGGAGCCGGCGGCGGCCGGGGTTGAATCCGTCCGGGCCAGCTCGCCCACGCGGGTCTCCGGCGGCGGACCCAGCGTGACATTCAATTTTCTGGCCAGCTCGCGCGTGGCCGCCACGTCGCGCAACAGCGAACTGGCGCTCAACAGCTGCTGCCGCAGGAGCTGGTTCTCCCGCTGCAGGTTCCACTCCCGCATGCTGCGCACCAGGAGAAAGCTGTAGTGGGCAAGTGCCGCCACCGCCAACAGGACGATGACCGGCCGCCAGTTTTTCATGTGGTCAGCCTGTGCTTGGAAGCTGGTTATTAAACCAAAAAGCGTCTGGAGAGTCAATGCGGCCGGCAGCCAACCCGCCTCCTCACAAGGCCTTCCGCCCCCTGATCCGTGCGGCTTTTCCACCACCTGACAGTGTCCAAGTCATTCAGGAAGGGGAGCTGTCCACCTTGCTTGACAGGGTTTTTCCACCGTCCCATCGAAGTCCGTTTGAGCTTGATTCAGGTTCCGTTAGGAAGTACACTGTCCCCCGCGTCGTGTGCCTCCTGTCGCCCCAACAGGAGAAAGAACCATGCAGAGTCTGACCAACAGCCTGGAACCAGCCCTGGGACTCCACCCTCCGGCCGCTCATTCCGCCCGTCTGAACCGCCGCCTTCCCCCGGAACTCGCCCTGCTCGAAACCCTGGTCCGCCTGAAACTGGCCCCTCCCGGCCAGCGCCGGGAGTGGGCGCGGCTGGCCCTGGCCCAGGCGGATCCCCCGCTGGACGAGGACCGGCCCGCCATGCGGGCCTGGCTGGGTCTGGCCCTGGACGAGTCCGCCGCCGCCCCGGAGGACTGGGCTGAGGAAGAGGACCCGACGCCCTCCCGCCGGGATCTGGAACGCCTGGACGAGGCGGATCACCTCCACCGGCTGGTCCACCGGCTGGAGGGCCAGGGCCGGCGGCAGCGGCGCCTGCTGGAACAGGAGCTGCTGCTGCGCAGCTCGCTGCCCGAGGATTGGCACTTCCACCGCGCCAAGTGGCTCTATCTGGCCATGCAGGGCGAGCAGACCGGCACCCTGCTCTCCCCGCTGGAGGCCGCGCGGCGGGCCCGGGCGGGCGGCGTGCTCTTCCACCCGGATCAGCTGGCCGGCGGCTCGCTGCGCCGCTGGCTCGTGCTCCGGCGGGCCGTGGAGATGCTGGAACCCGCCCGCTGGCTGCGCCTGTTGCGCTTGCTGGAACAAGGCCGGCCGCTGGATCTCGTGCTGCCGCCCGGCCTCTGGATGCACCTGCGTCCCTGGCTGGCCTTTCTGCTGGGCGGCCGGGGTCTGCTCATCCTGGAACACTATGCGGGCAGCCTGCCGGATTCCCAGCCAGTGGTCCCCGGCCTGGGCGGCCTGCTGATCTTGCACAGCGAGGGCCCGTTGGATGCACGCTGGGAACCCTGGGCGCGCCAGGCCTGCGAAGCCGGCTGGCAGCTCTGCGTGGTCCGGCAGCAGGCCGGCCCAGGCTGGGAGTTCCTGAACCGGCTCGAGGCGGGACCCCAGGCCACCGAATGGGTGCGCCGGCACCTGATGGCGCGGGAGCCGAGCGCGCGCTTGCTGCCCCTGCGGGAGTTCGTGCGCCAAGTGGAGCGGCACTACATCCTGGACGTGCTGGGCCTGCACAATGGCGTGAAGAGCCGGGCCTGCGAGCGGCTGCAGATCTCGCGCCAGACCCTCTACACCAAGTTGAACCAGGAACTGGAAAGGGAAGGGGCGTGAGGCCGGGACTCTCAGTTCTCGTCGCCGTCGTGCTTGGCTGGAGCGCTCGGCAGCTGCACGATGAGCTGGCGCAAAAACGTGGGCGTGGCGGAAACCACCCAAATCTTGACGGGATCGAGCTGGATGCACTCGCCCTCGGCCGGAATGCGCCCCAGCTGTTCGGCCACCCAGCCGCCCAGGGTGTCGGCGCTCTCCGAGGCCAGCTCGATACCGCTGCGCTCTGTGAAGCTGTCCAGACGCAGGCGGCCCGGCACGAAGGCTCGGCCGTCGGCCAACGCGACCCACTCCCGCAAACTCTGGTCGTGCTCGTCCTCGATGGCTCCCACCACATCCTCCAGGAGGTCCTCCAGGGTGAGCAGGCCGGCGGTGCCGCCGTATTCGTCCAGTACCACGGCCAGGCGGGACTGTCCCCGGCCGAAGGCGGCCAGCAAGTCGCGGGCCTTCATGGAGACGGGCACGAAGAGCGGATCGCGGCGGATCTCCTTCAATGAGGCGGGCAGCTGGAAGAGGTCGCGCGCCGTGATGTAGCCCACGATGTGGTCCAGGTCGCCGCGGTAGAGCGGCAGGCTGGATTTGCCGTGGCTGGTGATCAGTTCGCCCGCCTCGCGCAGAGTGGCCTCCAGCGGCAGGGCCGACAAGTCCGTGCGCGGAGTCATCAGCTCGCCCAGCCGACGCTCGCGCAGGTCCAGGGCCCGGCGGATCATCCGGCTCTCGTGGCGGCCCAGCTGACCTTGGCGCCCCAGGTCGTCGGTCATGTGCTGCAGGTGCAGGCGCAGGTGCAGGAGTTCGGCGCTGCGCCGCTCCGGCAGGATCCGCAGCAGCAGGGTGAAGGGCAGACCCAGCGGCCACAGCAGCCAGGTGGCCGCGCGCAGCGGCAGCGCCAGGCCGGGGAACAGGCGGTGCGAGGCCCCATGGGCCAGGGTTTTGGGCAGGGATTCGCCGCCCACCGTGAGCAGGATGGTGACCGCCAGCGCGGTCAGCCACTCCGGCCAGCCCAGTTGGAGGCCGAGCAGGGTGGCGAAAGCCGCGCAGGCGCTGTTGACCAGGTTGTTGCCCACCAGCAGGGTCACCAGCAGGGAATCCGGGCGCTGGAACCAGCGCGCGGTCAGTTCCGCGCCCAGGCGTTTCTCGCGTTTCCAGACCAGCACGTGGGCCTGGCTGAGGCCCGTGAAGGCGATCTCCGAGGCGGAGAAAAAGGCCGAAGCCAGCAGGGTGGCCAGCAGTCCGGACAGCTGGATCAGGATCTCCACACGTCCCCCTTGCCCTGGAATAGGCGGCCCAGGGCCTGCTCCAGCTCCGGCACGCGGCTGACCGGCACGTCCAGGTCCAGGCGGAGTTCGTGCGTACGCAGCAGGCGCGTCTCCACGGCCCCGTGCAGAGCCAGCAGACGGCGCACCTGAGTCATCAACGGCAGGGGGAAGCGCATGGAGAGCGGGATCCGGCAGACCACGGTCCGGCGCGGACAGGTCGCCAGGACCCGGGCGGCCACGCCGCCGTAGGCCCGCACCAGCCCGCCGGTGCCCAGTTTGACACCGCCGAACCAGCGCACCACCACCAGCGCCACGTCGGAGAGTCCGCTGCCTTCAATGGCCTTGAGGATGGGCAGGCCGGCGGAGCCCGAAGGCTCGCCGTCGTCGGACGCGCCCCAGCGCGGCGATGCGCCGGGCAGCCCGCAGCGCCAGGCGCTGCAATGGTGCGTGGCCTTGTGGTGTTCCTTGCGCAGGGATTCCAGGAACTCCGCCACCTGGGCGGGGTCCGTCACCGGCCGCAGGACGGCCAGAAAACGTGAGCGCTCGATGCGCTCCTCGTGTTCGGCGGGAGCCGCGGGGGCCGGGTATTCGTCCGGGGGGCCGTCAGCCTGCATGGGGGGAAGTCCCTGTCAGGGTGGCGCGCCGGCCTTCCAGGGCGGCCAGCCCCTCCCGGGCAGCCTCCTGCTCGGCCTTTTTCTTGCTGGCGCCGGAGCCCCGGCCCAGCACCTGCTCGCCCACCAGCACGTCCACCACGAAATGCTTTCTGTGGTCCGGGCCGATTTCCTCGACCACGTGGTAGGTGGGGTTGCCCAGCCCGCGGCCCTGGCTCAATTCCAGCAGCAGACTCTTGTAGTTGCGGTTGTCCCGGCTGGCCTGGGTCAGGTCCAGGTCGTCCAGGATATGCCGGCGCACGAAGTCCTCGGCCGCCGACATTCCGCCGTCCAGGTAGAGAGCGCCCAGCAGCGCCTCGAAAGCATCCTCGAGGATGCTGGCTCGCTGCCGACCGCCCGTGCGGTCCTCGGACTCGGAGAGTCGCAGGTGGCGGCCCAGTCCGATTTCGCCGGCCAGCTGCACCAGGAAGGGACCGGACACGATGATCGACTTGAGCTTGGTCAGCTCCCCTTCCTTCTTGTCCGGAAAGCTCAGAAAGAGGTGGTGGCTGACGCACAGGTCCAGCACGGCGTCGCCCAGGAACTCCAGCCGTTCGTTGGAGGCCGAGCGCGAGCCTTCGTACTGCCCCGTGTGGCTGCGGTGGGTCAGGGCCTGGCGCAGCAGTTCGGGGTGCTGGAAGACATAGCCGATCCCGGCCTCCAGGCCATCCGCCGGGGGCGTGGGTGACGCCGGCACGGGCCGCGGGCGGGAGAACCAGTTGAAGAAGCTCATTCGTCCCAGCGGGCCAGCAGCAGGCTGGCGTTGTGGCCGCCGAAGCCGAAGGTGTTGGAGATGCCGTGGCGCAGGGGGCGCGTGAGCGCCTGGTTGGCTACCACCGGCAGCGTCAGTTCCGGATCGGGGTTGTCCAGGTTGATGGTGGGCGGGACCACGCCGTGCTTGAGCGCCAGGGCCGTGGCCAGGCACTCGATGGCCCCCGCCGCGCCCAGCAGGTGTCCGGTCATGGACTTGGTGCCGTTGATCGCCAGACGGTGGGCATGCTCGCCGAAGACCCGCGCGATGCCCTGGATCTCGGCGATGTCGCCGGCGGGCGTGGAGGTGCCGTGGGTATTGATGTGATCCACGTCCTCCGGGTTCAGCCCGGCGTCGCGGATGGCCAGTTTCATGGCGCGCTGGGCGCCCTCGCCCTCGGGGGCGGGTGCCGTCAGATGGTGGGCGTCCGCCGTGAAGCCCAGCCCGCAGACCTCCGCCAGGATGGTGGCGCCACGCTCGCGCGCCGCGTCCAGCTCCTCCAGCAGCAGGATCACCGAGCCCTCGCCCATCACGAACCCGTCACGGTCCCGGTCGAAGGGCCGGCTGGCCCGGGTGGGCTCGTCGTTGCGTGTGGAGATGGCCTGCAGCGCATTGAAGCCGCCGATGCCCAGCGCCGTGATACAAGCCTCGGCGCCGCCCGTCAGCACCCGGTCGGCCTGGCCGGTGCGGATGGCCTGCAGGGCGCAACCAATGGCGTGGGACGAAGAGGCACAGGCGCTCACCGTGCCGAAATTGGGTCCCTTGAGGCCCCACTTCATGGCGATCTGGCCGGGCAGGATGTCCGAGATCATCATGGGAATGAACATGGGCGGAATCCGCCCCGGCCCCTTCTCCATCAGCTGCGTGTGGGCGTCTTCAATCGAAACCAGCCCGCCGATTCCCGAGGCCGTGATCACGCCGAAGCGCTCCAGGTCCACCTGCTCCAGGTTGATCCCCGAGTTTTCCAGTGCCAGTTGCGCGGCGATGATGCCGTACTGGCAGAAGGGATCCATCCGGCGCAACTCGGGCTTGCGCAGCCACTGCCCTGCGTCGAAGCCCTTCAGCTCGCAGGCGAAGCGCGTGGAAAACGCGCTGGCATCGAAGCGCGTGATAGGCCCCGCGCCCGATACACCGGCCACCAGGGCTTGCCAAAAGCTCTCGACGTCCAGTCCCAGGGGGCTTAGCACGCCCACGCCCGTGATGACCGCCCGGCGACGATCCGCCTTGCCCATCCTGTCCTCCTTCCAGCCTCCGCGCGGCGCGGGGCGAAATGGAATGGGGCACTGCCGCAGTGGTCAGCGCCCCATGATTCTGCGAATCTCCAGCCCCGCTGGTCAGCCGACCTGCTCGTCCAGGAACTTGCAGACCGCGCCCACCGTGGTCAGGCTCTGGGCCGACTCGTCGGTGATCTCCAGGTCGAACTCTTTTTCCAGCATGTCGATGAGTTCGAACTTGGCGATGCTGTCGGCGCCCAGATCGTTGTCGAAGGAGGCGTCCATGGTGACCTTGGAGGCGTCGTCCAGATCCAGGACCTCGAGGATGATGGTCTTGACCTTGTCGAAATGCTGGGACATGATGTCTCCTGTTAGACTGGTTTCACTCTGGAATTGCGTTCAACTTAGTTCGCCGGGCGCTGGGGGTCAATCACCCGGCGCCAACTCCCCGCTCCCGCTCCGCGCGCCTGCCAACTCGGTTCGGCCCGCCAGCGCCAACGGGCGCGGATCACATGTGCATGCCGCCGTCCACCTGGAGGACCTGGCCCGTGATGTAGCCCGCGGCCGGCCCGGCCAGGAACTTCACCACCTCGGCCACGTCGGCGGCCTGGCCCGTGCGGCCCAGTGGGATCTGGCGCGTGAGCTCGCCGCGCGCCGCCTCCGTGAGTTGGGCAGTCATCTCGGTCTCGATGTAGCCCGGCGCCACGGCATTGACCAACACGCCGCGCGAGGCCAGCTCGCGTGCCATGGTCTTGGTCAGGCCGATAACGCCGGCCTTGGCCGCGGAGTAGTTGGCCTGGCCCGCGTTGCCCATCACGCCCACCACGCTGGCGATGTTGACGATTCGCCCGCCGCGCTGCTTCATCATGGGCTTGATGGCGTGCCGGATGGTGTTGAAACAGCCGGTGAGATTGGTGTGGATCACCAAACTCCACTGCTCCTCGGTCATGCGCATCATCAGGCCGTCCCGCGTGATGCCCGCGTTGTTGACCAGCACGTCCAGCCGGCCGTCCTGCGTGACGATCTCCTCCACCAGCCGCTCCAGGCCGGCGAAGTCCGTCACGCTGCAGGCGCGGCCCGCGACAGCAAAACCCTCGGCCACCAGGGCGGCCTCGGTCTCACGGACCTGGTCTTCACGCAGGTCGTTGAACCAGACCTTGTCGCCCAACTGGGCGAAGGCCCGCACGATCTCCAGTCCGATGCCCCGGGATCCGCCCGTCACCCAGACAATCCTGCGACTCATGATGGCTCCCCTTCCAACAGGGCGTCCAGCTCGGCGGCCTTGTCCGCGGCGCGGCTGCGCGCCGTGGGCGCGATGCGCTGCAACAAGCCCGAGAGCACGCGCCCCGGTCCCAGTTCCCACACTTCGCCCACGCCGTCGGCCAGCAGGTTCTCCATCGCCGTCTGCCAGCGCACGGTCTCCGTCAACTGGCGACCCAGCAGGCTCCGGATCTCCTCTGGATCCTCCACCCGCGCACCGCTGACATTGCAGTAGAGCGGCGCTTCACCCGGCCGGAGGACCAGTTGGGCCAGTTCGCGCAGCAGACCCTCGCGGGCCGCCTCCATCAAAGGCGAGTGGAAGGCGCCCGAGACGTCCAGGCGCTTCACCAGCCGCACGCCGTTCTCCTTCAACAGGACACTGGCCCGTTCCACGCCGGCCAGCGAGCCGGAGATGGCGATCTGTCCCGGGCAGTTGAAGTTGGCGGCCTGCACGACCTCGCCTTCCGCCACCACCTGGGCGCAGAGCCGAATCACCAATTCGGGCTCGGCCCCGATGACGGCGGCCATGCTGCCCGCCCAATCCAGACCGGCCTGATACATCAATTCTCCACGGCGCCGCACCAGAGCCAGTCCGTCCAGCGGATCCAGCCAGCCCGCGGAGGCCAGTGCGCTGTATTCGCCCAGGGAGTGGCCAGCCACGGCGGCGGGTCGCAGCCCGCGCTCGCGCAGTAGCAGAGCCAGGGCCACGCTGTGCAGGTAGATGGCCGGCTGGGTGTTGGAGGTCTTGACCAGCTCTTCCTTGGGTCCCTGCGTGGAGAGCGTGGCGAAATCCACGCCCGTGCGCTCCCGGGCGGCGTCGTAGAGGCGGCGCACGGTGGCATGCGACTCGAGCAGGGAGGCGGCCATGCCCACGTACTGGGCTCCCTGGCCGGGAAAAATCCAGGCGGCGTTCATGCTAGATCCTCAGAGCCGAGGCGGCCCAGGTGAAGCCGCCGCCGAAGACCGTCATCAGGGCCACCTGGCCTTTGTGAATGCGGCCCATCTCCAGGGCCTCGTCCAGGGCGATGGGTATGGAGGCCGCCGAGGTGTTGCCGTAGCGGTCCACGTTGATCATGGTTTTTTCCAGCGGGAAGCCGAAGCGCTCGCAGGTGGCCTCGATGATCCGGATGTTCGCCTGGTGCGGGATCAGCAGGTCCACGTCGGCAGGGGTCAGCCCCGCACGGTCCATCGCCTGCTGGGTGGCGTCGGCCATGCACTTGACGGCGTTCACGTAGACGTGGCGGCCCTGCATGTGGATCAGGTGGTCCTTGTTCGCCAGCGACTCGGGACTGAGCCGGCGCAGCGTGCCGCAGCCCGGCGCCCAGAGCAGCTCGGCCAGTTCGCCGTTGCTCTTGGTGTACGTGGAGAGCACGCCCGTCTCGTCGTCGGAGGGACCCAGGACCGCGGCGCCCGCCGCGTCCCCGAAGAGCACGCAGGTGCCGCGATCGGTCCAGTCCACCATGCTGGTCAGGACTTCGGCTCCGATGAGCAGGACGTGCTTCTTCTGGCCCGTGCGGATCAGGGCGTCCGCCAGCTCCAGGCCGTAGACGAAGCCGCTGCAGGCGGCGGCGATGTCCATGGCCGAAGCGTTGCGCGCGCCCAGCTTGGCCTGGGTGAACACGGCCGTGGCCGGAAACTTGCAGTCCCCGGTCACCGTACCCACCAGAATCAAGTCCAGGTCACTTGGTTCGAGACCGGCGGCGGCCAGCGCCTTGCGCCCAGCCTCCGTGCACAAATCGGAGGTGCAGAGATCGTCCCCTGAACCCACGATGTGCCGTTCCCGGATGCCGGTGCGCGAGACGATCCATTCGTCGGTGGTGTCGACGATCCGACACAAGTCATCGTTGGTCAGACAGGTGGGACCGACGGCCCGACCTGTGCCCAAGAGTTTGGCGCGCAGGGCCATGCGCCCTCCGTTGCTTGAGTGGAGGCCCGGCGACAACGAGTTGCGGGCAATCCGGTCAGGGCCTGGGGCCCGCAGTCGCCAGCAGTTTGCCGGGCTTGGGGCCTGGAGTCGCTAGCCGCGGGCGAGGATGGTCCGACCCTTGTAGCTTCCACAGTTGGGGCAGACCCGATGGGAAAGCTTGGGCTGGCCGCACTGCGGGCAGGTGGAGACCCCCACCGGCGTCAGGGCATGGTGCGAGCGGCGCTGGTCGCGGCGGGCCTTGGAGGTCTTTTTCTTGGGCAAAGGCATGATCGACTCCCGACTGGTTGGTTACAACGGCTTGCGCAGGGTGGCCAGGGTTGTGAACGGGGAGTCGGGAGCCGCAGGTTGGCAGCCACACTCCCCTTCGTTCCAATCCTGGCCACACGCGGGACACATGCCCCGGCACTCTGGCCTGCATACGAAATACTCAGGCTGGGACAGCCGCAGGGCGTCCCGCACCACCTGGTCCACTTCCACCCATTCCTGATCGGGCACAAACAGCAGCACCCGATCCTCCTCATCCACGCTGGGCCGTTCGGCTTCCGGCAGGATCAGACAGGAGTCCTCTTCACTCACGGGCAGTTCCACTTCCACCAGACAGCGGTCACACACCCGGTGGACGCGCGTCTGCAGTGACAGGCTCAACCGCCACCCGCCCAGCAAGGGTTGGACACGCACAAGGGCTTCCACGGGGTGGCGGAACCACTCTCCGGGAAGCTTCAGTTCGTCAGGCGTTCCGACCAGCGCAAGCTCGTCCAGTCCGCGACGCAGTTCCATCAGCGCGATTCGCATGAGCCGCAAAATATAATCCCAACGCGAGCCAACCGCAATGCTGGGCGAGAATCCCTTGTCGCGGGCCGGATGCGGTGCGAAATTCGGCCGGCCGGGGGAGCCTGGAATCAAGTTTGGCGAACTCCCGCCGATAAGTGCCGGACGAGGGGGTATCCCGGAGTGAGGCCGGTGACCTCTGACTCGACGCCCACCGGAGCACGCACAGATGTTTTCACAAACCTTGATCCCCCAAACGGCGAGTCCTACATTTTTGCTAGCCAAGTCAGCGCCGCAGCTGCGCTTTCCGAAACGAATTCGAGCATCACACACCTTCGATACGGCCAAGGGGGAAGCATGAAGCGACTGGCCTTTGCCCTGATCCTGTTCGGTATGTCCCTGATTTCATCCGCTGCGTGGGCACGCATCGGGACGGACCGCGACCAGGATGGGGGGGGAGTCGAACCTCTCCGGACCACCTACACGCTGGACAGCCTGTTCTTCCATGGGTCGGGAGGCACGGGGGACCAGAGCATCACGCCCAACGAGACCCTGACCGTGACGGCCGTGTTGTCCGGGGGCACGTGGAACGCCACGACGCCCATCGATGAGTTCATCATCATCCCCAACACCAACGATCCACCCGACGCGGCGGGCGCGGACCTGGAGAACTACTACAGCTACCTCAACTTCCAGGCCTCCGGCATCAGCATCGGCGTCAACAGCAGCGGCAAGTCGCGCCTGACCTTCAACGTCGCGGCCCCCAGCACGTGGCAGGGTGGTGACCTCACCTTCACCATCTACCTGGACGGCAAGTGCACGAGCATTCATCAAGCCGCCGTCAGTGAGACCTACGTCTCCCTGGCGGAAGTCAACGTGATGCATGCGGGCACGGAAGTCCTGACCAGCGCGGGCTTCACCATCGGCAACATGGCGGCGGACACCACGCCCCCGACCCTGGTGACGGCCGGCTGCTACGCCACCAGCCTGACCACGCTGCGCATCCAAGTGGATGAGAGCGTGAGCGAGTCCGGCGGCGACTGCGGTGCCAACTTCAGCGTCTCGGGCGATGGCATCGCCGGCAGCATCGCCGGTAGCAGCCTGGCCAGTTCCTCCTCAACCGTCTGGACTCTGACCCTGGCCTCCTCGCTGCCCGACCGGGACTGGCAGGGCACACTGACCTACGACCGGGACGCCTCGGCGATGGAGCTGCGTGATACGGCGGGCAACGAGATGACCGACGGTCACAACGTGACCGCCACGACGGAAAAAATCGCCCCGGCCAATCCAACCATGACCTTTCCCTCGGCCTCGGCGAACCTGAGCGGCGCCACCATCGCCTGGATCGGTTCGGCCAATTCCAGTGCCACGGACCCCTCCATAGCCGGCGTTTCCTTGCAGGGTTCGCTCAACGGCGCCTCCTGGTCCACGCTCTCCACGGACAGCGACGTGACGGACGGCACCTATGGCGCCACCTGGACGGTGGACACCCAGTACAACTACTACCGGCTGTTGGCCATCGACGACCTGAGCAATTCCGCCGCGTCATCCTCCAGCGTGGATTTCCAGGCCAAGCAGCGCCTGGTGCTCAGCGGCACCATCAGCGAGGCGATCAATACCTTTGAAGATCAGGCTATGGCCACCATCACGGACGCCTACGGCAACGCCGAGAGCGGCACCCACACTCTCAGCCTGAGCAAGGTCACGGGTTCGGGCACCCTCACCTTCTCCTCCGAGGCCGACGGCACGCCCACCATCACCACTCTGGACATCGAGAGCGCCAGCAGCGGCGCCTTCTGGCTCGCGGGCTCGGCCCCGGGCGCCTACGAGATCCGGGCAGCCACCGCCGGCCTGCTGGCCGACACCCTGGCCGTGACCATCGTCACCGGTGCCCCCGACAAGGTGCTGGTGGCCATGCCGGGCCAGAGTTTCGTGGACGGCACGGGCATCACGGGGACGCCCACAGCAACAGATGCGGGCACGGCCTTCAGCATCTCGCTGTACGTGGTGGACGCCAGCAATTATCTCTGCGACTTCGATACGGACGCCGTGGGCACGATTTTCGGCAAGACGGCCTCGGCCAGCCCCTCGGGCAACAATCCGCAGATCAAGGTGGGGGCGGCGGCCTACACGACCAACTGGACCTCGTCCAAGGCCGTCAGCTTCGAGAACGGTGTGAACACCACGGCCCTGCTGATCAAGTTCTACAACGCCAGCACCACGGGCGCCATCAGCGCCACAGCCACGGGCGTGACCAACCATCCGAACTCCAGCGACATCACCATCAACGCCCTGGATCCGGACCAGATGAACTTCAGCCTGGCGGCGGCCAGCCAGGAAAACGGCGTGGCCTGGACGGGCACCAACACGGTCTCCGTCAAGGACATCTACCAGAACCTGATCACTTGGTTCAACGCGGCGGATCAGCCCTTGACCCTGGACGTGACACCCCAGGGCGCCGGTGTGGTCACCAGCTTCCTGATCGCCAGCCGGGGCGACGCCGTGCTGGACGAGGCCACGGACTTCGTCAGCGGCGTCTGCAACCTGACAGCCCTGGGCATCACGCTGACGGCCACGCCCGATGCTTACGACATCGGCGGCGACCTGGGCGCCAATCAGGGCACGCGCGTCAAGAACATCATCGTGAACGCCCCCACGCTCAGCAGCGCCATCCCGGCCTGGCGCACGCACATCAACGCCGAGGCGGACAGCCCGGGCTACATGCTTCAGGCTGCCGTGGATGAGAACGGCGAGACCCTGACCGTCTACTGGGCCTTCGACAACGACTCCACCAAGTACTCGGGTTACACGGTGCAGAACAGCGCCAGCGTGACCACGGGCGGCGGGCTGCTGCAGAAGTACCTCGATGGCGCGACCATCAACGCCCAGGGCGCGGGCTATGACTACATGTTCTGGTGGGTGGGCGGCACGGACTCCCAGGGCAACGCCCCGGACGGCAAGCCCATTTCCAGCAACCGCCTGGTCTACGTGGTCAATCCCACCCTGACCGTGCGCGGCTTCGACCTGGGAGCGGGGGGCCTGCACCCCAATTCCACCGACAACACCATGACCAGCCTGGAGCTGACGGCCGAGATGGCTGGCGCCGCCATCACGGTGACGCGCTTGGCCTTCACCAAGACCTCCTCCTCCAACGCCACCACCGCGCACATCTCGGCCTTCAAGCTGTGGCTGGACGTCAACGGCAACGACCAGTACGACGCCGGCACAGACACCCAATTGGGCGGCACCCTGAGCGGCACTGTGAATCCGAACTTCACCGGCCTGAGCCTGATGGTGCCCGCCGGCAGCCCCGTGCGCGTGCTGCTGACCGTTGATGTCAGCGCCAGCGCCACCACGGCCCAGAACCTGGGCATGGAGATGGTCAGCGAGTCCTCGGTGACCTTGCAGAACGGCGTGGACGACGTGGTGGGCCACGGCGGCACGTGGCCCCAACCGGGCAACGCCGCTGACTGGACCCTGCCGGTGGAGTTCAGCGTCTTTAGTGGCACGGCCGGCTACGGACAAAACGGACTGCTCTGGCGGACGGAATCCGAAGTGAACAGCCTGGGCTTCCGGGTCTGGCGCGCCGAGACCCCTGAAGTGGGAATCCACCCGGCCCTGACGGCCTTCACGCCCCTGGCGGACTGGCACCAGGACGCGAGCCTGCTGGGCCAGGAAAACAGCGCGGCGGGCAAGGACTACCGCTGGCAGGACACGAGCATTGAGCCGGGCGTGGTTTACTGCTACCGGCTGGAGGCGGTGGATCTGGACGGCAGCAGCGAATTCCATCCGGAGTCCATCTTCGTCAGCAGCCTAAGCAAGCCCACGGGCTTCACGCTGGGCAACAACACGCCCAATCCCTTCAATCCGGTCACCACCCTGCGCTTCGTGCTGCCAGAAGTGCTGCCGGTCTCGCTGGAGGTCTACAACATCAATGGTCAGCTGGTCCGCACATTGCTCTCCGGCCAGACCCTCCCCTGGGGTCCGCACCAGCTGCTCTGGGACGGCACCAACAACCAGGGCAACCAAGTGGCATCGGGCGTCTACATCTACCGGCTGAGCACACCGGGCTTCCAGCAGGCCCGCACCATGCAGCTGCTGCGCTGACGTCAACAGCGCGCTTCCGCACTCATCAGCCCCCCGCCCGCGCGGGGGGCTTTTTTTCTCAGTAATAGAGCCATCTCTGCTGACGTTGAGGATCACGTCGCAACCCGGCCCTGTCCTACAGGCAGGCCGCCGAACTGCAGGTGGCCGATGTGTCACAGTGTGGGGACCGGCTGGCGGTGCAAGACCCGGGATTTTGCTCCCCGTTGTGTAAGACCAGGCTTGGGGCAGGAAGGTCGGGATGCGGCAGGGTCAGCGGGCGGACCTGGAATCCGGCCGCATCAGATGGACTTCAGCTCGGCCGTGCTGCGACGGATCAGGGCGGTGAAATCGGTGTAGCCGCGAGCCTTGAGGGCGGCTGGCAGCATCTCGTCGCGCCTGAACAGGCCGGCCAGTTCGGCCGCCAGGCTGAGCTGGGCGCCGGGGTCCTTGCGGGGCGTGATCACCAGCACCAGGACGTGGGCCAGCAGCTCGTCCGGCGCGTCGAAATCCACGCCTTTGTCCGAGATACCCACCACCACCAGCGGCGCGGCCAGGCCTTCCAGCCGGGCGTGGGGCATGGCCAGACCACAGCCCAGCCCCGTGGGCAGGGCTTCCTCCCGCGCCCAGACTTCCGTCTCCAGCGTCAGTGCGTCCAGTCCGGTCTGCAAGGCGGCCTGCCGGCAGAGTTCGGCGATGGCCTCTCGCCGGCTGCCGGCCCGCATCCGGTGGATGAACAAGCGAGGCGAGAGCAGGTCCTGCAGTCGGTGACGCGTGCCGTGGTGGATCAAGAGGCGCATGGCCGGACCGCTCATCATGGAGGTGACGATGGCCATCACAATGAGCGCGACGAAGAGCCGCTGGCTGATCAGCCCCGCCTCCAGGGCCAAGAGGCCCAGGATGCTGCCCATGGCCCCGCGGGCATTCATGGCGAAGCCCACGGCCCAGGAGTCCTTGCGCAGCAGGCCGCCCCAGCGCGCGCCCCAGTAGCCGCCCAACAGTTTGCACAGGCAGGCGATGGAGAGCACGATGAACACCAGCTGCAGATCGAAGTGGGCCAGGAAGTTCACCTTCAAACCGATGCTGGCGAAAAAGACCGGCGCGAAGATGAAGGAGACGAACTGGTCGATGATCACGCGCGTGCGCTCGCGCAGATGCGAGCTGTCCCCCACAGCCACGCCC
The DNA here is from genome assembly GCA_020726405.1 of Acetofilamentum sp. Classification (GTDB taxonomy): domain Bacteria; phylum CAIWAD01; class CAIWAD01; order CAIWAD01; family CAIWAD01; genus CAIWAD01. Next base: position 194 of record DYSB01000060.1, on the reverse strand, counting down.
ACCAGGAAGGAGCCGAAAATGGCGTGGATGCCGATCCACTCCGTGAACGCGGCACCCAGCAGGGCCAGGATCAGGGCGAAACTGAGTTCCCCGCCCGGCCAGCGCGTGTAGGCCTGCAGGTAGGGCAGCGCACGGTGGATGCCCCAGCGACCCAATGTCAACATGAAGGCTGTGAAGCCCAGCGTGAGTCCGAT
>DYSB01000059.1 GCA_020726405.1 Acetofilamentum sp. | reverse complement strand
GTGGGCGACGGGCGGGCCGTGGAGATCATGGACCTGACCTTCACCATCATGAAGACGCTGGTGGCGTCCAGCGGTGGGGCGACCAACCCCCTCGTGATCAACGTGGCGAAGGAGAATTGCCTGGGATCGAGCACGGCGCAGGGGTGCGCGCTGTTCGTCGTGCAGTCGGCGGCCGACCGCGCCACGATCCTGGCGGCTGGCGGCACCCCCATTTCCGTGATCGCTGGCGCGTACTACCGCGCAGCCGCGACGCGTACGGCGGCGGACAAGGCCGGGACCACGGACTACACCGTGACCACGCCGACGACCGAGGGTGTCTTCCTGGATTCCTACTGGCGCAGCGTGGGCGCCATGAGGAACGCGTGGAACATGAGCCTGGGGATCGGCGTCAGCGGCGCCCCCCATAAACTCGTGTGGAACTTCTCGTCCGCCTCCGCCGGCATCGCGGGCGAGGTGGAGATCCGAGTGCTGTGGAAGTACTCGGACAACAACCGCAAGTGGTAGAAGGAGAACATCATGAGTGACGCACCCAAGAAGATGGTGTCCCAGGCGGGACAGCCGTTCGTGTACGGCGGGTTCCAGTTCTGCGAGCCGCTGAAGCAGGGGCCGCAGATCGAGCGTTGCCAGCCCGTGACCGGCATCGCCAGCGGCATCGTGTTCGACTGCGACAACGGCGCAATCGTCGAGACGGCACAGATCTGCGCCGTGCTGCCCGACGCCGGAGTGTACTACATGATCGACGAGATCGTGTTGACCGCCGTGAAGGCGTTTGCCAAGGGAGCGGGCGCGGCCCCGACCGTGCTCATGACCGCCACCAGCGGGGCGGCGACCACCACCAACATGATCGACACGGGCACCATCGCCGACGCCCTGGTGAACGCTGAGATCAGCACCGGCAACGCTCTGTTGACCTGGCACGCGGACAGCGACACCGAGGCCGAGCGTACCATCTGTGGCCCCGTGACCTTCAAGATCACGACCACGGCGGCGGCGGCGGCCGCGGCGACCGGGCAGTTCGTAGCGCACGTCCGATACCACGTGGCCAAGCCCTGCGGCCAGAAGTACCCGTCCCTGTCCACCGAGGCCGACGCCTGATCGGAGGAGTTCATGGCCTACCTGATCCGACCCATGCAGACATCTTCGGTGAGAGCGATCAACCGAGCACTGCACGCGACGGACAAGCGCCTTGATCTGTACTTCGACGGCGAACGACAGCAACACGTCGTTACCCTGCGACTGGCAGCGGGGCCGAGACCGTTCGTCTACTTCCGAACGGCCGGCCCCCTGTCCGTAGGGGGCGTGGTAGACGCAGTGCGACGCAACCTATGGAAAATGCGCAACGGCCAGGTGACGCCAGTGAAGGCCCATGAGGACGACAAGGGCGCCGCCCTGGCTGCCTACCAGGACCAGACCCACGACGCGCGCATGGCCCAACTGTGGCCCCATAGAGAGGAAATCGAGAGGGACATGCGTGACCGCACAGACGGCAGGGGGCCGAACGGCGGCGGCAAGTTCTACGGGCCGATCATGGACCGCAGGAGCGTGCCGTGAACCGCAAGGACTGCCGCGAACTCGCCCTGGATATGGCTGGTCTCCAGGACAACTACGCCGTTGGAGGCCGTGACCCCGTGCGCCTGCTCAACCTTGCAGTTCAGACGGCCAACCAAGAAGTCCAGGCCCTAGTCATGAACCTGGACTCCCGCCTGTTCATCCGCCGCAAGCGGTTCACCTACCCATCGGACACCCTGCGCCTGAACATCGACACGGCGCTGGACACGGCGGCCAACGGTTCCATCCTGAAGATGAGATCCATCGGGGCGCTGAGTCAGGACGCTGACCCGTCCGTGACCAACCCCGTTTACACCCTGGACCCCTTCACGGGCGCGGAGCAACTTGGCCGTGGTGCTACGGTACGAGCGGACGGCTTCACGTCGCCCTCTGGCGCGCCGACTACCATCACGTCTACCGGCTGGGAGTACGCTCCCCGCGCCGGGTGGCGCTTGGTGAACAACGAATTGGAGATCCACCCCGTGCCTTCGACGGCCATGTACCTGTACGCCGAGTGGGTGGCGCTTCAACTCCTCAACGACGACACCGACCTCGTGCTGGGGGGCATGGTCGCTCCGGCCGAGTTGCTGGTGGTGTACCGCGCAGCCGAGTTGTTCTGCACCTTCACGAGGCGGGTGCAGGAAATGCAACTGGCGCACGTGGCCTACGCCACCGCCGCCGAGAAGTTGGGCGACCTGCTTCAGCGGCGTCCCGACGACCTGGGCTACACGGAGCTGGACCCCAAGTACCGATGAGGCTTGAGTGGCAACGCAGCAGGTTCAGCATACGCCCATCGGGGGCATGGTCGCCTCGGACATGCACGCGGACCCGTCCAAGGACGCCTACTTGGACGTCAACGGGTGGTTCGACGGCGACAAGCGGTATGCCGTGCGCCCGGGTATCGTGGCTCTGGACGCGCCATCGGGGGGCGTCGACCACCTATTGACCTACCGCGGCGTCTATGCCTTCAAGGCGCTCAATGGGCAGACGCGGCTGATCTATGCCGCCGACGTGATCAAGGCGGGCAACCTGGCCCATCGCTACGGGACCGTAGCACTGGCGCGGGGGAATATCGTCATTGTCGTGCTGGACCCGGCCTATGAGCGCTATGCTACAGCGCCGACGCCGGCCAATCGCCGCATCGGGGTAGGCAAGATCCCCGTCGTTGCGGAACCCGCCCCGTGGGAGGCGCGGTTTTTCGAGGATCGGGAGTACATTTACTGCGCGGGCCACTCGTCGGGAATGGTACGATTCGCCAAGAACGTATTACGCTCCGACGTCATCGCCGACACCATCGACGGAGTGTTGACCAACGGCCTGTTCGCAGGCAACTCAGGCGCTTGGGCGGCAGGCGACTTCACCTCCATCTACGGCTACCTGACGGGCAACTTCGGGCCGGGGCGCGTGTTCACCATCGGCAGCGCAACATGGTACGTTCCGACGCGGGCGCAGTGGTTCGCCGGCACCGTGCCGTTCGACCCGATCCAGGAGTCCATCCCTCAGCGCCGTATCTCGCCGGACATGCTGTCGTTGCAGTTGGATGAGCGCAGCGTGGTGTTCAGCGAGTCGGAGAACCCGCTGGGGGTGCGCGCGCTGTACTCTTCGTTCTTCGCGCCCAACAACCGCATCATCACGGCCGTCGCGTCCACTGGCGACAGCGTGAACATCCTGTTCGACGACGGGGCGCTGGCGGTGGACATCGCCACGCTGGGCCAGCAGAGCATCAAGCGTCACCAGTACGGCACCAGCGCGCCCTACAGTGTGCAGGAGTTGGACGAGCGGATCGTGTTCGTCAACCGCGCCGGATTGGTGGCGCAGACGGCCGCCGAAGAGAAGGTGGTGACGTCCCCCGCACTGGACGCGTTGTTCAAGGGCACGATGAAGTCGCCGCTGCCGGTGCCCCTAGCGGGCGTGGAGGCGCAGCTGGGCCTGCCGTGGCGGGTGGACTTCGACCGCCTGCACCTAGCCCGCTCGTTCAACGACTGCACGCGCGGGTGGTACGGGTGTGCCGTCACGACGGTTGGTTCCTACTGCACCAACGACCTGCTGATCGTGTGGGACTACAGGTACGACCGGGTGTTCCTGCACAAGGGGACGGACGTGTTGCCGGGCACGACGCGGCGGTACGTGCAGTCCTACACAGGGGCGGTGGTCAACATCGAGCAGTTCTTCTCTAGCGCCTTCTGCTTCACGGACATCGCCACTGCGCGTTTCGGCGACTCGCAGACAGACATCTACTTCTGCAACGATATCGGCGTCTGGCGCTTGTGGGATGGGGAACTGGATTACCTGTACTATCGCCTGCACAACCACGCGACGCACGTGGACACGTGGGATCTGGCGGAGAACGGCCTGGACATCCACTCCGTCCGCGTGACGCCGGCCTACATGCTGTCCGACTACAACGTCAAGAACGCCCCGGTGCTGCGCGCCACCCTCGCCGAGAACGTCTTCGTGGACAACGGCGCGGCCCGCATCTACGTGGAGGGCGAGGGGGGCAGCAACCAAGTCTTGACCGCGGCGCAGTTGTCGAGCCCCAACCCCTACCCGTCCACCACCCAGGCGACGACTACCGAGTTGGTGCGCAGGGAGGAGAAGCGCCCGCACTGGGGCATGACGGGCGAGACGTGGGACGGCACGCGGGTGTGGGCCAAGCCTGACTACGTGGTGTTGGATGCGGCCATCAATTGGGCCTCGGGCCGCTGGTTCCGCGTGACGTACTACGACAAGCGCAACGCGACGTGCAAGCCTGCGCTCAACCTGATCTCGGCGGAGGTGGACATTGGCGTTGTTCGGGCCGTCTAGTCGAACACCTAGCGCGTTCGAGTACCGCCGGGTGTGGGGCGACGACAGCGCCGTGGTGCGTCCGGGCGAGTGCATCGAAGCGCGCTTGCACTCCCTGCCATTGAACGTGCTGTCCCTGCGCCTGGCTGACGGTCACCACTTCCTGCACGGCCTGATCCGGTTCGACCGCGAGGTGGAACTGTACGGGACGCCGCAGGCCTTCCTCCACCTGTACGGCACGGCCACGATCCTCGTGAGCAAGCCGGGCTCGCTGGCTGGCGTGACGCTGGTGTCCGAGGATACGCACACGCAAGCCCTGGTGGACGTGCAGGACGACGACTTCAGCATCGCCGACGTGGCGTTCACGAAGGTGGACACGGCCAAGGCGATCCCGTTGCAGATCCACAACAACGGGTGCCACGTCCACGGGTGCTACTTCGTGCCCGACTCGGGTGTGGCAGCGGCGCAGAACTTCGTCTGGTTCGCTGACGGCTTGACGAGCGGGCACGTTGCCGCCTGCTACCTGGGGCGCGTGCCTGCCGCGCGGCACTACGTCTCTTTTCAGGGGGCGACGGGGCTTGAGATGGAGGCAGGGCAGGCGGGCGTCATCGCGGGCGCGACCTACCGCTCCTACTGCAACTACGCAGACGTAGAGGTGAGGGTATGACCACCGCTGTGATCACCACCATCGGGAGCAGCGACGCCCTGACGCCGACTGCGGTGAACGACAACTTCAAGTCGCTGGCGAACGTCATCAACGGGCAGATCGACACGGCGAACCTCAAGGCCAAGATGGTGCATGTGCCGTTTTCCTGTGGCGTGGGGACGGTATTGGGGGGCACTACACACCGAACCGTCATTGCGCGGCCTGCGAACGTCGCCACCGGCACGGAGACCCTTACCCGACTCATTGCGTCGGCAGTAGGAACGGCGGCGGTAGCACAGATGGCCATCACGGTGAGGGGGTGCCTATCGTTTGTCGATGCGGTGGCTTTCGTGGGCACCGACTTGACCAACTGGGCTCCCAAGGTTCTACCGAGTGCCGTTGGACTTACGGCTGTAGAGGACACTACTGCTTGGGCAATAGGATCATACACGCATTTTGCCGTGGACTTCACCGCGGCGGCAGGTTGCGACTACAGAGGCACCATATTGAGCGGCGAGATCACCTACACCCTTCAGGAGACCTGACATGCCCAGCAAGGCCAACGAATACAAGGCGGGGACTCGGCTGTCCAATGCGGCCAAGGCCCCGATGGGTGGTGCGCCGGTCATGCCCAGCAACTCCATCGGCTTGCCGGGCGGTGAGACGCTGTACCTGCCACGCAACCTCGTACAGCCCCAGGCCTCGACCATGCCCGCGTCCCCGGTGGCGCAGACCGGGACCATGAGCCTGCCCCCAGTGGCGGCGTCCATGCCCCAGCGGCAGGCCCCGGCGGTGGCGCCTCGGTCCAACTTCGGGGCCGTGTTGGGCATGGGCCAGCAGGCGCCCCAGGCCCCGGCGTATGCCCCGTCGCGACCGCTGTACAGCACGGGAGACGTTGTGTGGGGCACCGGAAACGAAGCAGTCCCTCAACCAGGTTCGGGCACCAATACCAACTACACGCAGGATCAGATCGGAACGCCCGAGCAGCGTCCTGACACGTCGCCTGCCCCCACTACGCAGCAGTCGGACCAACAACAGAGCGCATCGACACCACCCTCGCCAACGCCGGGGTACAGCCCCGAATCCATCGAGACGCAGAAGCAGGGCATCATGAGCGGGGTGAACCGCGCGGCGCAGATGCAGCAGGCGCAAGTGAGCGACTACTACGGGCGCCTGGGCCTGTCAGGCAGCGGCGCGGAGCAGATGGCCATGGCGCAGATCGACTCCAAGGCCCAGGCGGAGATCGCCTCGAAGTTGGCGCAGTTCCAGTTGGAGTCCGAGAACCTGAAGTTCCAGCAGGAATACGCCCTCAAGACGCTCGCGCAGCGCGAGGAGGAGTTGAGGCTACAGGGAATGGCGGCGCAGGCTTCTACCCTGAGCGAGCTTGCGTCCATACTTACGGGACTACCAGCGGACATGAACATCCCGACTGACGAGTTGTCGCAGATGTACAGCGACATCGCTAAGGCCGTTGCCGAAGGCGGCGACCCGGCGGAAATCCTCGCCAAGTTCTTCGCGGCCCGGGACGCCGCAGGCGCCAGTGCTGGCGTAAACGTAGACCAGTTGACGTACTTCACCGGCTCGGCCTGGGGTACTGTATACCGCGACCCCAGCACCGGCAAATACTACACGGTAAACGAGGACGGGCAGTTGACGGAACGGAGCGTTTTGCCGGGCTTTGCCGGCGGCTACCATGTTCACTAGGAGGCTTCCATGCCCTACATCCCCCGCATCGCCGAACTGAGGCAGCAGCGCGAGGCCCAGGAGCGCGCCATTGCCGCCCAGCGCGAGAACATGCTGTTGCAGGGACTCGTGGTGACGCCTGCCTTGCAGGCCACCGGGGCGCTGATTCCCTACCTGCGGGAGAAGTACCTGCCTACGGATATGGAGGCGGCGAGAACGCAGTTGACCCGGGCGCAGGCCACCGACGCCATGGAGACCCTGGAGGCGCGCAGGAAGGCGCTGTGGGAGTACGAGAACGCCCCCATCCCAATGACCCCCGAGGGCCAGCAGTTGGCGATGGAGGACGGGCGCATGGTCGTCGCTGGCATGCAGCCGATGGCGCAACAGGCGCCCCCGGTCGGTGCCCCCGGGCAGATGCGGCCGCCTGCTCCGCGTCCGACCTTGGAGGCGGGCGCCGGCATCGCGTTGCGACGCGGCACGAACCCGCCCCCGGCGCAGCCCATACCGCCACGGGATGGAGGACTCAGGACGCTTGAGCGCAACCCCTGGCAGCCCCAATTGGGCGCGATGCCTGATGTGTCCCTGCCAGAGAAGCCCATCGTCCCGCGTCTGCGCGACTACTCCGCGAGATCTGGCGCCGTGGTGTCCAAGGCCGGCAGCGCCCAGCGAATCGGGCCGATGATGTCCATCAATCGGACGGCCGAAGAGGCCGCGTCCGGCAAGAATTTCATCCCCCCTGTGACGCAGAAGCAGATGGACGCCGCGCTTGCGGCCCAGAAGAACGTCGGACTGTTGCAGGCGGGCAACACCGCAGCCCTTCAGGCGTACAACGACGACGTGACGAAGTACAACGACACCATGACGAAGGTGACGTCCGAGGCGGCCGACAGGTACATGAAGGCCGTGTCCGAGTTGGAGGCCACGAAGCGCTCCGGAACACAAGCGGGAGCCGACTACCGCCGCGTCAACTTGGACGTCGCCAATGTGGTACTAGAGAAGGGCGCCGAGATGACGGCACAAGTCACCGGCGGCGAGACGGACCCGAACAAGTGGACGGCGGAACAGACGGCCCGCGTCAAGGCCATCGTGGACCTCACCTCCGGTCACGTCAAACGGTTCGTCCCGGGCTTGGAGGGCGTCGTCACCGCGGATGCACTCGCGCAGGCCGGCAGCAAGAAGCGCGCCGAGTTGGTGGGCAAGTGGCGCGACGCAAACGAACCGTACCCGGAACCCGCGAACCGCGGCGCGGGCGTCACAGGGAGCATTGAGGGCGCCAAGTCGGGCGTCGATGCGGCGTTCAACCTGATTGGCGCGGCCACTACCAAGGGCAGGCTCGGTGCGGCGGGCGCAAAGACGCTCGACTTTCTTGTGGCGCCCGTAGCCGCCGAACTGGCCATCGGCTACAAGGACGCAGAAGCCGCCGGGGATGAGAACGCCATGCGTAAGATCAAGGCGCACATGGCTGCATTCAAGGCCACCATCGACTACGCAAAGGCGAACCCGAATGCTGACCTAAGCCAGCAGGGTAATCTCATGGAGCAGATCTTGGCGTATGGAATGAGAGGAAGCTTTGAATGAAGTTCGACGCTGACGCCTGGGCCAAGTCCATGGGAGCGGCGCCGGCTCAGACCGCCACAGAGGAACCAACCGCGGCTTTTGACGCTGACGCCTGGGCCAAGTCCATGGGAGCGGCGCCGGCTCAGACCGCCACAGAGGAACCAACCGCGGCTTTTGACGCTGACGCCTGGGCCAAGTCCATGGGAGCGGCGCCGGCTCAGGCCGCCACAGAGGAACCAACCGCGGCTTTTGATGCTGACGCCTGGGCCAAGTCCATGGGAGCGGCGCCGGCTCAGGCCGCCTTTGCTATGCCACCCCTGCGCGACATAGACGCTGAGGCCGCCCGCACCACTGCGGCGCTTGTTCCCCCGCCCGACTTCAGTTCCGTCGGGCTCAGACTGGAGGATATGCCGGACCCTGACGCGATCCCCCAGCGTACCGCTCAAGCCTTCCACTCGGCCTACGAAGACGGCCTGCGTGAACTCGCGGTGATCGACGAAGAGGAGAAGGCGTCAGAGGCCAATGGCGACTCTTGGGCCTACCGCAAGGCGGCTCGTTGGGGCAAGTACGCCACCCGCGTACTCCCCGCCTCGTTCTCCCTGTCCGACGCCGCCGACGCAGGCTTGATGGTGGCGGCGTTCAAGACGGTTGGCTTGCCCGGCGTGTCCCTCATCCACGGGACACAGCAATACCTAGCCGACGTGGACGCCCACAAGTACCAGACGAACGAAGCACTCAAGGCGGCGGGCGTGACACTGACGCTGACGCCTCGGGAGCCTCCCCCGACGACAACACAAGGGGGACGGCAGAGTGTAGACATCTTCGACTTCGGGCCGTCCGCCGTGGGTGGCGCCGGGCCGTCCGCCGTGGGTGGCGATGGGCTGGAGGGCAGGACCGTCGCCACGGAGACGCCTGCCGACGTGCTGTTGCGGGCGACGCGTCTCGGGGGCAGCGGGCGCAGCGAAGACGCCTACGGTTCCTACGGCTACGGCAAGACGGGTATGCTGGACCTGCAAGCCCCCGCGCCGCGTGACCCGCTCAGACCCCCGCAGAACAACGTCATCGTGGACGTGACGGCCCTTGGGCCTGACTTCCAACCCACCTTTGAGAACCTGGTCAATGTGGGTGAGATCGCCCAGCAGGCACACGCCACAAGGCCTGACTTCGCCGGGTTGATGGAGCACTTGCTCCAAGCCCCCGCCGAAGTGACATGGGGCATGGCCGACATGGTGGTGGGGTGGCTGGCCGACCTGGCAGACAAGGGCGGCGCAGTGTTTTTCCTGCGTCCCATTGACACCCTGTTCATCCTGGGCGGCGGCAAGCAACTCACCGTGCGCGCCGTAGAGTCAGGGGCCAAGGGGCTTGGCAACGTACGCGCAAAAGGGGCAGCGGCGCGGCACGTCCAGGAGACGAAGGCTGCGGCTGAGGCAGTCGCGCGCGGGGAGTACGCCGAGCCCGTGCGCCCGGCAGCGAACATCCTCAAGGAAGAGTTTCCCCCCGGCAAGGTGGAGCGCGGCCTTCAGCGCACCCTTGAACTCTCCTACAAATTCCGCCCCGTCGGTTTTTTGGAGCACCTGTTCGAGAAGTCCAAGGACGCCTACCTGCGCGGCGGAGCGACGAAGGCCAAGGCCGGTGACGCGTCCAGCCTGGACGCCCGCAAGAACTTCATGGAGTGGATCTCCGTCCCGTGGCGCGAGTGGAAGCGCCTGCACGGCGAGCGCCTGGAAGAGATCCGCATGGACGCCGACGCGGGCTACCGGGCGGAGCACTTCGCGGCGCGAGGCGTTGCCAACCTGGCCTTGGAGCGTATCAAGACGTTCACTGACGAGTTCATGCCCGAGGTCGAGCCGCACGCGGCGACTGGGGACGTGGCCCGGCAGTTGGGGGTGATGCGCGAGAAGGCCCCGGGGCGCGTGGAGTTGTCCACCGACCCCCGCCGGTACGTGGCCTGGGTGGACAGCGTGGTTGCCTTATCCGAGGCCACCCAAGGGGCGATGCCCAAGGAATTGAAGGCCGCCGCCCGGGACTTCAAGCGGGCGGTGAACGCCGACTACGTGAAGGGCGCCACCGGCTACTTCTACCAGGACGTTGCGGGCAAGTTGGCGACGTACGCTGACGCCATGAGCCCGCGCGCACAGGAGATCATTGCGCGTCGCCGGGAACTCACGCGCGAACTGGCGGCCGACAACCTGGAGGGCGACTTCGTTGCCCAGTTGCGGGCCGTTGCCGCCATGCCCGACTCCCAACTGGCCGAACTCGGCTGGGACAAGGGCCAACTCAAGTTCTTCCGCGCGACGACGGATCACATCCTGGAGCGCGTAGAGGACGGCACCTACGGTCATGCCCTGCGTCCGCTCGCGGCAGCGGCGCTTGACCCCGCCATGCGCGTGGCACGGGCTATTGAGATAGCCAGCGACGGGCAAGTGCCCATCCCCGCCACCTTGCGGGCAGCGGCAGGCGTGCGGCAGGTCCGCGCCTTCCGCTCGGACGAGGCACTGGTAGAGGCCTTACAGCAGGAATACCGGCGTGGCACTGGCGCCCCCACCCCGGCAGGCAAGGGCACGCAGCAGGCAGCGGCAGGCAGCGAGGCGGCCCGTATCGGCCTGCGCTTCCCCAAGGAGACCCGCGAGGTAGCGCCGGGCAAGACGGTGCCCATCCCATTCCTCGACCCCCTGAAGGGCTGGGAGTCGCTACAGAAGCGCGCAGCAGCCGCGGCAGAGCCCATCCCGCGAGGCGTGACCCGAACGCCAAGCGAACGCGTCACCGAGTCGCGCGCCACCGAGTCGCGCGCCACCGACCATGAGCGCGCCCTAGAGTTGGTCAACGCCGTCCGCGACGCCGAGTCCATCGTCGCCCGCGAGGTCAACGAGGCGGCCCGAGACGGCACGCTGGGCGAGACGCCGACGTACCTGTACCCATCCTGGATCTTGGGCAGCGCCCTGGTTCACAAGGCCGCGCTCAAAGGGCGGGACCTGCCTGGGATGGTGGCGGAGGCACGTGCCAAGCCCCGCAAGCCGAGTGAGGCGCGCGCGCCGCTGGAGACCGCCCGCTTCGAGCGCCTGGAGTCCGTGGCCAAGGACGTGCCCAACCCCGTCGCCGACTTGATCGGAGACGACTGGTCGAAGCTCCCTCTGTCGTCCGTCATGGAAGACCTGCGCCGCACGCCCGACGCACGGCGCATCCTGGAAGCTGACCCCGCCTCCCTGACCCCCACCGAGCGCGTGCTGCGTCACGCCATGGGGGACACGGTGCTGGACCAACTGTTGTCCGGGTTGCAGGCGGAACGCATCGGCCAGTTCAACGAGTTGTGGCGCGCCGGCTTCTTCAACACCCCCGGCGCCCTGTACCGGCTGAACGAGTACATGCCGGAGTTGAACACCAAGTACAACGTGGACCGCTGGCAGGCGGCGGCCGAGGCCGGCCGGCTCATCAGCGTGTACGACGAGCCCCGCGCCAACCCTCGCACGGGCAAGGCACGCAAGGGGCAGACCGAGGTTGGCACCCGCGTCCAGAACCTCATCCTGCGCGAGTTGGACGCCATCCAGCGCATGGCCTTCCAGCGCCACCAGATGCAGGCGTACAACACCGCCGCCACGCTGTCCGAAGTGGCCTCTACCGCTGGCTTCAAGGACAAGACCGGCGACTGGATTGCACCGGACGGGTCCAAGTACACCCGCATCACGCGCGGGATGCAGCGCGGGGAGAAGGGCGCCACGGAGCGCTCGCGCGAATCTGGGCAGGTGGCCGGAGACTTCCGCCAGGTGGCGGGCATGGAGCGGTTCATCGGTCCGGACGGCGAGTTCTACCGTCTCGTCCCCGACAATGCCGTGTTCGGCGACCTGCGCGGCAAGGTCATGAGCGAGGACGCCGCCCGCTTGATGGGCATCATCGAGCCGCGCCACACTTGGGACACCGCATCCAATCTCTCCACGCGCATGGTGTCGGCGTGGAAGAAACTGAAGACGGTGCTCAACCCCCCGACCACCATCGGCAATATCTTCGTCAACGAGCAGGTGATGCAGTTGACCCCGATAGGGCGGCTGGCGGCGCGCTTGGCCCCCACCGTGCTTGAGCACATGGGCCTGCACCACCGGGGCGTCTACCGGGGCAGCAAGCCGGTCGAGGGCTTCGGCCTGGAGAATATCGCCACGGCGGCCGAGGGCATCGGCGTCGGTGGCCGTACCTACGTCGCCCGCGAGATGTCGGGCCGCGACCTGTCCGACCTGAGCATGGTGAGCGAGATGGCCCGCGGGGAGATCGCCGCGACGAAGGGCAAGGCGTGGTGGGAGAAGCCCGGCTTGGCCCAGGGCGTCCACGGGGCGCAGGCCTACTCGGACTTCATGACCCGCCTGTACCAGAACAGCGAGGTGTTCGCCAAGACGCGCCTATTCGCGGCCTACGTGCAGGAAGCCACCCGCTTCCGCCGTGGCGCAGAGTCAGTTGGGCGCCAAGCGAGCGTGCCCCCCGAGATAGTGGCCGAGGTCGCGGTGTTAGGCCCCAGGGCGCCGTCCTACGCTGCTGTCATCGCCTCCCACATGCAGGCCACGGGCATCAAGTCGCCCATGCGGGCGCTCGCGGACCTGAAGGACACCCTAGGCGACACCATCCCCCGCACGCTGAAGTTGCTCGGCGACTCCGAACAGGTGGCGCTGCGCCACATGTACAACCTGTTCAGGCAGGACTTCAACGTCAGGCGCGAAGGGGCCGCCTTCGCCGAGCGCATGCTGTTCGACTACAGCGACGTGTGGGGCGCCGTGAAGTGGGCACGTACCAACCCCATCGGCGCGGCTGTGTTCTCCCCCTTCATCACATGGTCGTTGAAGCAGTTGAGCCTCACCCGGCAGCACATGTCGGCCAACCCCCTGCTGTACGTGGCAGCGGCCAGCCTCGCCGACGTGTGGCGCGAGAACTGGTTCCAGGCCATGGTGAGGTCGGGGTCGTCGCGCGAGAAACTGGGCACGACCGTGCGCTCCCTCACTGAGACGCAGCGCCAGCAACCCGTGTTCTCCCTCCAACCGGGGCGCACCGGCCAAGAGTACATGATCACCAACACGTCGCGCGTCAACTACATGGCCTCCTGGTTCCAGTTGATCAACGACTTCGACCCGCTGAAGTCGCGCGGGCCACGCTTGCCCCAGGGGTTGATTCCGGGTGAGATGTCCATCCTGCCCACGTTGACGCCGATGGTGACGGGCAAGCAGGGCATGAAGGAGTTGACGGCCGCCGAACGGGGCTGGCTCCTCGCGCAGTTCATCCTCCCCGGTGCGCTGGGCTTCGGCGCGGGTCGCATCGAGCGCGCCCGCACGGGCGAGACGAAGGGCCTGTTGGGGCCACAGATGAAGATGGGCGACGCTTTGCTTAGCCTCGTGTCCCCCGTCACCCGCGAGTACACGCCAACCGCGCTTGCCGTATACAAGTGGGGCGTCTACGCGGACATGCTGGAGGCGCAGATCGGGAGCACGCGGCGGGCGACGGTCCAGGGCTTCGCCGCGGCCAACGAGCCGTACCGCACCGAGGCGACGGAGGGCGCGAGAGAGAGGGAGACGGAGGAGACGCAGGAGTTGATCAAGCGGCTCCAGCGGTTCGGCCCCCCGCCCCGATAGTGTATCGCGGCGATACATGTAATGCCTGTTGACATAGGGGCGCGGCCCTTGTAAATTCTTCACGGAGGCTCGAATGGCGACCACGTATAAGGCTTCGGTTTCACTCGTGGATGTGAACAGCGAAGGCTTCACCGCCGCCGCTCCATTTTCGGCATTCCTTGACTTTGCGGCGCCGACGACGACAGCACGCGCAATCGCCTTCACGGTCACCTTGCCAGACGGCAATGGTCGTCAGCTCTACCCGGTGCCACACATAGCCAATAAACTCTACGCCCTCGCGTGGAAGAGCAACAACGCTCCCGTCGGGATTTGGGTGGACGATCCCACCGCGCCGAGAGCCCGTTATTACCCTGGCGATCAGACCAATGGTGCAGGGGTGATCAACGACGCGACCAAGCAGCCCAAGGCAAAGGTTGCATTGATCGTATTGGACTCCACGCAAACGGCCATCCTGGATGGCGCGATATGGGTCGAGAAGTACATCACAACCGCCGGCTCTGCATCCACAGTCGATGTCTGGATGCTCGTAGAAACGGCGTAGTAGGAGTCCCGCTCATGGCAACCAAGCGCGTCGTCACCCCCAACGCCACCGAGTGGCTTTCCGTCGCCAACCCCGCCGTCGCCGACACAGGCGCGGGCGTCTACCTGTTCAACGCGGGCGTCACCGCCGCCATCGTCAAGATCATCAAGGTGCCCCTGGCGTCCACCTTCTCCCTTGCCACCCTGGGCATCAAGCACGCGGGCGCCGCCGACTGGAACTACATCATCGCAGTGTGGGAGTCCGACGACTTGCCGGCCGCTGGCGATACGCGCACACAGATGGTCGCCAAGTCCTGCGGCCTGGTCGTCCCGTCCATGACCATCAGCAAGGACGCCGTCGAGATGGGCCTGCCCATGCCGGAGTTCCGCACCAAGCGCAAGTACGTCTTCGTCGAGATCGTCTCGACCACCACCAATCCGGGGGGCAACATCACCTTCTCCCCGCTGTTCTACTACGCCGAGGACGAGAGGTCGTGACTTGGAGATCCTGTACCTACACAAGACCGGGCAGGTAATGGCAGTCCGCGAGGACGGATTTGCATGGGGGCGCCTGGAGGTCCGCGACGGCGCGGGCGTGCCACCGTTCGCGTTGCTGCGTCGCCCGAAGCCCCCTGCTGGATCGCTCGACACGCTCATGGTCAAGGGCGCCTCCGTCAAGGCCGTCGCCCCAGCGCGCGAGCCGGAGGTGAAGGTGCCCCATGGCGACTAAGACCCTCGCCCTCACCCTGCCTGCCGACTACACCACGCTTGGCGCGGCTACGGCGGGCGCAGCGGCCGGCGATACCATCAGCATCATTGAGCCGGGGACGTACCCCGATACCGTCGCGACCTTCAAGGCCGGGCAGCAGGTCGTCAACAACTCGGGCGGGACGGTGGTGTTCTCGGACGTCGCGGCCCGCGTCACCTACATGCTGACCCTGGCCGCCAACGTCGCCATCTCCGGCGTGACCATCGCGTACGGAAGCAACTTCGCCCGCTGCGTCAACCTCGGGATCAACTCAGGCGTGTCGCTCACGGACTGCATCCTGCGGGCCACCGGGGCGGCCGTCACTTGGTTCGCCATCGGCAACGGCGCCGAGGGACTGACGATGACGCGCTGCACCACGGCCAAGACCGGCGCGGGACTGGCATTCCTGAAGTATTGGGGCGGTGTCAGCACCGGGACGTGGACCCTCACGGACTGCGACCTGACGACTGCGGGCGCTAGCTCTGGCGGGGTCTGGTATTACCCGCCCAGGAGCGTGATCATGTTCCGCTGTCGTAGCACGTACAAGCTGTGGTATCCGGCAGACGCCAACTCGACGTTCGCCGCGGTCGACTGCCGGGCCACTGCGGCAAACGAGCCTCTGGCCGCGTCCTTCGCCGGGATTGCGGCGGGCGCCGTCAGTCTGACCAACTGCGGCCAGCCCGACTCCACAGGCTACCTCTTCACGGCCGCGAACGGGTCGACCGTCGCCAGCCTCACCGCGGTCAACTGCTACTCGGCGCGCGGCTGCACCAAGACCGGGACGGGGACCTGGACTGTCGGAGCGGGCGGCAACAACTCCTACGTGACGTCCACGCTGG
>DYSB01000058.1 GCA_020726405.1 Acetofilamentum sp. | reverse complement strand
GGCCTCGACTGGGACGCGAATCCCATCCAAGGTCCAAGCCCGACAGACTCCTAGGCAACCAAGCGGTCTCCAGCGCCACAGTGGGTCTGCAGCATCCCTTGGGCAGCAGCGCCATGCAGGTGAATTTCAACGGGGCGGGCGGGCAACTGGCCAACGGTCTCACCTACCTGCTCCATCCCCTGCCTCGCGTGGTGGTGGCGGTCAACGACCTGCGCCTCACACCCGTGAACTTCAGTGAGGGCATGGCCACGGTCCACATCGATTTCACGCCGGTCACCACGAACATCTACGGCAATCCGCTGGTGGTGGACCACTACCTCTTGCTGACCGTGCAGCAGAACCCCTATGACTTCAGCGTTCCCTACACCGAAATCCTGCCCGCCTCCTTCGTGGGGTCGGGTGGCGAGCTGTACTACGGCGGATTGGGATGGTTGAACGGAGGGTTTCTCCGTCTGGTGGCCGTGGACTCAAATGGCGTTCTCCTGGAAGACGGCCAGAACCTGCCTTGGCGCACGGAGAGCGAGATTCCGGGCCAGCGCGGGACTCTGCTGACCACGCCGCCCACGCGCTAGCGCCCGTCTCATCCGGTTTGCGACAGCAGCCCGGTTCGTCACATGGCGGATCGGGCTGCTTTCTGCTCCTCGTGGTGAGCTTGTCTCTTGCGCCGAGACACTTTCAACACTGAGGACACAGAGGACACGAAGGACACGGAGGAGAACGAAGGGAGGAAGAGGGATCAGAGGAGTAGAGGATTAGAGGATTAGAGGATTAGAGAGCAGACTGCCCACCGGCTTGGATTCGAGCGCCGGACTCATGGGCGAACACGCACCGTTGTTAATCCCGAAGACGCTTCGTGAGCTTCGTTCCTCTTCCCGCTCTTCGTGAGCTAGTCTCGGTGAGCTTGTCTTGGTGAGCGAAACGGAAAACGGGGCCTGGGAGGCCCCGTTCCTGAAGGATTTCTTGTTGATAGCGGCGGGTCACCGACGGACGGTGAATTAGCAAAATCAAACGGTGGTGTCGAGAAGGGGGTGTTTGAGCAGAAAACAACATGGGGGTGTTGCTTTCCGTAGGGGGTATCCGTCGAAAACCCTTCTCAACAAGAAACCCATTCGCTGGAACTCAGAGCAACCCACGTGCCAAGAGTTCGAGTCGAATGGGCTTCTTGTAACTATAAGACTAACAAGCACTTCCTCGCACGCTCAAGCAAGCCCGAACGTGTTCTGATTTTGCTCGCTGTCCAGGATCGGTCGCCTATCTTGTTCCCTGCTCGTATCAGCATCCCCAACTTGCCGCATAACCCCTGATCAGGCAAGTGGATCCGCTGACTCCCGGTGCTCGGCCGCTACGCACGCCCGGTTTCGAACAGATTGAACAGGAGTTGGCCCCTGAACGGCTGATGCTTGTTTGGTCAGGAAAAAGCCTCAGTCCCATACGCACATCGGCCCTGGTGTGGTCACCAAGGCGAAAAAACGGATATGCGGAAACGAATCATTTCTGATTTTGAAACGAGGACGGGCCCCTCAGAAAAAGATAGCGGCTTGGTTCCGGTTACATGCCGAACAGACAGAGAACCAATAGCAAAATCAGAAATACGGGTGAGGAAATGAGGAGATTGGAATGAAAGGCAACTCGACGCGCCATCTGCCTAATGGCGGGCGAATTACCCAGATCGAAGCTGTGGACTTCGAAAATCTTTTCCATTCAGCACCCGGAACCATTCTTTTCTGAAGGACCCAGCCCTCGGGGATAAGACTGCGCAAGAGCCGTGCCAGTCAACTTTAGTTGGTGACCCTGTTGAGAGCCAAGCCCTTGCCTTTCCTGGACCTCGCGTCAATCTCGGCGGGCTGTTCAACTCCCGACGGCTCTGCTCAGAATTGAACAACTCAGGCTCGCGGAACAGGCGGCCAAGTCCAGAAAAGACAAGGCGCCCCAGCTTGGGGCCGGGACGCCTGATTTTTCACAGGACAGTGTTGCTCAGCGCGCGCGCCAAGCCGTGACGAAGTTGCCGATGCGTTCGAAGGCTTTGCGCAGGGTT
The DNA here is from genome assembly GCA_020726405.1 of Acetofilamentum sp. Taxonomy (GTDB): domain Bacteria; phylum CAIWAD01; class CAIWAD01; order CAIWAD01; family CAIWAD01; genus CAIWAD01. The sequence continues at coordinate 13,911 of DYSB01000058.1, read as the reverse complement.
TCGTCGTCGGGCAGTGTGACCAGTCGGAAATGACTCGTCCCGGGCCGCTGGCCGAAACCGGACCCCGGCACCACCACCACGCCCGTGTCGAGGATCAACTGGCGGACGAAGTCGCTGTCATCCCCTTCAATGTAGAGAGATGGATAGGCGTAGAAGGCGCCACCGGGCGGGATCAGCGACATCCCCTCCACCTGGTTCAGCATGCGGCCGGCCAGCTCGGCCCGGCGCTTAAGGATCTCGTTCATGGACTGGATGTGGCTTTGATCGCCCTCCAGCGCCACGCGGATGGCGTGCTGCTCCGGGTGGTTGGCGCAGAGGCGGGCCCGGGTCAGCTTGAGCATGGCCTCCAGGTAATCCTTGATCAGCTTGTCCGGCCCGGACACGATGCACCAGCCTAGCCGAAAGCCCGGCGCGACCCAGTTTTTTGAGAGGCCGTTGAAGGTGAGAATGCAGATGTCGTCCGCCAGGGAGGCCGTGGGCACGTGTTCCTGGCCGTTGTAGATCAGCCGGTCGTAGATCTCATCGGAGAGCAGCACCAGGTTGTGCTGACGGCACAACTCGATGATCTGCAACAGGGTCTCCCGGCTCCAGACACCACCGGTGGGGTTGTTGGGGTTGATCAGCACAATCGCCCGGGTGTGCTCGTCGATGCGCGCCGCCATGTCCGCCAGATCGGGCTGCCAGCCGTTGGCTTCGTCGAGGAAATAGGGCCGGCCCTCACATTCCAGTTTGGCCGTCAACGCCGTGTAGAGCGGATAGCCCGGAAAGGGCAGCAGGACGTTGTCGCCGCGGTCCACCAGGGCCGAGAGCGCGATCTCAATGGTTTCCGAGGCACCGGTCCCGATGAACACATCCTGGATGTTCTTGAGTCCGCGGCGCTCGGCGTCGCGCCGGATGGCGGCCACGGCCTCGGGGATGCCTGAACTGGGGCTGTACCCGTTCAGGTTGTCCCGCATGGCCTTGATCGTCGCCTCCAGGATGTGCTCGGGCGTGCGGAACTGGTAGGGATTGGGGTCGCCAATGTTCAGATAGAGCAGATCGCGGCCCCGGCGGCGAGCCTCGTCGGCGATCAGGATGATGTCCCGCACGGCGTAGCGGATATGTTGGGTGCGCTTGGCGGCTTGGATGGACATGCGAACCTCTTGATGGGCGGCGGGTTGCCCCGACCGGATGCTTGTTCGTCTGTCAACAAGATACCATTCGGACCGGCCTGGATTCACGAGCGGACAGGCTTGGTTCTCGCTCCACGGGCTCTGTTCGATTTCCGGCAGTTTGAACGGACTCGCTGGACAACTTCCTGGACTGCCCAATTCGAAGTCCTTGTCTAGCAGTCCTCTTCGCATCCTAACCTGTTTGGCACAAGGATTGCCGTCTGTGAAGAGCCTAAAACTGCTTTCAACCTCGATCAACCTGTTAAAAAGGAGCACACGATGAAGCGCAACCTATTGTGTAGCATTGGCCTGTTGGGCCTGCTGGCGAGCACCGGCATGGCCGCGACGGTCACTGAAGCCCAGCAGATGGAACTGGCAAAACGCCCGATGCCGGGTTTGGACATGAACCGCTCGCTGACCTGCGAAGATGCCACGGTCATCGACTGTGACTTCGGTCCCAACACGTACACCATTCCCGCCGACGGTGGCGAGTGGTTCTATTACGTGGGCAACGGTTTGGGCCTGACGATGGAGACGCGGTTCTCGACCACGGACATCGACTCCGACCTCTACATTTACACCGGCACCTGCGGCGCCCTCACCCAGGCCTTCTATCGCGACGGCGACAGCACCCAGGGTTGGAAGACCTACCTGAACTGCACGGACTTCAATTTCGTCGCGGGCCAGGGCTACTACATCTACGTCACAGACTACTCCAGCGGCACGGGCCATGTCACCATCGACTTCACCTGCTGCGAGTTCACGCCCTTCGCCTGCCCGTCCAACTCGCTGCCCTACAACGAGGCCAATGAGTTCGGTTGCGGCGACTACGCCCACTCCATCGACTGCGGCCAGGTCTATTGCGGCGAGATCGCCGACAACGACGATCACGACTACTTCTGGTTCACCGTGACCGCCCCCATGACCACCATGACCCTGAACGTCTACGGCAACGACACCAACGGCCGCGCGCCCTTCGGTTATGGCCTGGATCCCATGATCCGCGTCTACAACGAAGATTGCACCGTGCTGATCGCCGACGACGACGACGGTGGCACGGGCTATGACAGCCAGCTGCTGCTGCCCTGCATGGACCCCGGCTTCTACCTCGTTGAGATCAACACCGAGTGGAGCGCCCCGGGCCCATACCTGCTGACCATGGACTGCGCCGTCTGCTGCTGGGAGACTAATGCGGTTGACACGCCCGACGTCGTGATCGACGAGATCGATTTCAGCTCCTACGTGGGTGAGACCAACGCCTTCACCACCACGGTCAGCCTGTGCGACTATTGCAGCATGATCGCGGCCGGCCCCGGCTGCTTCGGCAATGGCCATTGCATCCTGGACCTGGACGGCGGCGAATATTGGTTCAACGTCTACCAGCCCCTGACCGGTTGCTACGGCCTGATGATGCGCGTCACCCCGGCCTACACCGACACCTGCACGCCCCTGGTGGGTGTGGCCAAGGACGGCGCCCTGTTGGGTTACTTTGCCACGGATGCCTCGGCGGGTCTCTATCCCTCCAACTACAACAACACCGGCACGGACCAGACCACCTTCGTGATCGACGCCCCGGCCGCCTGCTGCGACCAGGTGCACGTCAGCATCTGGTACGAGGACCTCTGCCCGCCGGTGGAAGCTGGCGACCAGCCGGTCAGCTTCGCCCTGTCCCAGAACGTGCCGAACCCCTTCAACCCGGCGACCTCCATCAGCTTCACGCTGCCTGAGGCCGGTTTCGCCAGCCTGAAGGTTTACGACACCGCCGGCCGCGAAGTGGCCACCCTCGTCAACGGCCTGAGCGCCCGCGGCGACCATCAGGTGACCTTCGACGGCAGCCAGTTGAGCACGGGCGTGTACTTCTACACCCTGCAGTTCAACGGCCAGAGCCAGACGCAGAAGATGGTCCTGGTCAAGTAAGCCAGACCCTCTTTGACCCTCGAAGCCCCCGGCCCTGCGGCCGGGGGCTTTTATCATGGTGGATCACCGGCCCCACCGTTCGTCTCACGCCCCATTCCATGCGCTAACAGCCTTTTCAAGACCATTCGCTTCCTGATCCCATCCCATTCTCGTAACCGCGCAGTATCTGGTTGATAAATAATGACATAGCCCAGAGTAAAACCAGAAAACAAAATCTATTATTTAACAGTAATGCTTGCGAGTCTGCGGCTCATTGGTGATCATTATGAAAACGCAGTCCCATTGAGGCCGACCATGGAAAACCGCGAATGGAGCATGCTGGAACAGGTCCTGAAACTGACCTGCGGCATCACCTCCCGAATCACCGCGCTAGCCAAGCAGGAGAATCTGCCCGCAACGGCGCTCAAGATTCTTATCCTGACCAGCTATTCACCCTTCACCTGCGTCAGCACGCTCACCGAGTGCACGGGGCTGCAGAAGGGACGCATCAGTCCCCTTGTCCAGGAGCTGGTGGAGCGCGGCTTGATCAGCCGGCACGAGGGCAGCGACCGGCGCTACAGCCTGCTGCGTCTGACCCCGGACGGCACGCGCTTCCTGCGCAACCTGCTGGTGGACGAGATCCACCGCATCGAGAAGGTGTTCCGCAATCCCGACGCCCCGCGGGAAGAGGATCTGCTGGAACACATGCGCCTGGTGGCGGACACCCTGGGCTTTGCCAGCGAAGTGCCACGTGGCCGCGAAGAGGAAGTCGGCTGAACCGTTGCCGGCGAAGCTCCATGGCGACGCCGGACCATGGCCCGACAACCCGCGGACACCATTCGCGCACATGACAGGCAATCCTTCAACGGCGGGGAAATAATGCCCCGCCGTTGCCGTTTCAGCCGGCAACACAACTGGAGGACATCATGCGCAATTCTTGGATTCCCCTCGCCCTGCTGACCCTGGCCCTGGGCTGCGGGGACGACGACAACAACGTGAACAGCACTGAAGATCTGACCCTGTCCGAGCAGACCGAGGACGCGGCCGTGATCGTGGGCGAGTCCGTGGCCCTGCAGTCCGGCGGCCTGCTGGAATCCCTCGAGTCCACGCTGGACAACGACGTGGAAGGAAGCGCGGACGCCACCGGCAGTCTCATGGGCGGCAAGGACCGCGAGTTGGACGAGGCCGTGTTCGACTCCAGCGCCTGCCTCTGGACCATCACCCGGGCGCGTGCCGCCGAATTCGAGCACGCGGGCTTCAGCTGGAGCCAAACCCGCACCCTGCACTTCATGGACGAGTTGGGCGAGTGCGTGGTCCAGCGCGGCGACAGCACGATCCGCAGCCTGGATTTCACCCGGACCTTTGCCGGCAGCAGTTGGAACCTGCGCCGGGAAGGCGCCAAGAGTGGCAGCGGCGCCTGGGCCCTGAGCAGCCTGCATGACGCGGAGCCCGGCTCGCTGGTGAACGGTACCCACATGGAGGAAGGCGAGAGCGTGATCCACCGCGTGCGGCCCAACGGCGAGGCCTTCGATGTGAGCTACGAATACACGCTCCAGGTGGAAGGCACGGACCTGTTGATCCTGCGGCGCGCCGAACGCCGGATTCCCGTGGCCGGCACCCTGCACGTGGTCTACGACGCCGTGCGCAACGGCCGGGCCATCCACCGGGACTTCACCGTCGTCTTCGGTGAGGACGGCGGCAACCTGAGCTACGAGGACGCGGCCTGGCTGCTGGATCCCGTGACCGGCGAACTGAGCAACTGAGCGCTGTCACAGTTTGACTTTCCAGGGGCGGGTCGACTTTGGGTCGGCGCCGCCCCTTGTCTTGTCTTGAAAGGGCTCACTGCTGGTCCACTTCCTTGACAACAGGTCTCCGAAGCGAACGAACCCGCGCGGCCGCCCGGACCAAACTGGGCGCGCGGTGGCTTTCCGCCAGCTTTCGGCAGCGCGCCGGAAACGGGTGCGCGATTTGCTGGGAGAATCTCGATCGGAAGGAGGCCCCATGCAGACTGCCAGCCACACCCGAACCTCGGCGGGACGCGCCCGCTCCGCCTTCCTTGCCGGCCCCCGAGGCCTTCCTTACTTTTCCCCCATGAAAGCCATTCCCATCCTGCTCTGCTGCGTGACCCTGCTCTGGTCGGGTTGCGCCATCGAGGAAGTGGACGAGCACCACGAGACGGGCACCCTGTCTTTCCGGGCGGAGAACCTGGCGGACGCCCACGAGGCCGTCTCCGGCACCTTGGACATCGCGGGGCACAATCCGCCCAGCATTCCCTACTCCGGTACGGACTCGCTGCTGGTGGTGACGGGCCTGCCACTGGACAGCGCGCTGACCCTCAGCTTCACGCCCACGGACCCCGACCTGTGGTTTGACGCGGCGCCCCTGCACCTGTCGCTCAGCAGCGCCGCGCCCCGCCAGACCCATGTGTTGCGACTGACGGCGCGAACGGACTCCACCCTCTCCGTGGTGGTGCGCACCCTGTCCGATGGCTTCGAGCTCACCGGCATGCCCCTCTGGCTGGACGGCGTGCGCTGGCCCCAGGAATCGCCGGCCACCGTGCACTTCAGCGCCGGGACCACGCACCTGCTGGAATCCCGCAACGAAACCTGCACGCGCGGCAGCCAGACTTTCAGCTACCTCGATGCCCCCACCGAAGACCTGGTCCTGGATTTGCCCGCGGTCCAGACCAGCGCCGATGCGAACGCCCTGGACGCGGACCTCGTGGTGAACGGCCAGTCCATGGGCTCCTATTGGGACCGGCTGAACGCGCCGGCCGAGGCATTCTTCGTCAGCGCCTGGCGGCCGGGCTTCCGGCCCGACCCGGCCTTCTTCAGCCTGGACGGCTTCTGCGGCGAGGACGCTGGCTTCGGGTGGATCGCCAATCCGGAAGGCAATGATGTAGATCAGCTGTTTCAGGATTTCACCCTGGAACAAGTGCTGCCAGGACAGAGCATTCCTCTGGGCCAATTCAGCCTGCGCCAGACCCGGGGTCGCGTGGTCTTGATCACCTTTTGGTTCATCGATTGCCCGGCCTGCATGGCTGAAATGCCCGGCTTCCAGGATTTGCTGGACGAGTACGGGGACGAAGGATTCCGTGTGCTGGCCCTCAACCCCTTCCCCTCAGACCAAGCCACCCAATATCCAGACTATGACTTCACGTTTCTGCGGGATGTGGGGAATCCGTCTGTCACGGGATGGGCAGAAATTGGCGGGTCATTTCCCACCAACTTCATCCTGCGGCCCGACGGGAGGATCTACTCCATCCACGGCGGCCTGAACCGGGAAGCCTTGGAGGAGATCTTGATCGAGTTGCTGCCTTAAGATCGACCACTGGAGGAGACCATGCGAATTGCCATCCTGGCCCTGGCCCTGTTGCTGACTTCGGGCACCGGACTCGCCCAATGCTCGTCTTTCGGTGTGCCGGCTATCCCGGATACCACCGTGGTGCTGGGGGAGATTCCTGAGGAGGGCGTCTCACACCGGTTCTACTATCCGGCCATCAACGAGGGCTTTCAGGACGAGACCATCACCTTCACTGTCACCCACCTGTCCGGTCCTTCTCCGGCGGACTGGAACTACCAGCTGTGCTGGGATGAGGTGTGCCGACGCATGCTCCCCTTCGAGAGCAGCTTTTCCGTCGAGAACGTGCTTGGCAGCGAGGCCGTGCGCTGGTATGACGTGGAACTCATCGGGCGCAGTTTCGAGGCTGGCGTGGTGGAGTTGATCATTTCGCGGGAATTCTGCCCTGAGACGCCCATTGTGCAGACCTTGTCCCTAAGCTTGTTGGACGAGTCCTCCGTGGAACAGCCCACAACATTGGAGCTGCAGGCGGCCTGGCCCAATCCCTTCAATCCCCTGGCCCACATTCCCTTCCACTTGGAGCGGGCGGGCGCGGTGCGCGTGGACGTCTACGACCTGAGCGGCCGGCTGGTGGGCACACCGCTGCTGGGCTCCCTGCCCGCGGGCCGGCACGAGGCTCTGTTCGACGGCAGCGGGTTGCCTAGTGGCCGCTATACCTACACGGTGCGGACGGAGGACTCCTCCCTCAGCGCCCCCCTGACCCTGATCAAGTGAGGCTTCCATGCTGCGTCGTGCTTCGCTTCTGTTGACCCTGCTGGCCCTGCTGCTGACCGCCGGAAGCGCCGGGGCGGCCGAGACGGCCGCCTTCCGCCTGCGCGACCTGAACGGCAAGACCGTGGACCTGGCCGCGCTCTGCGCTCAGGGTCCCGTGCTGATTTCCTTCTGGGCCACCTTTTGCGAACCCTGCAAGAGGGAAATCCCCCAACTGGTGGAGCTGGTGAAGGACTTCCAGGAGCAGAAGCTGCAACTGGTGCTGATCACCGTGGACAGCCCGCGCAGCCAGAAGCAGGTCAAGCCCTACGTCACCAGCAAGGGCTGGAAAATGCCCGTGCTGATGGATCCCAACGGTCAGACCATGAAGAAACTCAAGGGCGGCAACCCGCCCTACACGCTGCTGGTGGGCACCAAGGGCGAGATCCTCTACTCCCATAGCGGCTACAAGCCCGGCGACGAACAGGTCTTGAAGCAGGAAGTGGACCGCCTGCTCAAGGCCGCCCAGACGGGCGCCAAGCCTTGATGCGCCGCGCACTCGGACTGACTCTTGCCGTGGGCCTGCTGGCTCCGCTGGGTGCCGCGGAGCTCAACGTCTCCGGCCTGAACACGCTGCGCTACGGCACGGGCATGGCGCTGGACGAAATCACCCTCCAGGAGACGGATCGCCGCTTCCTCGAGGAGACCCTCGATCTGGACCTGAGCGGCGGAGCCTTCCGGCTCAACCTGGCCAGCCTGGCCGCCTGGCCGACGGAGTTCCCCGACTCCCCGCCCCGCACGGGCGACGCGGAGATCCGCCAATTGGCCCTGATCCGCCGCAGCCTGGAGTGGAACGGCCCGGTGAACGTGCAGCTGGGCGACTTCTGGACCACTTTCGGCAACGGCCTGGCGCTCTCCCTTTACCGGGACGAGGCGCTGGTCAATCCGCGCCTGATCGGCAACGCGCGCGCGGAACTGCCCGCCAGCTGGGACAACGGCGGGGACGGCGTGCTGGTGGAGGCCCTGCGCGGGGATTGGACTCTGAAGGGCATCTGGGGAAACACGGACTACGTGGGAAAACTGGCCGGCGGCAACGTGGAGTGGACGCGCGGCTGGGGCAGCCTGGGCGGCAGCCTAGTGCGCGCCACGGACATTCCGCAGAACGACGACATCCGCATCGGCGCGGCGCCCACCCTGGACCTGGTGAGCCGCGAGGCCTACGCCACGCTGCGCGTGGGGCCGGCCGAGTTCTCGCTCAACCACGTGGACCAGCACCAGCTGGACATGGAGGCGCGCAACGCGGGCGCCGGCGGCCTGGCCACCTACGCCACGGCCAGCGCGCCGCTGCAGGGTTGGACCGTGCTGACGGAGTACAAGTACTACCGCTTCGCGCGCCAGACCCTCTATCTCAACAGCGCGCCCACCGTGCAGCGCGAGATCCCCACCCGGCTGATCGCCCGCAGCACGCACCGCGTGTTCGCCAACGAGGACGAGACGGGCCTGCAGGTGGATGTCTCACGCTCCTGGGAGGGCGGCCACACGCTGCGCGCCAGTGCGGCCTGGGCCTCGCACATCGACGGCAATCTGCTGCCCGTGCTTGAGGAGGCCCAGAACGGCTACCAGGAGTACACGGCGGGCTGGCTGATGGAGTTCAGTCCCGAGCGACACCTGGAGCTGGGAGTGGCCTACACCGAGGAGACCAACGGCTGGTTGCCCGACGGACAGGAACCGCTGAGTTCCAGCGCCTGGTACCGGCGCACGGGCTTGAGCGTTGTCCTGCTGATCCCTGCGCCGCTGGTGCGCTCACTGGAGATCGCGGCCGAGCTGCTAAGCAAGGAGGAACTCACGCTGGATGAGCGCAGCACGGGCCTGCTGCTCTGGACCGAGCTCTTTCCCTCACCGGCCTGGTCCCTCAACCTGACGGCGGATTACGACGAGCACAGCACGTCCCGCCAGGACTGGATGGGCTCCGGCGAACTGCGGACGGACTTCCACTTCCCGGCCTCCGTGAACCACACGCTGACTGTGTTCGCCGGCCGGCTGCGTGGCGGACAGGTTTGCAGCAACGGCAATTGCCGGATCGTGGCGCCCTTCGACGGGGTCAAGCTTACGTTGGCCAGCAAGTTCTAGGGGGCTGGGCAGCCAGGGGATGACATGGTGAACCCACAGCACACCACACCGGACGGCGGGGCGGACACCCGCCGTCTGCTCTCCGGCCTGCCGGCAGTGGACCGCCTGCTGCGCGAGCCCGCGCTGAAGGCTTGGGAGAGCCGCCTGCGCCACGAGACGCTGGCGGCCCTGGCCCGCGAGGAACTGGAGGCCTGGCGCGCGCAGCTGCTGGCCGGGACCCACAGCCAGGCGGGCTCCGCGGCCGAACTGGCCGCCGGGGCGGCCGGGCGGGCGGCGCGCCTGCTGGACGGCCGCATGCGGCGGGTGATCAACGCCAGCGGCGTGGTCCTGCACACGGGCCTGGGGCGCGCCGTGCTGCCGCAGGCGGCCCGCGAGCGCGTGCAGGAGGTCCTGTCAGGAGCCGTGGACCTGGAGTTCCACCTGGAGGACGGCAAGCGCGGCCGGCGCGAGGAGCGGGCGGCCCGCCTGTTGCGCCTCCTCACCGGGGCGGAGGCCGCCCTGGTGGTGAACAACAACGCCGCGGCCGTGCACCTGATGCTGCGCGCCCTCTGCGCCCGGCGCGAGGTGATTGTCTCCCGCGGGCAGCAGGTGGAGATCGGCGGCGGCTTCCGCATTCCCGAAGTGATCCGCCAGAGCGGCGCGCGGCTGGTGGAGGTGGGCTGCACCAACCGCACGCACTGCGAGGACTACGCCCAGGCCATCGGGCCGCGCACGGCGGCCCTCTTGCGCGTGCATCCCAGCAACTTCCGGGTGAGCGGCTTCACGGCCGAACCCACGCTGGAGGAGCTGGCGCAGCTGGCCCACGATCGGAGCCTGCTCCTGCTGGACGACCTGGGATCCGGCGCCCTGGTGGATTTTCCCGGTGTGCCGGAACCGGAACCGCTGGTGACAGCCTCCCTGGCCGCCGGGGCGGACCTGGTCTGCTTCAGCGGCGACAAACTGTTGGGCGGGCCCCAGGCGGGCCTGCTGCTGGGGCGCGCGGAGCTGATCCACAAACTGGCCGGGCATCCCATGATGCGGGCCTTCCGCTGTGACAAGCTGACGCTGGCGGCGCTGGAAGCCGTTCTGGAACTCTATCTGGCCCCCGGCGGCGAGCGGCCGACCGGCCTGCCGGTCTGGGCGGCCTGCAACGAGCGGCAAGACGCCGTGCGCCAGCGGGCAAGTCGGCTGTTCGACGCCCTGTTGCGCGAACTGGGCGCCCCCGCGGCCGCGGCCGGCTGGGAGCGCTCGGCCACGGTAGCTGGTCTGGAATTGCGGGAGACGGACAGCACCGGGCGGACGGGATCCGGCGCGCTGCCGGGCCAGGATCTGGCCAGCGCGGCCGTGGTTCTGCGGTCCGCCCGGGGCGGCGCCCACCGCCTGCACGACCGCCTGCGCGCCGGCACGCCCGCCGTGGTGGGCCAGGTCCGGGCGCAGGAGCTGCTGTTGGATGTCAAGGCCGTGGCACTGGAAGAGATCCCCGAGCTCGCCGCCGCGGTGCGGCAGGCGCTTGGATTGAGCTGAATCTCCATAGACCGGATTCACCACAGAGGCACAGAGGCACAGCGGCATAGAGTTCTATTTGGATTTGACCTGGGCTGGGATTGGATCATCCGAGAGTCCATTTGAGCACGAAGACTCGAAGGCTCGAAGACGATTTGTGTCACGTGAGGTGAAGGCCTTCAGGCCTGAACCAGAACCAGGTGGTGACGCCGTCAGGCGGAACCAGCTACATGGTTGCAGGAAGGAAGTGCTGCCGCCAGCGGAAGGCCACCGCGAGGTGGCCTGACTCTGGCGGTTGAGAAAAAGCGCCTCTTTGGCACCTAACCGGCCGTTCCACCTTTCTGGCGCAAGCAGAAAGGTGGAAATCACGGGCTCCGGCTGACGACAGGGATGAGCGAGAAGAAATGAAAAGAGGCGCTGCGCTGCGCCTCCCAGCGCGAGGATTCTGATGGCTTGGATGGGAAAACTAGTCGGTGGCGGGCTGGGGTGGGCCGTGTTCGGACCCCTGGGCGCTCTGCTGGGCGGCATCATCGGCAACGCTTTCGATCAGCGCGGCGAAACCCGCGAAATCCCCGAGGACTACTACCGGCACCGGGGCTGGACGCGCAGCGACCCGCGCTTCAGCGCCAACCCGGCGGGCAACTTCGTGCTGGCCCTGCTGGCGCTCTGTGCCCATGTCATCAAGGCCGATGGCACCGTGCGCAGTGCCGAGGTGCAGCAGGTGCGCGACTTCGTCCAGCGCACTTTCCCGCATGACGCGGCGGACCTGATGCAGGTGCTCAAGCAACTGCTGGAGCAGCAGATCGACGTGGGCCCGCTCTGCGCACAGATCGGCATGCACCTGGGTTATCCCGAGCGCCTGGAACTGCTGCAGCTGTTGGTGGCCGTGGCCCGTGCCGACGGCATCCTCAACCCCGCCGAGACCCGCACCATGCGCGAGATCGCCCAGCGCCTGGGCATCCGCGAGGTGGACCTGCGCACGCTGTTCGGGGCGGCGGGCCGGGCCAGTTTCCCGACCCAGGCGGCACCGGATCCGTACGAAGTGCTGGGTGTCGCCCGGGACGCCAGCGACGAGGAGCTCAAGCAGGCCTGGCGCGCGCTGGCCAAGAAATTCCACCCGGATCGCGTGGCGCACCTGGGCGAGGATTTGCGGCGCTTCTCCGAGGAGAAGTTCAAATCCATCCAGGGCGCCTGGGACCAGGTCAAGCAGGAGCGCGGCATCTGATGTCCCACATCGTCATTGGCACGGCCGGCCACATCGACCACGGCAAGACCAGCCTGGTGCGCGCCCTGACCGGCATGGACACCGACACCCTGCGCGAGGAGCGCGAGCGCCAGATCACCATCGACCTGGGCTTCGCCTTCCTGGGCGAGGACGTGACCATCATCGACGTGCCGGGGCATGAGCGCTTCATCAAGAACATGGTCAGCGGCGTGGCCACCATCGATTTCGTCCTGTTGGTGGTGGCCGCCGACGACGGGATCATGCCCCAGACCCGCGAGCACATGGACATCCTGGGCCTGCTGGGGCTGGAGCACGGGCTGGTGGTGATCACCAAGGCCGAGATGGCCGAGCCCGACTGGCTGGCCCTGGTCCAGGACGAGCTGCAGACTTTTCTGCGCGGCACCTTTCTCGAGGGGGCGCCCGTGCATGTGGTGGATTCGCTCTCCCTGCAGGGCATCGAGGAGCTGCGGAGTGCGCTGGACACGGCCCTGCAGGCCCTGCCGCCCCGGGAGGGCCGCGGCGCCTTCCGCGAGGTGGTGGACCGCGTCTTCAACGTCAAGGGCCACGGCACTGTGCTCACCGGCACGGTGCTGGCGGGTTTCCTGAAAAGCGGCGACGAGGTGGAGATCCAGCCCGGCGGCCTGAAGGCCCGGGTGCGTGGTCTGCAAGTGCACGGCAAGGCCGTGGAGCAGGTGCGCCAAGGCGACCGCGCAGCACTCAACCTGCAGGGCCTGGCCCGCACGGAACTGGGCCGCGGCTCTTGGGTGGCCGCCCCCGGTCTGCTCACGCCCACCAGCCTGCTGGACGTGCGACTGCGCGTGTTGCCCGGCGAGATTCGCCTCAAGCACCGCGACCGCGTGCGCGTCCATCTGGGCACGGCGGAGTTGCTCGGCCGCGTGCTGCTGCTGGGCCGCAAGGCGCTGGAACCCGGCGAAGAGGGGTTTGCCCAGTTATTGCTGGAAGAGGAGACGGCCGCCTTGCTGGGCGACCGCTTCGTGATCCGCCGCTATTCACCCCAGATCACCATCGGCGGCGGCGTGGTGGCGGATCCCAACCCGCGCCGGCACCGGCCCTCAGCCGGTCAGGTGGTGGATCGGCTGGAGCGCCTGACGGATGGCTCCTTCGACGAGCAACTCGAGAGCCTGTTGGACGATCCCTGGCAGCCGCTCTGGCAGGAGAGCGAGCTGCGCGCCCGCACCGGCGCCGAGCCGGATGAGCTGCGCCCCGAGCTGGAGCGCATGGTCGTCCAGGGGCGCGTGCGGCGCTGCGACTGGGGCAGCCGTGTGCATTGGATGTTGAGTTCGCGCTGGCAGGAAGCAGGGGAGCGGCTGCTGGAGCGCCTGCGCCGCCTGCACGAGGCCACGCCCGAACTGCCCGGGCAGCCGGTGGCCCAGTTGCGGGCGGACCTGTTCTCGCGGCCCGGCTGGCAGGTGCACGCCCAGCCCCTGCTGGACGCGCTGCTGGCGGAGCTGGGCGGCCGGGGCCTGATCAAGTTCGAGAACCGCTGTGCCAGCCTGGCCGGCCACGAGCCGTGCCTCTCGCCCGAACTGCGCCGACGCACGGATGCGCTGGTGGTCTGGTTGGAAGGCCAGGGCTACGGCGCGCCGCGGCTGGAGGAGTTCGCGCAGGCCCTGGCCTGCGGAGTGCCGGAAGTCAAGCGCCTGCTGGCCCTGGTGCTGCAGGAGGGCCGTGTGGAGCAGGCCACCGACCAGATCTTCTTGACTCGCGCGCGCCATCTGGCGGCGCTGGCGGAGCTGCGGACCCTGGGCCACGAGCAGCCTGAGGGATTCACGGTCAGCCAAGCGGGCTCGCGATTGAGTGCCAGCCGACGCTTCATGGTTCCATATCTTGAAGCCCTGGATACCCGGGGCCTCACCCGGCGCACCGGCAACTTCCGCAGCGTGGCCGACGGTGAAGCGGACTCCTAGGAGTCTGTCGGGCTTGGACCTTGGATGGGATTCGCGCCCCTGTCGAGGC
>DYSB01000276.1 GCA_020726405.1 Acetofilamentum sp. | reverse complement strand
TCAAACCGGAGGAGCCATGAGGGCCGTTGTCATTTCCCGCCATGGCGGACCGGACGTGCTGGAGCTGCGCGAGTTGCCGCGTCCGGCGGCGCCGGGCCCGGGCCAGGTTCGCGTGTCCGTCCGGGCTGCGGGCCTGAACCATCTGGATCTCTGGGTGCGCCGCGGCCATCCGGGGCTCCACGTGGACTTGCCCTTCATTCCGGGTAGCGATCTGGCCGGCGTGGTGGAATCCGTGGGCGAGGGCGTGACTCGCGTGCGGGCCGGCCAGTCCGTGGTGGCCTATCCGGCCCTCTTCTGTCACCAGTGCGCGGCCTGTCTAGCTGGACGCCAGAACCACTGCCGAAGCTACGCCATCCTGGGCGAGAACACCTCCGGCGGCCTGTGTGACGAGATCGTGCTGCCCGAACGCAATCTCTTTCCCCTGCCGGAGGGCTTGAGCTTCGTCCAGGGCGCGGCCTTTCCCTTGGCATGGCTCACCAGCTGGCACATGTTGACCCGCAAGGTCGTCCTCCAGCCAGGGGACTGGGTGCTGATCCAGGCCGCGGCCAGCGGCACGGGCGTGGCCGCCCTGCAGATCGCCCGCCTCTTCGGCGCGCGGGTGATTGCCACGGCGGGCAGCGACGAGAAGTGCCGCCGTTTGCTCGAGCTGGGCGCCGAGCACGTGGTCGACCACCGGTCCGGCGAGCTGCGCGCGCGGGTCAAGGCGGTTACCGACGGGCGCGGCTGCACCGTGGTGCTGGATCACCTGGGGGCCGAGACGTTCAGCCTCTCCCTGGGCTGTCTGGCCCGCGAGGGCCGCTACCTGACCTGCGGCGGCACCACGGGGCCGGAACTGCACTTCGATGTGCGCCACCTCTTCATCAAGCACCAGCGGATCATCGGCTCCACCATGGGCGACGTGGGGGATTTCCAGACCCTCCTGGCCCACATGGGTCCGCCGCCGGCGGCGGGCGCGGCGCTCCGCGGCCTCTGGCCCGTCGTACACCAGGAATTTTCGCTCTCCCAGGTATCGCAGGCCCATGCCGAACTGGAAAGCCGGCAGGTCATTGGAAAAGTGGTTGTGAAGCTTGAACTCTGAACCGTCGCGGCGGCAGTTCTGTGATGAGACATTTCTCTTTGCCCAAGCCGCTCATTAACTTAAGCGGCTTTTTCATGCAAGCCATGGTTCTATAGAAGGATGGATAGGAGGGTACCGACCATGAGGGGAACCAAGTTGATGACCGTCCGGGCCACGCTCTTGACGCTCATCATCTTCACCCTGGCCACGGGCTGTGGCAAAAATCTGGAGAGCGCGGTCGCCACCGTGGGCGACGAGACGATCACCATGCAGGACTTGCGCGACGAGATGGTGCGCCAGTTCCGCACGGAACGCGAAGCCGCGCGCAAACCGCTGGAAGTCCGGGAGAAAGCCCTGGAATCCTTGGTGGAGCGGCGACTGAAGGTGGCCGGCGCGCGGGCCGACGGCTATTTCGACAAGCCCGAAATCAAGGAGCGCGAAGCGAGCCTGCTCTCCGAGGCGATGATCAACCAACTCTTCGAGATCGAAATCCTGGATAAAGTGATCACGGAGTCGGTGCTCAAGGAGACCTACGACAAGCAGGGAACGGAAGTCCAAGCCGCGCACATTCTGCTACGCTGGACGCCGGACAGTTCGGCCGTGCGCCAGCAGGCCCAGGCGATCGCCCAGGAGATCAAGGGCGGACTGGCCTTCGACCAAGCGGCGGAGAAGTACACGGAAGAGCCGAACGGAAAGGAACGCAAGGGCGACCTGGGCTGGTTCAGCTGGGGCCGGATGGTCACCTCGTTCCAGGACGCCTGCTGGGCCTTGAAGGAAGGCGAAGTGTCCGCCCCCGTGGAGACCAACTTCGGCGTGCATCTGATCCATTTGACGGGTCGGCGCCAGGTTGAGAACCGGCCACCCTTCGAGGAACAGAAGGAGACGCTGAAGGAGATGTGCCGCAACGCCATGGGCGAGCAGGTCATGGCCTCCGGCAACGCCTATCTCGACGCGCTGAAAGCGGACCTTAAGTACACGCGCGACGAAGCCAAGGCCCAGCGCCTGCTGGCCGACATCCAGGCCAACATGCAGCCCGAGCGCAAGCTGCAGGAGATTCTGACCAGCCTGGCGGACGGCGCCTGGAAGGGCCAGGAGCTGGCCACCTGGAAGGGCGGCGCTCTGGATCTACCCGCGCTGGCCAAGGGCCTGGAGCGCAATTTCCGGCCGGCCTCCTCGCTGACCACGGCCAAGGACGTGCTGGACATGATCGACAACGCGGCCGTTGTCCCCATGCTGACCCTGCGCGCCAAAGACAAGAACCTGGACGCTGACAAGGACGTCAAGAAGAACGTCAAGCAGCAGATCGAGAACATGGTGGTGATGTCCTACGAGCGCGAGAAGATCAAGGGCAGCATCAACATCACCGATGAGCAGATCGCGGCCTGGTTCACGGGCCACCCCGAAGACTACATGCATCCGCAGAAGGTCGTGGTGCAGGAGATCCTGGTGGCCGACAAGCAGTTGGCCGATGATCTGGCTGCCCGCGCCAAGAAGGGCGAGAGTTTCGGCAAGCTGGCCAAGCAGTACACCGAGCGCCCGGACCGCAAGGGCACGGACGGCACCCTGGAGCCCTTCCAGGCGGGCCGCTACGGAAAAATGGGCGAGGCGGCGTTCTCCATGAAGCCCGGCGACATCAGCGACCCGCTGTCCATCGGCCGCAACTGGTCGGTGATCAAGATTGTCGAGATCCAGGCCCCCACGGCCAAAATCCTGGACGAGGCCCGGACCTCCATCCGCATGAAGTTGGAGCGCGAGGAGCGCACCACGCGGCACGACCAGTGGCGCGCGGAGATTGAGAAGAAGGTCAAGGTGGTCCTCTACAAAGAGAAGCTCACCCAGTTGTTCGCCGACATCGAGCCTGAGAGCGACCAGCAAGCGGACGGCAACATGCCCGCCGGCAAGAAGAGCAAGAACGGCCGTCCCAAGCACCCGGACGACTACTGATCCCAGCCAGGACAACCGACATTTCCCAGCCCTCGCCCCGCGGCGGGGGCTTTTTTGACCAGCCCGCTACTGAGCGGCGGACATGTCCAACAAAGTGGTTCAACCCGGAATCTGCAGTTGCCCCGCCGCGTGTGAGGAAAACACCGTCTGATC
>DYSB01000057.1 GCA_020726405.1 Acetofilamentum sp. | reverse complement strand
AGCAGGGCCAGGGGTTTGCCCGGGAAGCGGCTGGAGGCCCAGCGGGCCGGTATCACTCCCAAGACTCCGATCACGCCCACTCCCTGCGACTGTCCGGGCCTACACACGAAACGCCGCGGGTGGCCGCGGCGCTTGCCGATCCAATGTCACGAACGCGGGCTAGAAAATCTCGGTGGGATGCAGCTCGGACAGGCTGGGCGCCAGTCCCCGGCGGATGGCCAGGCCGCTGGTCGCGCAATCCACCAGCTGCAGGCCCTGGGGACTTTTGCAGGCCACCACGGGGGCGTGGGGATTCTGCCGCGAACTGACCCGGCCCCGCTGGCCGTTCTCCAGCTCCACCAGGGAACCCAGCGGCCAGGGACCCAGCGCACGGGTGAAATCCATCACCAGATCCGGGTGGAATTCGCGGCCGGCCCAGCCCTGCATCAGGTTCAGGGCCGCCACCGGGGAAAGGGCCCGCCGGTAGCTGATGCCGTGGGTCAGGCGGTCGTAGGTGTCGCAGATGGCCACCAGCTCCGCCAGGGGATGCACGTCCGTGCCGTTCAGGCCATGCGGAAAGCCGTTGCCGTTGATGCGCTCGTGGTGCTCGCCCACGGCGCGCCGCACCTCGCCGGGCATGCCGGGCAAGCCGCTCAGGATTTCCACGCCGAAGTCCGGATGGTCGCGGTATTGTTCGGCGGTCTCGTCCAGTTCGTGCTGGGTCAACTGGTCGGTGGACAGGCAGTGCATGAGGCCCACGTCGTGCAGCAGGGCCCCCAGGGCCACGCGCCGCAGCTCCTCGTCTCCCGCGTTCGGCCGGCGGAACAGGCTGACGCGCAGGGCCAGACTGGCCACATTGCGGCTGTGGCGGTACACGGCGGGCAGCGCTTCGCGCAGCAGGGCGAGCACGTCCAGCAACTCCGGATCCTCGCGCCCCATCCTGGCCAGTTCTTCGCCCTGGGATTCCAGGGGAGCCAGGTCGGGTTTGCCCGAGGCCTGGACGGAGCGGAAGACCTCCAGCAGGTCCCGCTCGGCCGCGGCCTCCCGGGGTCGGGCTTCGTCCACGGCCAGCCGCAGCTCCAAGGCGCGCACGCGCAATGCGGGCGCGCAGTCCGCGACCAGGCCTTCGCGCACGGAATCCGGTGTGACGGGCACGGCGGCCATGCCCGCTTCGCGCAGGCGATTCAACTGCAACTCGCTGGCGATCACCTGATCCCGGGCGTAGAGCAGCAGGGAATGCCCGTCGGTGGTGGTTTCGTAGATATCCGCAGCCAGGCGGCTGCCCAGCTTCAGCTGATCCACTCGAATGTGCTGGGCCATTACGTACACAATCACCATGCTTCCGTTTCAGGGGGACCGGGACGGGTCGCCGCCCACCGGGGTCCGGACTCCCGCCTACAGACGAACTTCGCGGTTGGTCCGGCCGAAATTGACGCCCATGCGCTCGGCGTAGCGGACCGTCTGCCCTTCCGGATCCACGTTCTTCTCACGTCCCACCACCTCGCTGAACGGGCGGGCGATGATCTCGCCACCTTCCAGCACGGCCAAGTGATTGAAGCGGCCTTTGGCGATCATCCCGGTGGCTTTCACGCCGAACTTGGTGGCCAGGATGCGATCGAAAGCGATGGGCGAGCCCCCGCGCTGGATGTGGCCCAGCGTGGTGGACCGGCATTCCAGTCCGGTCTGCTCATGGATCTTCTCGGCAAGCCAATCGCCAATTCCACCCAAGCGCTCATTTGCGTAGGTGCCTTCGCTGGCGCAGCGCATCACGTGCAGGTCGCCGGCCTTCTCCCGGGCGCCTTCGGCCACCACGATGATCGAGAAGCTGGCGCCGCGCCGGTTGCGCTTGAGCACGGCGTCCACCACCTCGTTCATCTCGAAGGGGATCTCGGGGATCAGGATGATGTCCGCGTCGCCGGCGATCCCGGCCATCAGGGCGATCCAGCCCGCGTAGCGGCCCATCAGCTCCAGGATCATCACGCGGTGATGGCTGGCTGCCGTTGTCTGCAGGCGGTCCAGGGCCTCCATGGCGGTCTGGACGGCCGTGTGGAAGCCGAAGGTCAGCTCGGTGCCCGCCAAGTCGTTGTCAATTGTCTTGGGCACGCCCACCACGGGAATGCCGCGCTCGCCCAGGTCCGCGGCGATCTTCATGGTGCCCTCGCCGCCAATGCAGACCAGGGCGTCCAGACCCAGATAGCGGAAGTTCTTCACCATCTGGGGCCGCAGATCCTCCTCCACGGCCTGGCCGTCCTTCACCACGCTGCGCTGGAACGGGTTGCCGTGGGAGGCCGCACCCAGGATGGTGCCGCCGCGGGGCAGCAGGCCGCGCACAGCCTCCAGGGTCAGCGGAATGGTCTTGGCCGTGTCCACCAGGCCTTCCAGCCCGTTCAACAGACCCACCACCTCCCAGCGGTATTTGAGGATGGCAGCCTTGGTGAAACCGCGGATGACGGCGTTCAGCCCCGGGGCGTCGCCGCCGCTGGTGGAAATGGCGATGCGATGGATGTCGGGCAGGCTCTGAGCAGGCACAATGGGCTCCTTTGCTTGATGCGGTTCGAAGGTAAGGAACTGTTCGCTCCCATTCCTTTTCGCGGGAGGGGCCGCGGACCGTGTCCGCGCGGGCGCGCTGCGGGAGCGCGGCGTTTGCCAAAGCCCGCGGTCGGCGATAGATTGCCAGCGTTTGCCACGGAAAGGCCCCGCATGTACCTGCCCAACCGGCTGCGCCCACGCCGTCTGATCACCCGGGAAGTCCGGGTGGGCGAGCTGGGAATCGGAGCGCAGCATCCCATTCGCGTCCAGTCCATGACCACCACGCCCACCCAGGATGTGACCGCCACAGTGGCCCAGACCCTGCGGCTGGCCCAGGCGGGCTGCGAACTGGTGCGCATCACGGCGCCCACGGTGGCCGACGCCCAGGCCCTGGGCGAGATCCGGCGCGAGCTGAAGCGCCAGGGCTGCCGCGTGCCGCTCTGCGCGGACATCCACTTCAGCCCGCACGCGGCCCTGGAAGCGGCCCGGCACGTGGAGAAAATCCGGATCAACCCGGGCAACTTCTCCGGCCGGCCCGGCCGCGAGGAGCGCGCGGGCACGGAGGCCGCCTTCGAGGAACGCGAGTTCGAGAAAGGCCGCCAGGAGGCACGCGAGGCTTTCCTGCCGCTGCTCCGGCTACTCAAGCAGGAGGGCCGCGCCCTGCGCATCGGCGTCAACCACGGCAGCCTGTCCCAGCGCATGGTCTACCGCCACGGGGACACCACGGCGGGCATGGTGGAGAGCGCGCTGGAGTACCTGGACTTCTGCCGCGAAGAGAACTTCCACGACGTCATCCTCTCCATGAAAGCCTCCAACGTCCGCGTGATGATTTTCGCCTACCGCGAGCTGGTGGAGCAGCTGCGCGAGCGCGAGTTGACCTATCCCCTGCACCTGGGCGTCACCGAGGCCGGCGGCGGGATCGAGGGCATTCTCAAGAGCGCCCAGGGCATCGGCGCGCTGCTCGAGGACGGCCTGGGCGACACCATCCGCGTCTCGCTGACGGATCCGCCGGAGATGGAGATCGCGCCGGCCCGGGCCCTGGCCGAGCGCTACTCGCGCCCGCTGCCGGACAGCCGGCTGGACTTCCCCGAGTGCGGCCACGACTGGCTGAGCTGGAGTCCGCGGCCCACTCACCTCACGGGCGACCGCGGCGGCCGCTTCCGCACCGGGGGCGGGGCCGTCTTCCCGGTCACGCTCTCCGAGGCCGCCCAGGACGTGCCCGGGCTCTCCCCGCTGCTCTCGCAGCTTCCCGACGCCGACAGCTACCTGCCGCGCACGCCCGGCGAGGCCGCCCCAGCCTGCCGGCGGGCCGGCGGACGCCCGGTGACCCTCTACCGCTCCGACGTGGTGGAAAGCAACGTGGTGCGGCGGATCATCCCGGTGGAGGTCATCCAGGACGACGTCTCCAGCTGGGCGCCCGTGGTCCAGGACGTGGACGAGATCCTCCAGTTCCACATCACCACGCGCCAGCTACCGCAGATCCACAGCCTGGTGCGCTACATCCACGAGCACTTCCCCGCCGGGCGCACGGTGCTCTCCATCGAGAGCGAGTTCCCCGTCACGGCCTACCGCCTGCTGGACCTGGCCCTGCGCAAACTGGGCAGCCGCCTGCCGTTGGATTTCTTCGCCGGCCGCGACCAGTGCAAAGACCCGCTGGCCCTGGCGGCCAGCCTGGGCTCGCTCTTGGCCGATGGCCTGATCCACAGCCTGACCCTGGAAGGCGATGTGGCCATGACGGGCAGCCGGCTGTTCGCCTTCACTGTGCTGCAGGGAGCCGGCGCACGCCTGTTCGCCACGGAATACGTCTCCTGTCCGGGCTGCGGACGCACGCTCTTCGAGCTGGACGGAACCACGGCCCGCATCCAGGAGGCCACACGCCACCTGACCGGGCTGAAGATCGCCGTGATGGGTTGCATCGTGAATGGTCCGGGGGAGATGGCGGATGCCGACTTCGGCTACGTGGGCAGCGCGCCGGGCCGCATCGACCTCTATGTGGGCCGGGACGTGGTGCAGAAGAATGTGCCCCAGGAAGAAGCCGTGGACCAGTTGGTGGCCCTGATCCGCGAGCAGGGCCGCTGGGTCGAACCCTGATCAAGTTCCAACCGCGATCGGCATCTGTCATCCCAGCGAACGCTGGAATCCTGTGGGCTGACCCTGGTCAACACCTGCCCAACTTGTCCGCCTAGATATCCTGGCCAGGCGCCGCGAGGCGCCTGGAGGGGTTGTGAGTTCCATGGGATCCCAGCTTTCGCTGGGATGACAGGCTTTCCCGGCTCTCGCTGGGATGACAGGTGACCCACCCCCTCAGTACCCCAGCGCGGAACCCACTTGGAAGACGAGGAAAGTCAGGACCCAGGCCAGGGCCGTCAGTCCCAGCAACTGGAACCAGGCCCAGCGCTGACCGCCGGCCTCCCGGGCCGTGACGGCGAACGTGCTCATGCAGGGCGTGGAGATCAATGCGAAGAGCATGATGCAGAACCCCACAAGAGGCGTGTAGCGGCTGTGCAGCTCGCGGCGCAGACTCTCGGAGCCCTCGGCCGTCTCCCCCAGCGCATAGACCACGCCCAGCTGGGCCACGAACAGCTCCTTGGCGGCGAAGGCGCCCAGCAGGCTGCTGGAGATGCGCCAGTCGAAACCCAGCGGCGCCATCACGGGCTCCAGGGCCTGACCCACGCGGCCCAGCAGCGACGCGCGCAGATCCTCCTCCGCCCGCTGGTTGTCCAACACCTGCACGCGGGCCGCATCCCCGGCGGCGCGAGCGGCGGCCAGCTCGGTCTGCCGGGCGGCATCGTGGCGGGCGGGTGGCCAGGAGGCCATCGCCCAGAGCAGGATCGAGACTCCCAGGATCAGCGTGCCGGCCTTGCGCAGGTAGAGCCAGGCCCGCAGGCGGACCTGGGTCCCCAGGCTCTTCCAGGTGGGCAGCTTGTAGGGCGGCAGCTCCATCACAAAGGGGCTCTCCTCGCCCTTGAGCACGGAGATGCGCAGCAGCTTGGCCATGCCCACCGCCAGCAGCACGCCGATGGAGTAGATCAGGAAGAGCATGCGGGCGTGCAGGTGGGCCGGGAAAAAGGCCGGGATGATCAGCAGGTAGATGGGCAGCCGCGCGCCACAGCTCATCAGCGGCAGGACCAGCATGGTCAGCAGCCGGTCGCGCTGGTTCTCCAGCACGCGCGTGCCCATGATGCCCGGAATGCTGCAGCCGAAGCCCGTCAGCAGCGGGATGAAACTCTTGCCGTGGAGGCCGATGCGCTGCATCAGGCGATCCATCAGGAAGGCCGCCCGGGCCATGTAGCCAGTGTCCTCCATCAGGGTCAGGCCCAGGAAGAGCAGCACGATGTTGGGCAGGAAGATCAGCACGCCGCCCACGCCGCCCAGGATGCCGTCCAGCACCAGGCTCTTGAGCAGCGGTGCCGGCCAGGGCCAGTGGCCGTCCACCCAGGCGGCCAGCGCGCTGAAACCCGTCTCCATCCAGCCCATGGGCAGCTCGCCCAGACTGAAGGTGAGCTGGAAAATCAGGTACATGAAGAACAGGAAGATGGGCAGGCCCAGCCAGCGATGCAGCAGCAGCTGGTCGGTGACGTCACTGCGGTGGCGGCGGGCCGGGTCGGGACCCACGGGCCGGCAGGCCTCGATCAGGCCCTGGATGAACTCGTGGCGCCGAACCGCCAGAGTCAGCTCCACGCGCTGGCCGCTCTCGTGCTCGATGCGGGCTTGCCAGACGGCAATCCGCTCCAGCAGCCCGGTGGAGTCCGGCAGCCAGCGGGCCACTTCCTCCCGGGCCCGCGCCTCGCCCTCCAGCAGACGCAGGGCCAGCCAGCGCCGGGGTAGGCCCTCCAGCCGGGCCAGCGCAGCGCCGATCTCCGCCAGGGACTCCTCCACCAGGGGCCCGAAGTCCACCTGCGCGGCGCCCTTGAGCGCGGCTGGACCGGCCTCCAAGGCGGCAGCCAGCGCCGCCTTCAACCGTTCCAGGCCCCGGTCCTGGTGTCCGGCCACGGCCACCACGGGCAGGCCCAGCCGGCGACCCAGTTCATCCAGATCCAGCCGCTGGCCGCGCCGCCAGGCCACATCCAGCATGTTGGCTGCCAGCACCATGGGCAGTCCCAGCTCCAGTAGCTGAGTGGCCAGGTAGAGGTTGCGCTGCAGGTTGGCGGCGTCCAACACGTCCACCACCAGGTCCGGGCGCTCCTCCACCAGCACGTCCCGGGCGACAATCTCTTCGATGGAATAGGCAGAGAGGCTGTACGTGCCGGGCAGGTCCAGCACGGTCCAGCTCCAGGAGCCGAAGCGGCAGTGGCCCTCTTTGCGCTCCACGGTCACGCCGGGGAAGTTGGCCACATGCTGGGTGGAACCGGTCAGGCCGTTGAAGACGGAGGTCTTGCCGGAATTGGGATTGCCCGCCAGGGCCACGACGGCGCTGCGGGCGGGACCGCGGGGCGGAGCCGGAACCGGCGCGGATCCCGGCTGCTCATGCAGGTAGTGACAGGGCTCCGTGGCGCTGCGGGTCAGGGCGCTCAGCCACTCCGGCCACCTCACCGCGGGGTCCGCTCGCAGCGGGCGGCGAGGTCGCAGCCGGCGCAGCCTCCGCAGCCACGCTTGCCGTCCGTGCTCACCGAAACGGGCGCGGGTTCGGTCAGGCCGCGCCGCACCAGCCAGAGCGCCCCCAGCAGGGCCGCGGCGATCAGCAGACTCTCGGGCTCAAGCATGGTGCTCCAGCGGGCGCACCTGCACGCGCAATGCCTCAGTCTTGCGCAGGGACAAGTGGTAACCCATGACTTGCAGTTCCAGGGGATCCCCCAGCGGCGCCACGCGCAGCATGCGCACGTGCTGGCCTGGCACCACGCCCATGTCCGCCATGCGGCGCGCGATGGCGCCTTCGCCGGACACGGTCAGGATCAGGGCCTCTTCGCCGGGCTTCAACGCCGCCAGTGTCATTCCCGTCGCCTCTTCTTTGGTTAGCCAAACATAGTATCTATCGACCTGATCTTCTATGGACTTGAGAAAAATCTGGCAAGAATTTAACGCAAGAACCCGCCTGGGCAGGCACCCGGCGCAAGCTCGGTTTTCTCGCTGTTCAGATTTTTTTAGCAAAATGGCAAGCTCCTGTCGGGATCCTCCAGCTCGGGCGCGGGAAAGCAGGCTGTTCAAGGTCGAACAGACGGGGCCGGAGAACTCGCCTCCAAACGGCGCTGCCACGTGACAGCCTCCCCCCAGCCGGGCCAACAGGCCAGGGCTTGCTGGCTGGCCGCGCGGGCCGGCGCAAGTTGTCCCAAGCCGGCATGGGCCTGGGAAAGCAGCAGGTGGCTGCGGGCGGCGTCCCGGCTTTGGGTGGCCAGCCATTCCGGCACCCAGGCGGCGAAGGGCGCCAGATCCGCCGGAGTGAGAGGTCGCCGGCTCAGCTGGACCAGCGGACTGTCCCCGCCCAGGCTGTCCGCAGGCAGACGGCACTTCAGCATGCCCGCAAGCAGCCCGTCCAGCGAGGATTCCAGCGCCAGGGAACGCTCCAACAGGGGCAGCGCCTCGGCGGGACGCCCTTCCTTGAGCAGCAGGCGGCCGGCCTGGCGCAGGGCCGCCGCGGGGTAGGCCGCGTCGTGCGCGCTGCGCAGGAACCAGTCCACCGCGGCGGAACGCCGGCCGCGCATCTCGTTCAACGTGCCCAGATGCAGGGCGGTGATCTCTTGGTTGGCGGGATTGTCCCGCAGGCACTGGAGCAGCAGAGTCTCGGCCTCGTTCAGCCGCCCCAGCTTCAGCAGCGCAATGCCCAGGTTGCCCCGGGTGTCAGTTTGCTCGGGATGCAGTTTCAAGGCCAGTTGGTAGATCCCGGCGGCCACTTCCCATTGTTGCCGGCGCAGGGCCTGGTCCCCCAGCCGCTTGTAGTCCCGGGCCTCGGTCATGCGGCCGGGCTCCACCCACGCCATGAACCAGACGGGTTCCGTCCAGGAGAGCAAGCCGAGCGATGCCGCCGCCAGCCAGCACACCAGGATGAAGCGTCCAATGGTTCGATCCAACGTGCCTGTCCGGACCGGCGGGAGGGCGGAGCGGTCGTGCTTCAGCATGAGACGTGCACCACGAATGCCACGCGCCGGCCTTCGTCCTTCAGCCGGTTGAAGACGGCGCAGGCCTGGGGCGTGGGCAGCACGATCAACTGCACGGCCCGCTCCAGTTCCAGGCCGGGCAGGAACTGCACGGGCAGGCCCTCGGGAAAGCCCTGGCCACCCTGGCCCGTGAAGCCGCTGCCGATGAGCAGGATGTCCGCAGGCAAGCGCAGCAGGGTCTGCTGGTCGCGCGCGCCGAACGCGTGCTTTTTGTCCACCAGTCGAAAGCCGCCGTCCGGCCGGATCAGCACGTCGAAGGCCGGCAAGGGCAGACCGCTGTAGATGATCCAGCCGCGCCCGCAGGCCTGAATGCGGTCCCGGGGTTGCAGGACATAGCTGGCCCCCAGCCCCAGCGCGCCCAGCAAGAGCAGGCCGGTCAGCCATCTGCGCCAGCCGGGTCGACCCAATCCATGCAGCAGGAAAATGGCGCTGCCGCAGAGGCCCAGCCAGCCCAGCAGCGCCCAGGGCAAATAGCGCAGTTCGGTCAACAGGGAGCCCACGCCCAGCAGCAGCCAGGCCGCGCCCAGAGTGAGCGCCAACTGGGGCACGGCGGCCTGGCGGTAGTCGCGCCAGCGGGGACGCCAGGGACGCCAGCCTTCTCGGGCCAGCGCGGGCCAAGCCTGGTGAACGGTTACGACGCCCAGTCCGATGGCCGCACCCCAGGCGTCCTTCCCGATGTCGCCCACGTCGAAGATCCGGCTGCTGATGAAGACCTGGATCGTCTCGTCACTGGCCGAGAGCAGCAGGGCCATCCCCAGTCCGGGCAGCGCGGCCAGCTGCGCGGGACGGCCTCGGCGCACGTGCCACCTCCAAAACAGGACGGCGAAGATCAAGTAGGCCAGTGTGTGCCAGTTCTGCTGCAGGTCCGTGTGCCAGTGGCCGAAATAGAAGTCGGCCACCTGGTGTCCCGCCACCCAGAGTGCCAGAACCCCCGCCAGCACGGCCAGGCTGCGAAGTCGCAACTGCCGGCGCAAGAGCCAGGCCGCCCCCCCCGCGGCCAGCAAGGCCAGCAGCGGCATCACCAGGATCCCCTCGCCCCAGCCGGGCAGGGGAGTGCGGGAGAGCTGGCCGATGGCCTGCTGCAGGTACGCGCGCAACAGCAGGAAAGGAGTCACGATCAACAAGAGCGCGTACGCCGCAAGCTGCGGCCCCGGGCGGGTCCACACGGGCACAGGAGTCTGCATGATGTCTCGCTAGCAGGGGTTTGTAACGGGAGCCAAGTGAAAAAAATTCGGTCAGGAACTCAACAGGGAAGTCGACTCGGCAGGATCAAGGCGGCGAGCGTCAGCGGCCGGGCACGTAGTCGGTCATGGTGGCGCTGATGGCTCCGATGAAGATCTTGGACTTCATTTTCACCGGGATGCGGCGTTCGTCCGCCGTCACCCAGATGAACACCTCGCCTTTGGACTTGAAGAGACCGTCGCCCAGCAGGATGGGCTGGATCTTGAAGCAGTCCTGGGTGCCGCCTTTCAGCTTCACCTCCTCCCGGGCCAGCACCTTGATGGCTAGGCGGTAGGCCTTCAAGTCATCCACGGCCTCGACCTCCAGGACCTTGCCCACAGCGAGGGGCTGGGTGCGCACCCAGTAAAAAGCGGAGAGCACGTCCTGGACATGGCCGCGGATGAACAGCGTGTCCACCGCCGCACCGTCCTTCTGCTTGATGATCATGCTCCGTTCCGGCAGGATGGCGTAATCCCGCACCTTGCGGTAGCTGCCCTCGCGCAGGTTCTTGTGCAGGCCGCGGCTGAACAGGCCCTGGCAGTCCATCCAGGTCAGGACCTTATCCTTGACCGGGTAGAGCTTGCCCAGCACGTCGTTGGACTGGGCCTGGCTTTGGATCCGCCAACAGAGGTGGCCGTTGACCCGCACCGTGTCCTGAATCGTGAGGGAGCTGGTCCCGGCGTTGACCACACCCCAGTCCACGCTGAAAGTGATGCGTTCGCCCACCGAAAAGGGCACGGGCGCCAGCTTGGCGGATTTGCCCGCCGCCGCCGGCCCGCCCGGCAAGCCAGGAAGACCCAGCAGGATCAACAGGCCCAGGCCCAGCAACAGGTGGAAGGTGGGGCTCAGTCGCTTCATCGGGCCTCCAGCAGGGCGGCCAGTCGCGGGCCATTCAACGCGCCTTCCCGCAGCAGCCGGGGAGGGTCCGTGCGCAGATCCAGCACCGTGCTCTCCTGCCCCAGCGGGCATTCCCCCGGCCAGACGCCGGCCGTCTGGCGCCGTAGCGAGGGCTCCACCTCGTCCAGATTGCGCGGGGTGGGCTGACCCGAGCGGTTGGCGGAACTCAGGGCCACGGGCCAAGGCAACCGCTCGAACAGGGTGGAACAGGGGCAGGGTCCGGGCAGGCGCAGTCCGACAGAGACGCCCCAGGCCGGCCAGTGGCGGCCCAGCCGCTCCGAACCCGCCAGCACCACGGTCAGCGGGCCGGGCAACAGGTCGGATAGCCGGCGCTGCAGCCGCTCCCACTGGGGCTTCGGGGGAGCCAGCCAGGCGCGGACCTGCTCCAGATCCCGGAAGGCCAAGGCCAGGTTCTTGTCCAGTGGACGCCCTTTCAGTTCATAAAGGGAAAGCAAGGCCAACGGGTCGTCGGCCCGCACGGCCAAGCCGGGAACCGTGTCCATGGGCAACAGCAACACTCCGCCGCGTTCCAGGGCAGCCAGGGCTGAAGAAAGCTCAAGGGCGGGATCGTGACTCATCGGGCAACGGGCGATCCGTCAGGACTTCTTCTCGGGCGGTTCCGCCGGCGGGTCGATTTCCTTCTTCAAGGTGTCCAATTCGCCCCGCATGCCCTTCTTGAACTCGCCGATGGCCGATCCCATGCTGCGCGCCACCTCGGGAATCCGCTTGGCCCCAAAAAGCATCGTGATCACCAGCACGATGAGGATTCCCTCACCCCAACCAATTCCCATCATCTTGACCTCCTAGGCCTTGCGGCCCTCTTCCAGAATCGCCCGCAACTCGTTCTCGTCGCGTGCCTCCAGCAGACGCTGGCGGAATTCGGCGGATTTGAGCAGAGTGGACAACTTGGCCACCAGCTTCAGATACTGGGTGATGCAGTGCTCCGGGATCCCGAAGAGGAAGAACAGGCGGGCCGGGCCGTCGGCGGCGCCGAAGTCGATCGGCTCCCGGCTGCGGCCCACCACCAGCACGATCTCCTCCACGGCCGCGCTGCGCGCATGGGGCAGAGCGCAGCCGAACTCGAGGCCCGTGGGCGTTTCCAGCTCGCGGCGAATCAGCTGGCGCGTAAAGGATTCCAGATCCACCACGTCCGGACAATCGGCCAGCGCGGCTGCCATGGTCCGAATCAAGCTCGGGCGATCCAGGCACTCCATGTCCAGAAGCACGGCATGTGCCTGGGGAAATGTATATGACATCAGGTCAATCCATCCTCGGCCGCAGCGGGCGACGGTTTGGGCCAACACTCGATTTGGCGCCGCCGCGGTTCGGCGGCGAGGCCGAAAAGTAGGATACGCGCTCCGGCGACCCAAGACAAGTTGAACTGGCCCGGGCTGGGCTTCTTCGCATTTTTCCCGCCCAAGGCATTGACTTTGCCTGCTGGCTGGGCTAGATTTGTCGCTTCGCGCCGGGGTGGCGGAATTGGTAGACGCGCACGTTTCAGGTGCGTGTGTCCTTTTGGACATGCGGGTTCAAGTCCCGCCCCCGGTATTTGGGTTGAAGCAACGGGAAGAAGTCATGGCGCATCACAAGTCCTGCATCAAGCGGATCCGTACCAGTGGCGAAGCCAACGAGCGCAATCGGCAGTATCGCTCCCGCATGCGCACGGAGATCAAAAAGCTTCGGGCACTGACGGGGCGCGAAGAAGCCGAGAGTCAGTTGCGTCAGGTCACCAGCCTGCTCGATCGTCTGGTGATCAAGGGCGTGATCAAGACCAACTCGGCCTCCAATCGCAAGTCTGCTTTGACGCGATTGGTGAACACGCTCTGATCCCCGCTTCACCGGTGTTGAAAGGGCCGTCCCCTGGGACGGCCCTTTTCGTTTGGCACCGTTTGGCCCCGACCCCACAGCCGGTTGCCGGTTCAGCGGCGGTGAAAAACCGGGCCCTGGGGCGTGTCCTTCACCACCCAGCCCAGGGATTCGATCTCCAGCCGCAGGCGGTCCGCCGCGGGGAAGTCCCTGGACTGCTTGGCCGCTGCGCGCTGGGCCACCAGCTCCGCCACCCGCCCCTCCGCGGATTCGTCCTGTTCCTCGCGCAGCACGTCCAGCAGGCTGTCCACCCGGTTCAGCCAGGCCTGCAGTCGCTCCAGCTCGCCCGCGTCCGGACTGCCGGAATCCAGCAGGGCGTTGACCTCGCGCACCCAAGTGAAGAGGTGGCCCAGCGCGCCGGCCAGATTCAGGTCGTCGTCCAGGGCTTCGGTGAAGTCCGTCTCACAGGCCGCGGTCAGCTGCCAGACCTTGTCGCCGCTGCCCGGACCGGCGGGCGACCGCCCCAGCCGACCGTTCAGGTCCCGCAGGCGCCGCACAGCCTGGGCGCTGGCCTCGATTCCCTCGAAGGAGAAGTTCAGCTGAGCCCGGTAGTGCACGGAGAGCAGCGTGTAGCGGATGGCCACCGGATCCAGACCCTTCTCCAGCAGGTCGCGCAGGGTGTAGAAGTTGCCCAGGCTCTTGGACATCTTCTTGCCCTCCACCAGCAGGAACTCGCTGTGCAGCCAGGTGCCGGCGAAGGGTCCGCCGGTGGCGCAGCAGCTCTGGGCGATTTCGTTCTCATGGTGCGGGAAGCGGTTGTCCACGCCGCCGGTGTGGATGTCGAACTGCTCGCCCAGGTACTTCATACTCATGGCCGAGCACTCGATGTGCCAACCCGGCCGCCCCTTGCCCAGTTCGGTCTCCCAGAACACCGGTCCATCCTCCGGGATCCAGGCCTTCCAGAGGGCGAAGTCCCGCACGTCCTCCTTCTCGTATTCGTCGTTATCCACCCGCCCGCTGCTGCGCATCTGCTCCGGATTGAGGTTGGCCAGCCGCCCATAGCCGGGGAAAGTGGAGAGCCGGAAATAGACGGAGCCCGCGTCCTCGTAGGTGTGGCCGCGCTCGCGCAGGCGGCGGATCAGCTCCACCATCTCACCCACATGCTCGGTGGCCGCCGGGTAGACCTCCGCGCGCTGCACGCGCAGAGTGTCCAGATCCTCGAAGAAGGCCTGTTTGTAGCGGGCCGTGAACACTTCCAGCGACTCGCCCGCGGCCTGGGAGCCGCGAATGGTCTTGTCGTCCACATCGGTGAAGTTCATCACCTGGGTGACCCGGTAGCCGCGGAAGGTCAGCGCGCGGCGCAGCAGGTCCTCGAACACGAAGGTCCGGAAGTTGCCGATGTGCGCGTAGTTGTAGACCGTCGGCCCGCAGGTGTAGAGCCCGGCCTGGCCCGGAACCAGCGGCTGGAACAGCTCTTTGGAGCGGGTCAGGCTGTTGAAGAAGCGCAGGGCCATGGACTCAATTCCTTTCCCACCCCAGGCTGGGGTAGCTCAACTGAAAGCGGCGACGGTAATAGAGGCGCGACAGCCAGCCGAGCAGCAGCAGGGCCAGAAAGAGCCGCGGCCAGGCGGGCGCCAGGGCCAGACCCTGGACGGCCACGGACCAGCGCAGCACGGCCACGGCCCGGCCGGATTCCCGCTCCCCGCGTCCCCAGGCCATCAGCAGCGCCGAGAACAGTGCGGGCAACCCCACCTGGACATCCCGGCCCGCCAGGGCCAGCAAGGCCGCGGCGCCCATCAGAAGCAGAGCGGCGCGCCAGGCCGAGTCCGCGCCGTAGCTCACGGCCCAAGTGCGCTTGCCCGCCCGCCGGTCCCCGGCCAGATCGGGCACGGTGGCCAGCAGGCTGAGGGACAGGCCGGCCAGCACAATGGGCAGCGCGCCGAAGAGCGCCAGCGCCAGCGCCAGCCGGCCCTGCAGGGCGGCCCCCTGCAGCACCAACAGCAGGTAGGCCGGCGCCGCCAGGGCCAGGGCCCGGACGGGATGATCCTTGGCGCGCAGAGGCGGCAGATTGTAGCCCACGGCCGCGAGCAGGAAGAAGGCCAGGGCCGCGCCCAGGTGCCAGGGTTCCAGCCAACCGGCCGCCGCCAGGCCGCCCACCAGCAGGCAGGCCAGCAGGATCCGCGCCCCACGCGGACTGACCAGCCCCCGGGCCAGGGACTCGCACTTGCGATTGATCCGGTCCCCCTCCTGGTCGTGCAGCTGGTTCAGCACGAAGGCGCTGCCGGCCAGGCCCGCGCACTGGGCCAACAGCAGGGCCAGCTCCAGCTCGTGCCCAACCAGGCCGCGGGCGCCCACCAGGGGAAAGATCCAGACCACGGCCACCAGAACCGGTCGCGTCAGGAAGAAATAGTCCAGCACTCGAATCAGGCCCGCCCCCCCCCGGCCCGCCGTGACACACGGTGCGCCGGCTCCAAGGTAGAAAAAGCCCCGCGCGGTGGCTGCCGCGCGGGGCTGGGGCTTGGCGGAATGCCGCCGGTTATTTGAGCAGGGTCAAGCGCTGGACCCGGCGCTCCCCGCCGGTCTCCAGCACGGCCACGTAGACGCCGCTGGCCAGGCGTCCCGCCTCCCAGCGCACTTCGTGCCGGCCCGCGGCCTGCCAGCCGTCCGCCAGCACGGCCACCTGGGCGCCGCGCAGGTCGTAGACCGCCAGGCGCACCTGGCCCGCCCGCGCCAGGACGAAGGGCAGGCGCGTGGACGGGTTGAAGGGATTCGGCCAGGCCGGCTCCAGGGCCAGCTGCAGCGGCGTGGTGCCGCTCAAACCGCTGAAGTCCAGTTCCCAGGCGCAAGCCGCGCCGCCCGGGTTGAGGGAGACCGTTCCATCGGTCAGTTCGGCATGCAGCACGATGTTGCCGTCCAACAGGTCCGCGGGCGGGGCGGGCAGACTCCAGCAGGACAGGGTGTCCGCGCCCGCACTGATGGCGTGCCGGGCCACCTCGGCGCCATCCACGAACCAGACCAGTTCCAGTCCGTCGCCGTCCACGTCCGCCAGGTCCACGGTCAGACCGCCCGCCAGCAGCTGCTCACGGAAGGCCGCCGCATCCTCCACCACACCGCAGGTCCACTCCACGCAGGGCTGGACGTAAGGCGCGTCGTTCACGGGGCTGACGGTGACGCTGAAGCTGCGCTCCACCACCGTGCGCTCCGTCTGGTCATCCAGGCTCAAGGTCACCGTGCAGGCGCCGTTCCAGTCGGCCGCGGGGGCCAGGCTAAGCAGGCCCGCCTGGGCGTCCCAGGCCAGCTCGAGGACGGCGGGCTCCACGCTCCAGCCCAGCACCAGCTCCTGGTTGTCCACGTCGGACAACTCCAGCGCAAGCTCCAGGCTGCCGTCCTCGGACAGAGTCTGGTCCGCCACCACTCCGATCCAGGGCGCGTCGTTCTGCGCGCTCACGGTCACTGTGACCACCCGCTCCGCGCAGGCCGGCGCGTCGGGGTGCTGGT
>DYSB01000056.1 GCA_020726405.1 Acetofilamentum sp. | reverse complement strand
GCCTCGACAGGGGCGCGAATCCCATCCAAGGTCCAAGCCCGACAGACTCCTAGGAAGGGCCGTACTTTTCCAAAACATAATCGTCATTGGCAAGAGAATCGCATAAGACATCTAATTCACATTGGTCCGAAAACACAGCTACCAACTTCATCAGGTCACTTCTGTGCTGTTCCCCGAGACTCAGTGAATCAACCAAAATATCGACAATCAAGTCTAGGTCAGCTCCGTCTATATTTGAACCCTTGTTGGTGAAATTATGAAATGGTTCATAATTTACAGTAAATAACACTCCGGCTGTTATTATTGCCATATTATTCTCATATCCGTTACTTCTAAAGAAGGAATTTGTATAATTGGAAACAAATTGAACTCTCTGTTGTGGATCGATAAGGCTGTCGTTTCCAATGTTATAACAAAAATCTATCATTGCCTGAGTATGAAGATCGCCGAGATATGCATAATGGGTATTGTTTCGCATTCGTTCTAATGAGCTCTTTTCGTCAAAGCTATCGGTACAAGCGCAAAAATGTTCCGGTCATCAACAGGGCGAGAATGATTGTTTTCACTGTCGTTGACGGTGTTGCTTTGGTTCCAGTACTACTCATTTCGGCTCCTCCATGAATCTTAGCACGCGTGTTGTCCACAGCATTTTGCCGTAGACGTTTTATCATTGTGCGATGTGGGGGGAGCCAAATCGAAACCGGGGGAGGAATACAATTTGTTTCTGGGCCAAGCAAGAGGCATTCTGTGTTACCCGGGTCTTATCTGATCAGCTCAGTCGCCCCGCCGCCAGTGCCGCGCTGAGCGCGTCGAGCTTGGCGTAGCTGTCGCCCAGTTTGCGCTGGGGGATGAGGCCCATCTCGGCGCGATCCTCGTCGGTGAGCTGCTCGCTGACGGTCTTGAGCAGCTCGGAGAGTTCAACGTGCACGCGTTCGGCGTATTCGTAGGCCTTGAGCAGGGCCAGCAGGCGCAGGCGTTCCACCTGGGAGAGCTCGAGCTGCTCGGCCTCGTCGTCGATGACTGCTTCCCAGCGCACGCGGGGCATGTAGCCCAGCCGGCGCAGCTCCTCCACCAGCTTCTGGACCCGCACGCTGGAGGCCAGCAGCATCAGCTGCTCGTCGAAGAGCCCCAGCCAGGACTTGCGCAGGCCCGGGGCCAGGCAGAGTTCCTGCATCAACTGGGCGTTCTCGGTTTTGAGCACCATCAGCTGGGGATCCACCAGGATGTGGCCGTGGCGGTTGGTCACCTCTTCCACCAGATAGTTCACGTTCTGGGGAATGGACTGGGAGGAGTGCTCCACCAGGAAGCCCTGGATGTGCTCCAGCGAAAGGCCGGAATCCAGCCCGCGGGAGAGCGACTGCTTGCCGATGCGGTAGCGGCCCTTTTCGTAGTCGGCGAAGCGCGCCAGGAAGAGCGTGTGCTCGGGCAGGAAACGCGCGGGCAGGAAGACCTCCAGGTTGGCCTGGACCAGCAGTTTCTCCTGCGGATCGTACCAGCTGTCCAGGTCGTCGGGTTGCTGCCCCTCCTGCAGCACGCGCCGGCCGCGCTCCGAGAGCCGGAAGACCAGCCCGCCCTGCTCCGGGTGGTTGGAGAGTTCCACCAGCCCGAACCAGAACAGTGGTTTGACCAATTGGTGCGTGATGAATTTTTCCACCGCCACGCGCTGGTTGTCGCTGCGCTGTCCGCCTTCCAGCTGGGCGTAGAGGAATGTCAACTCCTCCAGCGCGATCCAGGCGGCGGGGCTGACGTGCTGCAGCAGCCAGAGCAGCTTGAGGGGATCCAGGCCCGCGCTCTCGGCGCGCTCCAGGTGCTCCTCCAGCCGGCCGGCGGCCAGCACGTCGGCGCCGAAGGCGTCGCTCATCATGCGGCGCAGGCTTTCCCCGGGCTGGCGGAAGAAGGCCGCGGCCATGGGCACGTTCACGGCCCAGACCTCGTGCTTCAGCTGCACAATGCCGTGGGCCTCAAAGAAGTCGAAGAGGAAACTGAAGAGGTGCTGGTCTTCCTGTGCCGGCTGGAACAGGCTGCAGACGCGCTTGACCTCGGTCTTGTGCACGCCGCCCTTTTGAATCCGTTGCACGCGATGGTTTACCAGGTACACGAGCAGGATCAGCGCGTTCTGGAAGATCTGCGCGGGTTCGTGGCGCACTTTCCAGGCCTCGGGCTCCAGGCGGCCACTGAAGGCCGGATAGAGCTGGGGCGGCGCCTCGGGGAGCTGGCAATTGGAGCGGATCATGGCCAGGGAATCCTGCACCAGCACGATGCGGGACTCGACGGGGAAGTATTGATCGTGCTTGAGCAGCGCGCTGCCGTCGCTGGTCCAGACCAGGCCCGTGGCCCGGAAGAGCAGCACCAGCTCGCGCTTGAGTTCATCGGAGTCGAGTTTGATCCCGAAGAAGCCCGTCTGCTTGCGCAGGTCCTTCAGGGGCAGGCCCTCGGGGAACATGGAGAGCACCTTGAGGATCACCTGTCCGGTCCAGGAGACGTGCTCGTCCAGGGCCTGGCGGAAACCGGCGGAGTCGATGAGCAGGGCCTTGCAGGAGGCCAGCAGCCGGGTGCGGTCCTGGCAGTCCGCGGCGGCGGGCTCCGGCGAACTGGCGTAGAAGCCCGCGCACATGCGCTTCAGCTCCTCCAGGTCGCGGCCGACGATTTTGCGGCGCAGGCGATTGCGATAGAAACTGGGCAGGCGGAAGAGCGGCTCGAGGTTGTCCACCAGGGTCACCAGGCTCTCGGCCTCTTCCAGCTCGCCGTCGGGACCGACGGCCGGGCGCAAGGCCACCAGACCGGCCTTGACCAGGCTGGCCAGGGCCTCGGAGGCGCCTTCGCCGGGCAGATGCGCCAGCAGCCGGTTCAATTCCGGCAGGGGCACGGTTCCGCCTTCGGCAGCCAGATAGAAAATGATCTCCAGGTGCTGGTGCTGGCTTTCCTGAAAAGTTGCAAGGTGTCTCAGTGCGCGCAGAAAGTCGGATGGGAAATGGAAAGCCATCATATCGGGTGTGAAGGATCGTCTCTGACTTGGATATTAGCCCGGAGTGGCACCCGGAAGCCGCGGGGCCGCCGACAGGGAGGGGGCCGCTCTCCTCGCCTGTTAAAGGTTTGTGAGAGTAACAGTTCACCCTAGCCATGTCAAGCTGGCAGCCGGGAGGAACGTGGGGAAGGGCAAAAGGAAATGGCTGGCGCTGCTGCTGGTCGCGCTGCTGTCAGGCGGGTGCATGCTCAGCACCGTCAACCATCTGTGGGCCTCGCGCCGGCAACTGCTCAAGTTCGACGAGTTCGTGCGCTACGAGAAGGCCGGGCCGGTCCAGGGTCCAGGCATCCGCCTGCTGCAGCCGCGGCTGACCAAAGACGACATCCGCGCCCTGGCCAACGGCCGTCCGCCCAGCCGGATCCTGCAGGACGCCACGGGCGAGACCTGGATCTTCCGCTGGCAGCGCCGGCCGCCCCAGCGTGGCAAGACGGTCAGCCTGGAACTGCGCTTCCAGGCCGACCTGCTGGTGGGCCTGCACGTGGACAAACGCTTCGCCGACAAACTGGGCGACGCGCGCATCGAGATGCTGATCCGCCAGTTCGTGGGGCCGACCACGGACCTGGACGTCTTCCACAAGCGCGTGATCTGCCACGTGCCCGCCCGGGAAAGCGCCCGTTTCCCGGCCCTGGTCCTGGCGGACATCCGCGAGCTGTTCGGCCCGGAGAACCTGATCCGCGAACTGCCCCTCAAGCGCGCCGAGCCCAGTCACATCTACCGCTACCAGCTGGACGGCGCCAAGGGTGACAAGGCCGCCATGAGTTTTGGCGTCAGCTTCCAGGAAAACCGGCAGTTGGCGCTGATCACCAGCCGGCTGGGGTCCTTCTCGCTGGTGTTCGACTTCTGCGGGCGCTGAGTCCAACAGGGTGTCGGCGACTGGTTCCACAACGCAGCCTGTCATGCCGTGCTCCAATGCGGATTCCGCCGGCGTGTCAGCTTTGCGCCGGGCCCGCCCGCCCAACTCCGAAAAGTCGGCGCAGTTGTTGCTGTGGAAGCTGGTTCATTGGAACTCAATCAGCTGACTGGTATGTTTTCGCCTTAACCTGTTGGCGCGCGGCAAGAAAGCCGACAAGCTGTCAGATGGCGCGCCATCCCACTCAATTTCCCGGGTCGGAATCGACCCAGCACCTGGAAGCAGGAGGAGCCATGAGATTCGGCCAGTCCTCGATCCTGACCTTGCTCGGCGCAGCCATGCTGGGCAGCCTGATCGGCTGCGGCGGCGGAAAGGCACGCTTCGACACCGGCCCCATCATGGAGCCGGATGAAGGCATCAACTCAGTTGAGTATTGGGCCTCCAAGGGCTTCGAAACCCAGGAAAACCCTCCCGGCGCCCTGCCGGACGTCTCCGCCGAACTGGGCGGCGCGGGTTTTGAGCAGCTCGCGGCCTCGCTGGGCTTCAAGACCAACGAGAACCAGAAATCCATGGCCGACCCCCGCGGCGTGCCCGGCGGCATGCTGCGCATTCCCCTGCAAGAGTTCCCGGCCACCATGCGCAGCGAGGGCAAGGACGCCAACACGGCCTTCATGAGCATGGTCTCGGGCATGATGTACAAGTCCATGATGAGCCTGGACAGCTGGACGGATGAGTTCACGCCCGCCCTGGCCACCCACTGGAAAGTCGAGGACAACGCCTTGGGCGGCCAGACTTTCACTTTCCGCATCAATCCCAAAGCCCGCTGGCAGACCGGTCACCGCATCACGGCCGAGGACATCAAGGCCACCTGGAAACTGATGGTGGACGACGGTCTGCTGCAGCCCTACAAGGGCATCCTCTACCGCCAGTACAGCGAGCCCGAAGTGCTCAGCCCCTACCTGGTGCGCACCTCCACCAAGGACCTCAACTGGCGGCACTTCCTCTATTTTGGCGCCTCCATGACCATCTACCCGGCGCACATCATCGGGACGATGACGGCCAAGGAGTACATGGAGCGCTTCCAGAACCAGACCATGCCCGGTTCCGGACTCTACCTGCTGCGCGACGAGGACATCAATCAGGGCAACAGCCTGACCATGACCCGCACCAGCAATCATTGGGACAAGGATAATCCCATCGGCAAGGGCGATGGCAACTTCACCAAGGTCAAGTTCCGCGTGGTCACCGATGAGACCCTGCAGCGCGAGATGTTCAAGAAGGGCGAACTGGACATCTACATCGTGGGGCAGGCCAAGTATTGGGTGAAGGAGTTCCTGCCCGAGCAGATCGAACAGTTGGGCAAGGGCTGGATCCAGCGCAAGAAGATCTACACCCAGAACCCCAACGGCACCAGCGGCTTCGTCTTCAACATGCGCGAAGAGCCCTTCAACGACATCCGCGTGCGGCGCGCCTTCGCCTACCTGCTGAACCGCGAAAAGCTGATCGACAAGCTGTTCTACAACGAATACCTGCCCATCCACAGCTACTACCCGGGCAGCGTCTACGAGAACCCCAACAACGAAAAGATCAAGTACGACCCGGAAACCGGTCTGCGCCTGCTGGCCGAGGCCGGCTTCGCCCATCGCGACGGCGAGGGCTATCTGGTGAACGCCCGCGGCCAGCGGCTGGAGCTGGACCTCATGACCGACGAGAGCCCCACCTGGGAGCGCATCATCACCGTGATCCAGGAAGACTACAAGCAGGCCGGCATCAAGCTGAACCTGAAGCCCACCACCGGAGCCACCCAGTTCCAGATGGTGATGGACCGCAAGTTCAAGATGCACTGGCAGACCTGGACCGGCCTTTACTTCCCCAATCCCGAATCCTCCTTCAAGTCGAATCTGGCCGACGAGCCCAACACCAACAATCTATCCGGCTTCAAGAGCAAGGAATTGGATAGCCTGTGCGAGGTCTACAACAAAGCCTTCAGCCAGGAGGAGCGCATCAAGCTCATCCGGCGCACGGACACCATCCTGATGGAGAACTACCAGGAGGCCCTGGGCTGGTACGGACCTTTCACGCGCTTGGGCTACTGGGACAAGTTCGGCATGCCGGAATGGGGCCTCTCACGGACGGGCGATTGGACCAGCCTGGTCAGCTTGTGGTGGTACGACGCCGACAAGCACAAGGAGCTGGTCAATGCCATCAAGAAGGACCAGAACCTGCCGCTGGAGAAGGTCGAGATTGATTACTGGAAGGGGTACGACCCCGCCACGATCGCCCGCTAGACCCCAATGCCCGCCGGTCTTCCCAGGCCGGCGGGCTTTTTTCCACGATCGCAGGACAACCAGGAAGGTCCAATGACCACCTATTTCATCCGCCGCTTCCTGCTGGCCTTTCCCACCTTCATCGGCATCACGCTTATCGCGTTCACCATCATTCAGTTCGTTCCAGGCGGACCACTGGAGCAGGAGATCATCTCCCTGAAGATGGGCATGACGCAGATGGGTGAGGCTGGCGCCGGGAGCAGCAACGACGTGGCTTCCGGCGGGACCACCATTCCGGCCGAGGCCCTCGAGGAGATGAAGGCCTACTACGGATACGACAAGCCCGTGCTGCTGAACTTCCGGATTTGGGGTCCGGAGAAGCAGGTGACGCGCTACATGGAAGGTCTGCGGCAGGAACCGGCGCTCAAGGAGCGCGAAGTCCTGTTGACCTCCCTGCTGGGGCGGATGCGCGTCGGCGAGGACACGACCCCCATGCGGGCGCAGATCAACCATCTGCGGGAGGAGATCAAGGCGGAACGTGAGCGGATCGAGAAGCTGCGCTCCAACGTGATCGCCTGCGCCGACATCGCGGTGCCGGCCCTGCTCAAGGTGGCCCTGGACGAGAGCGGCCAGCTGAACGCGAACCAGCGCGAAAAGGCCGTGGATCTGCTGATCAAGCGCTTGGCCCTGCCCGTCTGGATCAGCCAGGACTATGAGACCAAGTTGGCCCAGGTCAAGGGCTGGGCCGCCCAGAACAAGGTCAAGGGCATCGGACCCGTGGCCCTAGTCTGGAAGACCTTCAGCTACGGACGCTACGGCGCCTGGCTGATCCGCATCTTCCATCTGGATCTGGGGCGCTCCCACACCTACAGCCGGCCCGTCTGGGACGTGATGAAATCCAAGTTCCCGGTCTCGATCTACTTCGGCTTGATCGGCCTGGTGATGGTCTACAGCGTCTGCATCCCGCTGGGAGTCTGGAAGGCCGTCAAGCACGGCAGCCGCTTCGACACGGCCAGCTCGGTGATTGTCTTCATCGGCTACTCCATCCCGGGCTGGGCCCTGGGCGCCGTGTTGCTGGTGCTGCTGGGCGGCGGCTCCTTCTGGGACGTCTTCCCGCTGGGCGGCTTCCGCAGCGAGGACTGGGAATTCCTGGGCTTCTGGGCCAAGATCTGGGACCAGGTGCATCACACCATCCTGCCCATCATCGCCTGGGAGATCGGCTCCTTCGCCAGCATGACCATCCTGATGAAGAACAGCCTGATGGAGAACCTCTCCCAGGACTATGTGCGCACGGCCTTCTCCAAGGGCCTCTCGGAAAAACGCGTGGTCTTCGTGCACGCGCTACGCAACAGCCTGATCCCCCTGGCCACCGGGCTGGGGCATCTGATCGGGATCATCTTCGCGGGCAGCTACCTGATCGAGAAGGTGTTCAACATCGACGGATTCGGGCTGCTGGGCTTCAACAGCCTGATCCACCGGGACTATCCCGTGATGCTGTCCTCGATGGTCATCAGCGCGGTGATCGGCCTGATGGGCAACATCCTGTCCGACATGATCTACGCGGCGATCGATCCGCGCATCCGCTTCAAATAGGCACCTGGGAGCACCACGATGGCTAACAAGCCGAATCTCGTCGTCGGCACTTCACTGAACGCCAAGCGCTGGCGCAAATTCAAGTCCATGAAGCGGGGCTACTGGTCGCTGCTCATCTTCTTCAGCACCTACCTGCTCTCCTTCGGGCTACCCCTGGTGGTGGGCAACCAGGCGCTGGTGGTGAAGCATCAGGGCGAATACCACTTCCCGCTGTTCACCAGCTACATATCGGCTCAGGAGCTGGGACAGAACCGGATCGGCGATCCCAACTACCGCAATCTCAAGGCTCAGTACCAGGCCGAAGGGAAGGGCGACTTCGTGATCATGCCGGCCTATCCCTACGGTCCCAAGGAAAGCCTGCTGGAACTGCCCGGCACGCCACCCCACCGCCCGGGCGGAATCCACTGGCTGGGCACGGACGACCGGGCCCGGGACGTGCTGTCGCGGCTGGTCTACGGCTACCGCGTGTCCATCAGTTTCGCTCTGGTGGTGACCATTTTCTCCTACCTGATCGGCGTGACCGTGGGCGGGCTGCTGGGCTATTACGGCGGCACCTTCGACATCCTGGTGCAGCGCCTGGTGGAGTTGTGGAGCGCGGTGCCCTTCCTGTTCATGATCATGATCATCGTCACGCTGGTGAAGCCCAGTTTCTGGCTGTTGGCCGTGTTGATGATCATGTGGGGCTGGATGGGCATCAC
The DNA here is from genome assembly GCA_020726405.1 of Acetofilamentum sp. GTDB lineage: Bacteria > CAIWAD01 > CAIWAD01 > CAIWAD01 > CAIWAD01 > CAIWAD01. The sequence goes on along the minus strand of DYSB01000056.1, from coordinate 7,606 downwards.
GCGCTACGTGCGCGGCGAGTTCTACCGCGAGAAGACCAAGGACTACGTGCAGGCGGCGGTGAGCATGGGCGCCAGCGACCGGCGGATCATCTTCAAGCACATCCTGCCCAACAGCTTGACGCCGATCATCAGTTTCGGCCCCTTCGCCGTGGTGGGCAACATCGGCGCGCTGGTCTCGCTGGATTACCTGGGCTTCGGCCTGCCGCCGGAGGAACCGTCCTGGGGCAACATGGTGAAGGTGGGCATGGCCAACATCACCGACTGGTGGCTGGTGCTGGCGCCGGAAGCGGCCTTCTTCCTGACCCTGTTGATGGTGGTGTTCATCGGCGAAGGCATCCGCGAGGCCTTCGATCCCAAGGTCTACTCGCGCCTGCGCTAGGTTGCGGCGCTGCAAGGAGCTTTTCGCATGAGTCAACTGAACCAAGCCGCCCCGCGCTCCCAGGCCGGAGCGGACGTGCTGTTCGAGATCCGCAACCTGCAGACCCACTTCTACACGGAGGCGGGCACCGTGCAGGCGGTGGACAACGTGTCCTTCAACATCCTCCGCGGCGAGGTGCTGGGCATCGTGGGCGAATCGGGCAGCGGCAAGTCCGTCACCTGCCTGTCCATCAACCGCCTGATCCCAGATCCGCCGGGCCGGATCGTGGGCGGCGAGATCATCTACCACAAGGACGGCCAGGCCATCAACCTGCTCTCGCTCTCCTACGACGAGATGCGCAAGTTCCGTGGCCAGGACATCGGCATGATCTTCCAGGAGCCGATGACCAGTCTGAACCCCGTCTTCACCATCGGCATGCAAATGACCGAGGCCGTGCGCTTCCACCGCAACATCAGCAAGCAGGAATCCCGCACGCTGGGCATCGAGATGCTGGCGCTGGTGGGCATCCCGGCCCCCGAGAAGCGGATGGACGACTATCCGCACCAGTTCAGCGGCGGCATGCGCCAGCGGGTGATGATCGCCATGGCCCTGGTTTGCAACCCGGCCCTGCTCATCGCCGACGAGCCGACCACCGCGCTGGACGTCACCATCCAGGCCCAGATCCTCCAGCTGATGCTCCAGATGAAAGAGCGACGCAAGGAAGCCTCCATCGTGCTGGTCACCCATGATCTGGCGGTGGTGGCGGAAACCTGCGAGCGCGTCATCGTGATGTACGGCGGGCACATCCAGGAAGTGGCGAGCAGCCACGACCTGTTCAACACACCGGCCCATCCCTACACCAGCGGTCTGCTGGGCAGCCTGCCCCGGCCGGACAAGGAGCGCCAGCACCGCCTGTCCACCATCCGCGGCTCCGTGCCCTCCATGCTGGACATGCCCAAGGGCTGCCGCTTTTGCACCCGCTGCGACAAGGCCATGCCGCACTGCGAAAGCCTGGTGCCGGAGCTGGTGGAACTGGCTGCGGACCACTTGGTGCGCTGCCACCTGTACTCCAAGGACGCCAAGCTGCGGGGAGAGAACGCATGAGCATGGAGAGCGACAAGAACACCCTGCTGCGTGTGGAGGATTTGCGCGTCCACTTCCCGATCCATGGCGGCATCATGCTGCACAAGGTCGCCGAGGTGAAGGCCGTGGACGGTGTGAGTTTCGAGTTGAACAAGGGCGAGACCCTGGGCTTGGTGGGCGAGTCCGGCTGCGGCAAGACCACCGTGGGCCGGGCCATTGTGAACATCCTCCACTCGGGCTCGCCGGACGTGGAGGTCTTCGGCAAGATCAACTTCAACACCTCGGAGGACGGCTGGGTGGACCTGGCGCGGCTCAAGCGCAACCAGATGCGCAAGTACCGCAGCGACATCCAGATGATTTTCCAGGATCCCTTTTCCAGCCTCAATCCGCGCATGCTGGTGCGGGACATCATCGCCGAGCCGCTGCAGATCACCCAGCCGGGCATGCGGGAGGCGGACGTCAACGAACGCGTTTTCTGGCTGTTGGACAAGGTGGGCCTCTCCAAAGAGCAGGCCTACCGCTACCCGCACGAGTTCTCCGGCGGCCAGCGCCAGCGGGTGGGCTTCGCCCGCGCCCTGGCCACCAATCCCCAGCTGATTGTGGCCGACGAGCCGGTGAGCGCGCTGGACGTCTCCATCCAGGCCCAGGTGATCAACCTGCTGCAGGACCTGCAGGAGGAATTCAACCTGACCTACGTGTTCATCGCCCACGACCTCTCCGTGGTGGAACACATCAGCAATCGCATCGCCGTGATGTACCTGGGCTGCATGGTGGAGTTGGGCAAGGCCCAGGACATTTACCGCAATCCCAAGCATCCCTACACCAAGGCCCTGCTGGAGGCCGTGCCGCTGCCGGATCCGGACCGCGTGAAGACCAAGGACCGCAAGCTGCTGCAGGGCGACGTGCCCAATCCCATCGCCAAGCCCAGCGGCTGCGCCTTCCGCACCCGCTGCCCGGTGGCCCGTCCGGAGTGCGCGCGGGACATCCCGGCCTACCGCACCCTGGCCGATGGTCGCCAGGTGGCGTGTCCCTTCGCGGAGTGACGATGGAACGTCGAGTGCGAATTCTGCCACTGGACGAGGATGAGCGACCGGCGGCCCTGGCCTGGTGGCAGGGGCGAACGGTGGAAGAACGGCTGGAGGAAGTGGAGCGCCTGAGGAGGGAATTCCATGGACCTGAAGCCCGCATATCTCGAACGGCTCGAGTTGTTTCTCTCGCATCGAAATGAGTTCGTCGTCGTCGGAGCCTATGCCATATCGGGATCTGGCGGATTTGGAAGCCCTGGGTGAGGAGTAGGATCTACACGGCTGACACGAGTTTGGATTTTGCAGAACGAGGCCCCCGCAGGGGCCTCGTTTGCGATGCGGCGTGGAACACCCCCCGCTCTGGATTGGACTCCGGGAACAGGGTGTCCAGGCCGAAAATTTGCGGTCCGGAATGGGTGCTGGTGACGGCCTGTGGCTTTGATCTCCGCGCCCGGTCCGAACCTGGAGGTGTGGTCCGGCTGACCGGAAAACGCCCCCTTCGACGCCTGCGAGGTTAGCTGACGGGCTTGGGCCGAAGAGATTGCCCCGCGCCGAGTGGCGCTTCGCCCCGATTGTTGGGTCCCCCGCTCCCGCTCCGGCGGGATTCAGCGATGCGACGGCGACGTAGGCATGAGGGTGCAAGAGTGCAAGGGGCCGGCGGGAGGCCGGCGCTCCGCTGCCGGAGAGGGTCCGCCGCCTCTTTCCCCTACTTTGGTCGCCGCCATGGACTTACCACCGCCAGGCAGCTATCCTTGGCCCCACGTAATTCCAGGACGAGTTCCATGCTCAGGCGCACTTCAGCCAGTCAACCCCGCCATCAGGCCCGGACTCCGGGCGGCTGGCGGGCGTGGACGGCGCCAATGTCGTGTTGCCGGACGGGCGCGGGGCGGCCACCTCCCTGGAAGGTCTGGCCGTGCTGAACGGCGTGTCGGGATCCCTGGAACTCACCGTCAGCTGCCTGGGCTATACGCCCCTGACCCGGCGGCTGGATTTACCTGCCCAGGGACACGAGAACGTCAGCCTTGTTCTGCAGCCCGACACCCGGCAATTGGAGGAGCTGACCATCACGGCCCAACGCCGCAGCGGGATGGATCTTTCCGGCGAGCGGGCCACCGAAGTGCTGGCGGGCGAGGAAGCCGCCGCGCTGAGCATCGACGGCAGCGCGCGCGCCGCCCTGGGCGGACTGACGGGCATCGACACGCGGCCCTGCGGCCTTTGCGGCAGTGCGGGCGTGGGGTTGCAGGGCCTGGACCCCAACTACACCCAGATCACCATGGACGGGCTCTCCTTGCTGAGCGGCGTGGGCGCGCTCTACGGGATGGACGCGGTGGGCGTGGGCGGACTCTCCTCCCTTGCCGTGACCCGTGGCGCCACCACCGTGGCCGAGGGCGGCGGCGCCGTGGCCGGCAGCGTGGACCTGACCAGCCGCCGACCCGACGGGCGCGACACCCTGCGCGTGCGCCTGTCCGTGGGAGACGGCTGGCGGCACGGCCTGGGCTTCACGGCCGGCCATCAAGTGCTGGGCACGCCCGTGCTGCTCAACGCCGACTGGGCCGCCGATCCCAACCGGCTGGACCGCAACGCCGACCGCCTGACGGACACGCCGCAATTGTCCCGGCTGGCCGGACAACTAAGCCTGGGACGCAGCGGCCACGGACTGGCCTGGGGCCTGCGGGCCACGGGCACGCGGGAGAACCGCTTCGCCGGCGACACGGGCTGGGAGGAGAGCGACCGGGGCAGCAGCCTCGTCTACGGGCGCGACATTTTCATCCGGCGGGGCGAGTTGCGCATGAATGTCGAAGGCCTGCAGGGAGCCCGGCGCTGGAATGTGGCCGGCGCACTGGTCAGCCACGAGCAGGACAGCTGGTACGGGCCCACGGCCTTCGACGCCTCCCAACGGATGCTGGTGGCCCAGGCCCAGCTGGAGCAGGGCTGGAGCGACGGGGGCTTCACCCGCCTGCAGGCGGGTTGGCTGGACGATCGGTACGAGGACAGGCTGACGCTGCCCACGGACCGCCACGACCAAGTGCCCAGCCTGGCGCTGAGCCAGTCCGGCCTGTTGAAGGCCCTGAGTTGGGAGGGCGGCCTGCGGCTGGAAGGACAGGATGAGGGCTGGATTCCCCTGCTGCGCGGGTCACTGGCCGGCACTCCCGCCCGGGACCTGACCCTGCGCGCCAGCGCCAGCCAGGGCTATCGGGTCGTGACCCTGTTCAGCCTGGACAAGGCCGTGCACGCGGGCTTCGACCACGTGGAGCTGCCGGCGCGCCTCAAGCCTGAACGCAGCCTGAGCCTGAATCTGGGCTTGCAGCACAAGCTGCCACTGGGCACAGGCCGCTGGCAGGGCGATCTGTCGCTGTTTGCGGTGGAATTCCGGGAGAAGGCCATCCTGCGCTACACGGCCGAAGTGGGCCACCTGCGTTATGGCAACGCGGAACGGGCCTACAGCCGCGGCGTCGAGGCTCGCGCGGACTGGCAGAGCTGGTCCGGCTGGCACCTGGCGGCGGGCGGCACCTGGAGCCGCGTGCGACTGAAGCTGACGGAGGGTTGGGTGGCCGAGGAGCTGGCGGGCTCCTGGACGGCCTCGGCCCTGGCGGGACGGCGGGGTTTCGGGTCCTGGCCGGGTCTGGGGGCCGAGCTGCGCTGGCGGGTCACCGGGCCGCAACCGATGCCCGCGGGTCGCGGTCGCGGCCAGACGCCGACCTGGTCGGTGCTGGATCTGGGCCTGGACCAGCGCGCCGGGAGCTGGAGCCTGGGACTGGACGTGGAGAACCTGCTGGGTTACGTGCAGGTGGACAGCCCGCTGGTCCTGGGCGGCGGTCACGAGGGCATGCTGGATTCGGCGCTGATCTACGGCCCGCTGGTGGGCCGCCGGGTGCGGCTGCGGGCGGAATTGGCGTTCTAAGATGAGTCTTGCGCGCTTGCGCGCAGCCCGGCCCGCTACCGCTCCCACCTGGAGCAGTTGATAAGCCAGGCCCCCCACAAGACGCCGGCCCCGGTCGGCGTCTTGCTTTTCCCCTCGCTCAGAGTTCCCGCGCCAACCGGCGCCGCTCCCGCCGCGCGAAGAGCGCCAGCGCGGCCGCGGCACCCAGCCCGTCGGCCAGCATGTCGCGCTGGGCATCCCAGACGTCGCCCTGGGATCCCAGCACTTCCACTCCGGCGCTGGGATCACCCAGCACGGCGAACTGCCACTCGAACACCTCGTAGCCGGCGGCCACGGCCAGGATGAAGAACAGCGGATAGCTGAAGAGCAGGAAACGCGAGCGCACCAGGCCCCGGGCCAGCAGCACCTCCGCAATGGCGAAGGCATAGAAGCCCACGCTGAAGTGGGCCACGCGATCGAAGTGGTTGCGCTGGAAACCGAAGGTGTCCGTGACCCAGCCAAAAGGCACGCGGGAAAAAGTGAAGTGGCCGCCGATGGTGTGCAGGTAGACCAGGACGGCCATCAGGCCGCAGGCCAACGGCGTGAACTGGAAGCGCCGATGCAGGACCACCACGATGCCCACGATGGCCAGGATGGGCAGGTTCTCCGCCCACCAGACTGTGCGGTCGTTGGGCTGGATGGCCAGCAGGCCGAAGAGCAGCAGGTAGCCGGCCAGCAGCAGCAGGGGCACGTGTCTGGTCATAGGTCCTCTTCAGCTGGGGGTTGTAGTTGTGTGGCCTGCCGGAAATTCGCAATCGCCGGCTGTTGAAGTTCGTACCTTTGTGCGCCGCTCCGAACACAGCAACAGGATTCATGTCACAGCTGGAACATCCCCGCCGACGTCCGGCCCTGCTGGCTGCTGCTAGTCTTATGGCTGGCGTGGCCCCTGGCCCGGGTGGCGGCGCCTTACAAGGGCTGGAAGATGGGCAGCCTGCGGCTGGAGGGACTTGACGATCCGGCGCTGGCAAACCGGCGCGCCGCCCTGCTGGGGCTGCTGCCGCAGCCGGGCCAGCGCTTCCAGGACGAACCCTACCGGACCGGTAGCCAGGCCGTGGAGGAATCCCTGCGCAGCGTAGGTCGCGCCCGGGCCACCTGCACGTCCGAGGTCCGGCGGGCGGATTCCCTGCACGTGGGTCTGGTCTACCAGGTGCAGCCGGGACCGGCCTGCCGGGTGGATAGCCTCGTCGTGACGGGCGTAAAGCCGGACCTGATCCGCCTGGCCCGCCGCTCCCTCTCCCCGCTGCGGGGCCGCCCCTGCACCACGCGCCTGCTGGCCTTGGCCCAGGAGCGGCTAAGCCTGTTGGGCGTCTACCGACAAATCCGCTTCCAGCTGCTGGAGGCGGGTGTGGGCTGGTGGACCACGGAGGGCGGCCGGGTGAGCGCCCGCTTGTCCCACGCCAACCTGTTCGCCGGCGGACGCGGCTTGCAGGTGGGCGGCAGCTTCTCCCGCGTGAGACAGACCGGCCGCGTGGAGACCTGGTGGCCGGCGTTGATTCTGCCCACGCTACGGGGCGAACTCCAGCTGCTGCAGGACCGCCAGCAGGAGGAGAACTACCACATGCTCATCCGCGAACTGCGGGTGGGCGGCCGCGTCCAGCCCTCGCTGCTGCTGACCTACAGCGGCGGGCTGGCGGTCTCCGTGGTCAACCTGGACGAGTTCTCGCCGGACAGCACGGCCTACCTGGCCCGGCCGGGCCGCCAGACGGTCTTCAACGTGCAGGCCCTGCGCAACAGCACGGACGACCCGTTGGATCCCCACAGCGGCACGCTGCCCAACCGGCGCTTTTTCGCGGGGGGCATGGACCACCGCGGGTTCGGGCGCCACCTGCTGGGACCGCTGGACGAAGCCGGCGCGCCCATCGGCCCGGTGCGCACGGACCTGGGTCTGCGGGTGGGCGCGACGGATGACGAGCAGGATGCCTGGGCCCTGCACGTGTCCATTGGTCATTCTTTTTAGCGAGACGGCATGAACAGCACGCCCCAGCCGTCCTCCCCTGCCCCGCCGCCGCCCGCGCCGCCGCGTCGCCGCCTTGCCTGGGGCTGGTGCCTGCTGTTGGCGGGCGCGCTGTTGTTGGGGGTGCCGGCCGTGCTCGTGCTGCTGCCGCCCCTGCGCCAGGCCCTGCTGGTTGGCGTCCTTCCCAGCCTGCTGGCCGGCCTGCCCGGCGGCTCCGCCTGGAGCTGAAACTTGCGCCGCTGTTTCGGCGCGCGCTGCCGCCCGCC
>DYSB01000006.1 GCA_020726405.1 Acetofilamentum sp. | reverse complement strand
ATAGGCGGCCTGGAAGTGCGCCAGCCCGGCATCGGTGATGGCGTGGCGGCGCTGCCTGCCGGCGGGCGCAGAGTCAGCGGTTTCCGCAGAGAAGAGGTCGGCGGTGTGCGCGCCGCTTGCCGGTGCGGCGGCGGCGACGTCGTAGAGGTAAAGCGGGAATCCTTGGCCGCCGGAGTGCTGCAGATTCAGATCGGGAATTCGGTCTGTTATCAAGACCGAGAAATCCCTCCCGCTGTTGCCGGAACCGCTCAGATAGATCACCCGATTCTCCGCAGCCGAGTCCGGGAAAATGCGAGGCATCTGGTAGACGCGTTCATTGAGGCGCCGGTCATAGTAGAGCCACTGCTTGGTGAAGGGGCGGTAGAGACTGTGCGTCAGGCACGACTCGTCCAAATCGAGACGCCGATTCAGCAGCAGTCCTTGTTTCAGATTGTCTGACCAACTGACTCTTGTCGGATCATTGTTGATGAGAGATTCCACCTGGGCATCCATGGCGGATTTGCTTAGTCCCGCAGTTGCCTGGCCAATGCGCTCGACCTCGCCATTGTAGAAGTCAATCATCTGGCCAAGGTTGGTTCCGACTTGGGCTCGGGAGGCGTTGTAGCACCATGCGTCCCGTTGGGTCTTCACGCCACTTGAGTAGTTGTCGAACAGAATGATCGACTTGGAATCCCTTTTGTCACCCATGCTGATGAAATCGGCAAAGCCATCGTTTCGTTGCTTCAGCCAATCGCCGTGCTCATCGGGGGTCAGTTCGCGCCAAGCATTGGCCTCGGAAAGGCCGGCGATGCTGCCCAGTTCGGCAATGCGCGCCAGCTTCTCATCGCGGCTCAGGTAGTCGCCGATGTCGTGGAAGTGGATGCGTCCGCGCTCGGCATAGTCCGGGTTCTTCACAAAGAAGGAGATGGCGATGGGCGCCCGGCTGCCGCTGCCGAAGATCTTGCCGCCCTCCTTGCGCGATTGCTCCCCCTGGGTGCGCTGGTTGCCGCGCAGGTGGAAGACATGGACGCTGCTGAACTCCTCGGCCAGGCAGCGCCGCAGCCCCGCGGCGGAGTTCGCTTCCAACCAGCCGGCATTGGTCACGAAACCGATGACGCCGCTGCCACCGATGCGGTCGCTGGCCCAGCGGATGGCGCGGATGTAGCTGTCGTAGAGGGCATTCTTGTTGGCGGCCGTGGAGCGCGCGGCGTAGGTGGCGCGAATGCGTTCGTCCAGGTTGGGATAGGCCACGTTCTGGTTGTTGTCGTTGGCGCTTGCCTGGCCGGCGGAATAGGGCGGGTTGCCCAGGATGACGCGGATGTCCAGCGCTTTCTGGCGCGTGCGGCGGGCGCTGTTCTTCTCCAGGAGCTGGTCGATGAGGTCGTCCTTCTCGAAGAGCTGGAAGGTGTCCGCCAGGCAGATGCCCTCGAAGGGCACGTAGTCGCCGCCGGCCAGGCTGTGGTAGACGGCCTCGATGTTGATGGCGGCGATGTAGTAGGCCAGCAGCACGATTTCGTTGGCGTGGATTTCGTGCCGGTACTTGTGGGCCAGCTGCCCGGGCGGGATCAGCCCGCTCTGCAAGAGCCGCGTGATGAACGTGCCCGTGCCGGTGAAGGGGTCCAGGATGTGCACGCCGGGACTGCCCAGGCCCTGGCCGAACTCCGTCTGCAGCAGGTGCTCCACGCTGTGAATGATGAAGTCCACCACCTCCACCGGCGTGTAGACAATGCCCAGGCGCTCGGTGAGTTTGGGGAAGGCGTTGCGGAAGAATTTGTCGTAGAGTTCCAGCACGATTTTCTGCTTGCCGGCGGCGCTCTCGATGCCCGACGCGCGCAGCCGCACGCTGGCGTAGAAGGCTTGCAGCGAGTCGGCCTCCTTGTCCAGGTGGTGCCGCTGCAGGAGGTCCAGCACGCTCTGCATGGCCAGCGACATGGGGTTGTGCCGCGTGAACTGGTAGCCCTCGAAGAGCGCGTCGAAGACCGGGTTGGTGATCAGGTGCTGGGCCAGCATCTCGAGGATCTCGGCGTCGCTCAAGCTGTCGTTCAAGTCGTCGCGCAGCTCGCTGGCGAAGGCGGCGAAGGCCGTGCGCTCCTCCTGGTGGGCCGGGTTCTCCAGGATGGCGCCCAGGCGGTCGATGTGCGTGCGCGCGATCTTGGCGATGTCGTTGGCCCAGTCTTCCCAGTGATGGCGGTTGCCGCACTTCTGCACCAGCTTGGCGTACATGGCACGCTCGATCTCGCCGATGTTGAAGTGCATCTCGGACTGCACGGGCTGGCCGTAGGGCGAGCCGGCCTCGCCCACCAGGAAGCCGGCGGCGCCGGGCTTGCCCACTGGCTTGCGCTGCAGGCGGTCGCTGACGGCGATGCCTCCATCCGCGCGGGGTCGCTGCCAATCAAATCCAGCTTGTTGATCAGCGCATCGAAGCGGTCGTCGTGGGCGCGCAGGGCCTGCAGCACCTGCCAGACCACGGCGTAGGTTTTGTTGTCGTTCAGCGCCTCGTGGGCTTCCACGCCCGCCGGAATCACCACCGGCAGGATGATGTAGCCGCGCGTCTTGCCCGGCGCGTTGCGCATCACGCGGCCCACGGACTGCACCACGTCCACCTGCGAGTTGCGCGGCGAAAGGAAGAGCACGGCGTCCAGGGCCGGCACGTCCACGCCCTCGGACAAACAGCGCACGTTGCTGAGGATGCGGCAGGTGCCCGCCGGCGTCTCCGCCTTCAGCCAGTCGAGCTTCTCCTCCTTCTGGCTGGCGTTCATGCCGCCGTCCACGTGCTCGGCCGCGCAACTGAGGCCCGGGATCGGTCGCGCGGCATCGCCCTCGGCCTCCCGGTTGGCGGCGGCCTCGGCCTGCTGGTAGGCCTGCACCACGGCCTGGAACATGAGCGCGATCTGCCGGGAGCTGACCTTGTGGGTCTTGCCGCCGGTGGCGACGTCGATCACGCGGCAGAAGGCCACGGCCCGGCGCATGGCGGCGCCGTCGTCCGCCAGATCCGCGCTTAAGCCCTGTTTGGAGAGCGCCTTCCAGCAGCCGATGATCTTGGCCGCGTCGTCCACCTTGAGCTGGTTGTGCTCGTCCTGCAGCAGGACCTGCAGGCGGCGGTTGATGTGCGCCTCGTCCACGGCCAGCACGAGCACTTTGTAATCCACCAAGAGGCCGCGCTTGACCGCCTCGGAGAAGCAGATGACGTGGAGTTCCTGGCCATAGAGGACCTCGTCGTCCATGGAGCAGAGCGCCACGTTTTCCTTCTGGGCGCTGGCCTTGGCGTTGTCGCCGTAGATGCGCGGCGTGGCGGTCATGTAGAGGCGCTTGGCGGCGCGCAGGTAGGCGTTGTCGTGGACCCGGACGAAGGCGCTCTCCTCCTCCGACTCGAAGGTGGCGCCCGTGGTGCGGTGGGCCTCGTCGCAGATCACCAGGTCGAAGTCGGGCAGCTGGAAGTCGCGCTGGGCGCGGTGCAGCACGTCAATGGAATGGTAGGTGCTGAAGACCACGCTGACATGGTCGGCCGTGTGACGTTGGCTCATTTCGCGGGCCAGGCTGGCGGCATTGGTGGTGGCCGGGTAGCGCAGCTCGTGGGTGAAGGTGGTCACCACGTCGTCGTCACGCCGACGCTTCTTGCCCACGTCGGCATCCGAGCAGACGGCGAAACTGTGCAGGGGCAGCTCGCTTTCCTGCGTCCATTCGGTCAGCGTCTGGGACAACAGCGCGAGGCTGGGCACCAGGAACAACACACGCCCGCCGGCGCCGGCCAGCGCCTCGGCGATCTTCAGGCTGGTCAGCGTTTTGCCGGTGCCGCAGGCCATGATCAACTTGCCGCGGTCGGCCGTGGCCAGGCCGCGCAGGACATGCGCCAGCGCCGTCCGTTGGTGCTCGCGCAGTTCCTTCCGGGGCTTGAGAACCACTTCCAGCCGCGGCTGATAGCGGCTCCAGTCGATCTGACTCTCCTCCAGCGCGTGCAGGTCGATTTTGCTCACCGGCGGCTGCTGGTCGCGCAGGGCCTCCTCGGCGTGCTCGCTCCACAGGTTGGTGCTGCTGACGATGATGCGATGGGTGAAGGCCGCTTGCCGGAGGCCGTGAAGAAACTGTCGATCTCGCTCTTCTGCAGGCGGTGGGTTTCCGCGTAGAGTTTGCACTGGATGGCGTGGAACTCCCCCGTGCCGCGGGTTTGCGCCACCAGGTCGATGCCCGTGTCGCGGGCGTCCAGGCCCTGCTCGCGCGCCCAGTCGCTGTAGCGCCAGACCTGGCTGTAGAGGTCGCGGTAGCTGGCCTCGTGGCTCAGGTAGCGGACAATCAGCTCTTCGAAGTAGCTGCCCTTTTCACGCTCCGTGACGGCGGCGCTGCGAAAGGTGTGCAACAAGGTGCCGAGCGGGGTCATGGGGTGCCTCTGCGTTGATGCCTCATTCGGATACTGGAAAGTAGAAATCGCGGCCTGCTGACTGCGGGCCGTCACCCGGGAATGGGCAGAAGGCTCTGGCATGATGCCAGAGCCTTTCTTGAATCTCCGCCAGGTGAATTGAGTAATGGTTGAAATTCCGACATGCGATGTCGTTTCTTCAACCATTGACCGTGCTGCGGGAGCGATGCGGGAAACTCAACACAGAGGCACAGAGAAGAATAGAGAAGAATAGAGAAGGGAAGAGGGTGGCTGGTATTTGTTCCAGCTCGCTTGATCTGCTCCGTGTCTCCGTGTTGTGATTCATGAAAAACCGGCCCGTCTCGCGACGGGCCGGTTCTGTGGATGCGAATGTCGAGGCTGCGCCTGGGGCGCTGGACTAGTTTCGCGGTTGCGGAACGAGAATCGGCAAGCCGGACGAGGTGACGGGGCTCGTCAGCGCGCCTTCAGGTTGCGGAGAGGCGACCAGCACGCCATTCGTGTCGTACGCGATCACGCGGAAGAACACGGGCGGATCGGCATACGCGGCCAAGGTGAATTGGCTGGCCGCGCTGGACCATCCGAACAGCCAGCCGCCAGGGAAGGGGGCATAGGCGTTGTCGCTGTAGAAGAAGGAGTAGTAGTCCACGGTCAGCGGGTTGCCGTTCACGTCTTGCGTCACGTCGGCGAAATCAAGCAGGAAGTCGAAAATGCCGTCCGTCGCATCGATGTCCGTCGGGATCAGCTGCAGGTCCGTGACCTGCGCCGGCGCCCGCGGCCCCGGCGTGACGGTGAATTCCACCGGCACATAAATGAACTCCGGCAACTCGTCCGTGGTCAGGTAGATGGAACTGTGATACAGGCCGGCGCTGAGCGTCGCCGCATCCATGGTAACGACCAGGTTTTGGCTCTGTCCGGGCGCCAGTGTGCCGGAGTGGGAAGAAACGCTGGTCCACGGCGCGATGCGGACGGCCATGTCGCTATGCAGGTAGGCGGCGTTGAACACCACCTGCAAGCCCAGGTTGGAATCGATGTTCTCGATGCCCACCGTGGCGCTGCTGACGTCGCTCATGGCCCCGTACTGGTACTCGATGGAGTTGTCGGCTCGGAGGATGGCCTGGAACGTGTAGGTCCCCGGGCTGGAGTAGTGCGGCACGCCCGTCCACTGGACCACGAAGCGGTCGGCAAAAGCCTGGTAATGCACCGTTCCGCCCAAGCTGGGGTTGAGGTCATCCCAGAAGGGGGCGATGATCGCCTCCGGATCACCGGCGGTGGGGAGCGGCTCGTTGCTGTAATTGCTCAGGCTGGAGACAAAACTGAGGAAGCCGTTGCTGCAGATGCGCACGTTGTGGTACGTGTTGGCGTAGAAGGAAATGGGGAAGCCCAACACGAAGGGCCCCTGATTGTCGTCGTCGCCCATGGACAGGGCCGTGCCCGTGGCGCTGATGTCCTGGAAATTCAGCGCGGGCCCACCGGGCTGGTCGCTGTCGATCCACGTGTAGCCGAAATAGTCCGGGCCGCCGACAGCCGTGATCACCGACCCCGGACGAGGATCGGCCTCGCCCTTGGCCAGCTGCAGTTGCTCATGCGCAACCTGTGCCGGGGCACTGGCGGCGAACACCTGATCTGCTGCATTGGCGGTCCAGTTCAGCGTGCGGTGGCCGGTGTTGGTCAAGGTCAGGAGGTCAGAGTCGGTTGCGCCTTCCAGGGCCGTGCCGCTCAGCGACGTGGGAGAAACCACCAAAACGCCGGGCAGCACATCAAAGAGAGCCTCGCCGAACAGGGTCTGGATGATCGGCTGGAAGCCGCTCAGGCCGGCCAGCTCGAAGGAGACGCCCACCGTGGTGCGGGCGCCGGTCTGGTAGTAGCCGCAATTGTAGCCGATGGCATCGTTGCTGAAGAGCAGGTAGGCGCCGGCGGCGCTCAGGCGGTCGATCCAGTTGTTGGCGCCCGTGTAGGCCCACGTGCCGAGGAGGAGGCCGTGGCCCGTGGCCGACGACAGGTCGGCGCTGCCGTCGTTGTCGCCGTTCAACCCAAACAGGGCGTTGAAGTTGTGGCCGCCGCTCCAGGTGGGATCGTAGGCCCAGCAGTCGCCACCCTCGAGGTAGACCTTGCCGCCCGCGTTGACGAAGGCCTCGATGGCTGTGGCCTCGGCGCTGCCCGCCGGCACCGTATGATTGCCGGAGTAGACACCCAGCAGCACGATGAGCGCGTCGGTCTGCGAACCCAGGACCACGCCGTCCAGGTTGTCCACGTTCATGATGGTGCCGTTGTAGCCGGCAGTGGTCAGGGCTGTCACCCATTCCGCGCCGCCGGAGAGCGAGCTGGAGGAAGGCGTCAGCAGGACGATGCCGTTTGCGCTGGTGAGCACGGTGAAGGTCCAGGTGGCGCTGGTGGCCGTGTTGGGAAGGGCGGCGTTGTCCGTGGCGGTGATGTAGTAGTCGATCACGCTGCCCGCGGGTTGGCCGGGAATGGAACCCACCCAGGAGGGGCCGGAAAGGCTGAGCGGGCTGCTGGTCCAGGAACCGCCATTGACGCGGTGGGAGACGTACGCCACCGCGATGCCGGACTCGTCCGACAAGGTGGCGCTGACGGCGTAGGGTCCCACGCTGTCGCCCGTGTTGCCCAGCGGCGCGTGGACGATGGCCGGCGGAGTGGCATCCGGAGCCAGCGCCAGGGCCGCCGCAATCAACTCGGACATGTCGGGCTGGTTGGAGACCAGCTTGGAGAAGCTGCCGGTCTGCGGCGTGCCGGTGGTGCGCAGCAGGGAGCGGAACTGCCAGGCGTCCAGCACCGAGCCCGTGGCGCTCTTGACCACGCCCTGGGCGGCGGCCACGCAACCTGAGACGATGGGGCAAGCCGCCGAGGTGCCGCCGAATTGGCTGGTGTAGTACTGGCGCGTGTCACCGCCACCGCTGAACAGGTCGCCGTAACCGGCGCTGTAGACCGCGCTGCCCCAGGCGTGGGCGTCCACGCGGCTGCCGTGGTTGGTCCAACAGGCGGGGTTTCCGCCCGGATCGATGGCGCCGATGAGCAGGGCGCCGCTGTCACGCACGTTCAGGTTGTAGTTGCCGTTGTAGTACGCGTCGTCCAGCGGCATGGAGCCGTTGGAGGCCGAGTTGACCACGATGATGCCGTTGACGGTCACGGTCTGGATGGCGTCGAAGTCGGCCTGGTTGGCCTCGGCGGGCAGGCCGCCGAACTGGCTGCAGTTGCAGACACAGACCTGCCCGGGAGCGGGCGTGGCGCTGTAACCCCAGCTGGCGGAGATCACGTCGCCCGCGCTGAGGTAGCTCAGGGCGGCAATCCAGGCCGCGGGGCCGCCGGCGTCCATGATGCCCCGGCTGAGGAGTCCGTCGAGGAGGGGCGTCATGCCCGTCACACCGTAGCCATTGTCCCGCGCGCCCAGGATGGAGACGCACGCGGTGCCGTGGTTCCACCAGCCGGAATCGCCGGAATTGCCGCCGCCCGTGTAGGTCAGGTCGTAATCCTCGTGGTCCACCACCCAGCCGCCCTCGCAATGGAGAATTCGGACTCCCTGTCCCCTGCCGCCGGGCATGGCCCAGGCGGCGGAGATGCCGACGCCGCCGGGCGCTGCTGCCTGGTAGCCCTGGTTGGCCGTCCAGCCGGGCGTTATCGGAGCGAGATCGGCGGCGTACATCACCGGCAGCGGCGTGACCGATGCGCAGCGGATGCGCGGGTTCTTGGCCAGCCGGGCGGCGAGGTCCTCGGCGGCCTCGTCGCTGGGCATCACCACCGTGTACCAGTTGTTGAGGTTGGCCAGCTTGATGCCCCGGCGAGCCTCGCCCGTCTTGCGCAGCTGGTCGAGATACTCGGGGCTGTGCTCGCTGAAGAGGCGTTTCCACTGGGATGCGCCGGTCTCGCGCAGCAGGGTCTCCACGTCGGAGTAATCCCACTTCATGTGACTCGCGAAGTCCTCGCCGTTCAGGCGCACGGCCGCCTCGGCGTTGAAGGAGAATTCCACCCGGGGCTGGGCGTAGTACCCATCCGCCGGACGTTCCGGGGCCTCGGCCCAGGATCGTGCCGGTAAAGACAGGATGCCTGCTCCCAAAAGGATCGCCAGTCGGCAGGCGTTGGAGTGTCGAACAGTGGATTTCAAGAATCCTCCCTCTTGTTGCCGGGCTCGCAGATTGTGCTCCGCACCGCGTACGGACGCGGTGCGGAGTTGGAATCTCGAATCCCGTTGTGCGTGCTGTGTGTGGGCGAGCGGTTGGGCCGATCGCGGATGGAAAGAATCCGGAATCCAGAGCTTTGTCACAAGCGCTGGCGGGCTTGTGAAGAAATGAACAAAATCACCAACGGGCCATGCCCGTGTCGGCGCTCTGGCAGGTTCAGGGTTGATTGATGAAGGATCATGGTGTCGCGGCTGGATTGTGGCAACATGAGGTTGACAAGCCAGGTGCCGCAGAATCCCGACGAGATAGGCTTGCAGTCGTCCGTGGATGTGCTCTTCCAGGCAGGCTTCCCTGTCTCTTGCACTGAAGACAAGATGTATCAGGATCTGGGCAAGCGATTGGGGCATCTTCGATCTCCTAGCGCTTGACTGTGCTGTGGCTTTCGGGGCGATGCCCCGAAAGCGGACTCTCCGCGACAGCATGCCATCGCCACTCCAGCGGACCAAGTTCTCGCTGCGCTGCAGGGGATTCGTTTTCCCACACTGTCAGGCCGATCGAACATTTCACTTTCGCCCCATCGGGGCGAAAGCCGATCAGGTGGTAGATTCCGCAAACGAATCAGTTTCAGAGAGCCGTCATGTCCCAACGCTACACAGCCAAGCATCCCGTCCGGGTGATCACCGCGGCCAGCCTCTATGACGGCCACGACGCCGCCATCAACATCATGCGGCGCGTCTTCCAGGCCGCCGGAGCCGAGGTCATCCACCTGGGCCACAACCGCAGTGTGCTGGACATCGTGCGCGCCGCCGTGCAGGAGGATGCCCAGGCCGTGGCCGTCTCCAGCTACCAGGGCGGCCACGTGCGCTTCTTCAAATACATGAAGGAGCTGCTGCTGGAGCGCGGCGCCGGCCACGTGAAGATCTTCGGTGGTGGTGGTGGCGTGATCGCCAAGGCCGAGATCGAGGAACTGCACGCGGCGGGCATCGACCGGATCTTCAGTCCACAGGACGGCACGGAGCTGGGCCTGGAGGGGATGATCGACCTGGCCCTGGAGCGCAGCGATTTCGACCCGGCACGATTGGACGTGGAAGACTTGGCGGCCCGCGTGCTGCGGCGGGAGGAGCTGGCCCTGGGCCGCGTCCTTACCATCTGCGAGCGGCGGGCGGGCGGACAGGCCGTTCCGCCCGCGCTGGAGCAACTGCTGGAGCGGGGGAAAACCGCCAGCACACCCGTGGTCGGAATCACGGGCACGGGCGGCGCGGGCAAGAGCAGCCTGACGGACGAGATCCTGCGCCGCTTCCAAACCTGCTACCCGGACAAGAGTGTGGCCGTGGTGAGCGTGGATCCCACCAAGCGCAAAAGCGGCGGCGCCCTGCTGGGGGACCGTATCCGCATCAACAGCCTGACCGGTGAGAGGTCTTTCCTGCGCAGCCTGGCCACCCGGCGCAGCGGCAGCGAACTGTCCGCGGCCACGGGCGACGCCGTCCACCTGCTCAAGGCGGCGGGCTTCGACCTGGTGCTGCTGGAGACCAGCGGCATCGGCCAGGGCAGCAGCGCCGTGGTGGACTTGGCGGACTTCTCCATCTATGCCATGACCGCCGAGTACGGCGCCGCCAGCCAGCTCGAGAAGATCGACATGATCGACTACGCGGACATGGTGGTGCTGAACAAGTACGAGAAGCGCGGCAGCGAGGACGCCCTGCGCGACGTGCGTCGGCAGTACCGGCGCGCCCACTCGATTCCCTGGGAGGTGGCCGACGAGGCGCTGCCCGTCTTCGGCACCGTGGCCAGCCGCTTCGACTGCAACGGGACCAACTGGTTCTTCGACCACCTGATGGCCGCGCTGGAAGCCCGCTTCGGCGGCGGCTACAACCACGAGCCGTTGGCCAAGGATGCGCGCGTGCTGCGCCGCCAGCTCATCCCCGAGGATCGCACCACCTATCTGGCCGAGATCGCCCGCTGCATGCGCGAGTACAAGGCCCAGGTGGTGGCGGACGCCGGCCGGTTGCGGCTGCGCTCGCATCTGGCGACGGCCGTGGCCGAACTGGGAGCCGGCGCGCCCGCCGACTCGCTGACGGCCCGGCGCGGCGAGCTGGAACGCCAACTGCATCCAACCGCGCTGCCTGCCCTGCAGGCGTATCACGACACCGCCGCGTGCTACACGGGCGACAGCTACGAATACACAGTGCGCGGCCAGATCCATCGTCAGGAGCTGACCCGCATCAGCCTGTCGGGCACGCACGTGCCGCGCGTGGCCCTGCCGCGCTTCAGCGACGAGGGAGACCTTTACCGCTTCGTGGCGCTCGAAAACCTGCCGGGATTCTTCCCCTACACGGCCGGCGTCTTTCCCTTCAAGCGCCAGGGGGAGGATCCCACCCGCCAGTTCGCCGGCGAGGGGCCGCCGGAGCGCACGAACAGGCGCTTCCACTTCCTCTCCCAGGACAGCGAGGCCAAGCGGCTCTCGACGGCTTTCGACAGCGTCACGCTCTACGGCGAGGATCCGGCGGAGCGCCCGGACATCTTCGGCAAGGTGGGCGAGAGCGGCGTCTCGATCTGCACGCTGGAGGACATGAAGCGCCTCTACGCGGGTTTCGACCTCTCCGCGCCCAACACCAGCGTGTCCATGACCATCAACGGACCCGCGCCGATGATCCTGGCCATGTTCCTCTGCACGGCCGTGGACTTCGCGCTGGACAAGTTCCAGGCCGAACACGGCCGCGCACCCAACGCCGTGGAGCAGGCGGAGTTGCGCCGCCTCACCTGTTCCACCGTGCGCGGCACGGTCCAGGCGGACATCCTGAAGGAAGACCAGGCCCAGAACACGTGCATCTTCTCGACGGAGTTCGCGCTGAAGTTGATGGGCGACATGCAGGAGTGGTTCATCCAGAACCAGGTGCGCAACTACTACAGCGTGTCCATCAGCGGCTACCACATCGCGGAAGCGGGCGCCAACCCCATCACCCAGCTGGCCTTCACGCTGGCCAACGGCTTCACCTATGTGGAGTACTACCTGAGCCGCGGGATGACCATTGACAACTTCGCACCCAACCTGTCCTTCTTCTTCAGCAACGGGCTGGATCCCGAGTACAGCGTGATCGGCCGCGTGGCGCGGCGCATCTGGGCCGTGGCCGTGCGCGATGTGTATCACGGCAACGAACGCAGCCAGAAACTCAAGTACCACATCCAGACCAGCGGCCGCAGCCTGCACGCCCAGGAGATGGACTTCAACGACATCCGCACCACTCTGCAGGCGCTGCTGGCCATCTACGACAACTGCAACAGCCTGCACACCAACGCTTACGACGAAGCCGTGACCACGCCCACCGAAGAGAGCGTGCGCCGCGCCCTGGCCGTCCAGCTCATTGTCAACCACGAATTCGGGGTGACGAAGAACGAGAACCCGTTGCAGGGTTCGTTCATCATGGACGAGTTGACCGAGCTGGTGGAGGAGGCCGTGCTCAGCGAATTCGTGCGCCTGAGCGAACGCGGCGGCGTGCTGGGGGCGATGGAGACCCAATACCAGCGCGGGCGGATCCAGGAAGAGTCGATGGTCTACGAGCTGCGCAAGCAATCCGGCGAGCTGCCCATCATGGGCGTGAACACCTTCCTGCGTCCCGGCGGCTCCGAGGTCTCGGCGCAAGTGGAGCTGGCGCGGGCCAGCGACGAGGAGAAGACCCTGCAGGTGACCCGGCTGCGGGAGTTCCAGCAGACCCACGCCGCGGAGGCGCAGCAGGCCTTGGCCCGCCTGCAGCACGTGGCCGCGGGGGGGGGCAACCTCTTTGGGGAGCTGATGCAGACCGTGCGCGTGGCCAGCCTGGGGCAGATCACCCGGGCGCTGTTCGAGGTGGGCGGACAGTACCGGCGCAACATGTGATTCGCATGCTCCCGGATTGACGCCGCTTTTTCGGTGGCGCGGCACCACGGCCGCACTGCATCTTGGGTCATGAATCCACAACTGCCCAGCCGTGTGGAAATGCTCCGGGCCGTGAACGCCCGCGACCGCTCCTATGACGGCATCTTCTTTCTGGGCGTGCGCAGCACGGGGATTTTCTGTCGCCCGGGCTGTCCGGCCCGCACACCGCTGCCGGAGAACTGCGAGTTCTTCGCCCACACCCGCGACGCTCTGTTCTCCGGCTACCGTCCTTGCCTGCGCTGCCGCCCGTTGGACGTGGCCGGCGCGCCGCCCGTGGACATCCATGACCTGCTGCAACGCGTGGATGCTGAACCCGAGCGGCGCTGGCGGGCGGCGGACCTTCGCGCGCTGGGCCTGCATCCGGACCGCGTGCGGCGCTGGTTTCAGGCCCGGCACGGCATCACGTTCACGGCCTATGCGCGAGCCCGGCGACTGAATCGGGCGCTGCAATCCATCCGGGAGGGAGGACGAGTGACAGACACGGCGTGGGAGACGGGCTATGAATCCCTGAGCGGATTCAGCGAGGCGCTGCACAAAGTGGCTGGGGATGCTCCCAAGCGGGCGGGCGCGCGGCGCGTGATTCACTTGCGGCGGTTGCTGAGCCCCCTGGGCCCCCTGTTGGCGGGCGCTGTGGACGAGGGCCTGTGCCTGCTGGAGTTCGCCGAGCGCCGCATGCTGGAGCGCCAGCTGGGTACGCTGGCTCGGCGCCTGGACGCCGTGCTGCTGCCGGGCGCCCATCCCTTGCTGGATCAGGTGGAGCGGGAGTTGGAGTCATACTTTGTGGGGACGGGCGCGCCCTTCACGACGCCCCTGCTGCTGCCAGGGACGCCCTTCCAACTGAAAGTGTGGGAGGAACTGCGGCGGATTCCCGCCGGCACGGCCATCAGCTACGGCGAATTGGCGGCGCGAATCGGGCAACCCAGCGCCAGCCGGTCCGTGGCGCGGGCCAACGGCGACAACCGTGTGGCCATCCTGGTGCCTTGCCACCGGGTCATCGGCGCCGACGGCAGCCTGACCGGCTACGGGGGCGGCCTCTGGCGCAAGCAGCGATTGCTGGAGCTGGAACAGGGCCGGGAGCGCCTGCTCTAATCAGCTCTTCCACTCGCGCGCGCTATTCCTTCACCAGGATTGTGGGCTCATCAAAGATGGTGGGATCCTGCAGGCGGGTCTCGAGAAAGGCCGCCATCTCCTCGCGGCTGCCCAGGAAGAGCAAGCGGTTGTCCAGTTTCTCCAATTGGGGATGGTCCGTGCCTTCCAGTAGCGTCTCCACGGACTGCGGATTCAGCGAACTCAGACGCAGTGTGTCCTGGTCAAGCGTCCAGCGATGCAGGCCGTGCAGCGGCAGCAGGTACCAGCTGACCGGTCCCGCGGCGTAGGAGCCGGGCACGGGACTTAAGTCCAGGAAGGCGCTTTCGCCCACGCGGAAATTCAGCGCGAAGAATTCGCCGGACTGGTTGTCCTCCTGGTAGAGCAGGCGGAGCGAGTCCCCGTTGGCAATGAACACCCAGGTATCCTGGCCGCCCGCCTCCCGCCAAACGCCCCGCAGGACGGGATCGGCGCCGCCCGCGCCCTCCGGGTACCAGGGCTGCAGGGAGTAGACGCAGCCCCCCAGCAGGGTCAGCAGCGGCAGAAGTCCGGCTTTCAGCTTGCGCAAGCGCCCAGTCTTCCTTTGGTTGGAGACATGCTGCGACATGGAATTCTCCTCATCTTCTGGTTGAGTCTGACCCTCGGCATCCGGGAGCTATCCGGCGCGGAGGCGCCCGTCAAGAGCGGAACTCTGCTGGCCCAATATGAACAAGCCCTGGCGTCGTTCAACGCGGGCCGGGCGGAGCGCGCGCGCGCGCAGTTCGAAGGCCTGCTCACCCGCCCCGATCTACCCCTGGACCTGCGGGACAACTGCAGTTACTGGCTGGGCGAGGCTTGGTACGCCCAGAAGGCCTGGCTGGACGCGCTCGCCTGCTTCCTCAAGGTCCTGGAGCAGGCCGACTCCAACAAGGAGGAAGACGCACGGTTGAAGATCGCCCTCTGCTGGCAGAACCTGGGCGAGCCGGAGCGAGCCTGCACCGAGGCGCGAACCCTGCTGGGACGCTTCCCCACCGGCGAGTCCGCGCCGCGCGCCCGGCGGCTGCTGGAGCGATGTCCTCCGGGTGAATGAGCCCTCGCACATGAGGGCGGACGCCCGCGGGCGGCCCGCCGGCGACGGGCGCCGCAGCGTCTGGCGCCGCCAACCGGCCCTCCTGTTGACCCTGCTGCTGATTTTCACTGCCACCTGGCCGGCCCTGCGCATGTGGACCACCGTTCGCGCCGCCGCTTCCGACCCTTTGCCCATTGCGCCCCTGGGACCCTTGCTGGCTGAGCGAACGCGCTTCACCGCCGGTTTTGCCGAGCCCCGCTCCCTGCGCTTGCACGCGGGCGTGGACTTCTCCACCAACCGGCGCCAGGGCATGCCCGTGCTGGCTCCGGCAGGCGGCTGGATCAGCCGCATCGCCGCGGACTACACGGGCTACGGCCTGCAACTCATGCTGACGGATTCCCTGGGACGCCGCCATCTGTTCGCCCACCTCTCCGCCTTCCGCGAAGACCTGCAACAGGAACTGGAGCGGGCCCGGCAGGCGAGTGGCGCCTATTCCCAGGCCCTCTTCCCGGAACCCGGGCGCTTTCCCGTCCGGGCCGGCGAGGAGATCGGGCAGAGCGGCGACACGGGCAACGGCCCTCCGCACCTGCACTACGAATTGCGCTCGGCGACAGAGGACCGGGTCTACAATCCGCTGCGCCACGGACTGCGCGTGTACGACGACCAAGCGCCGGTCCTGGAAAGCCTGGCCCTGGTCCCCGCCGCCTGCGGCAGCCGCGCCGGGGGCGGACTGCTGCCCGTGCGGGTCACGCCGCGGGCCGCGGGCCCCGGCCGCTGGACCCTGCCGGACACGCTGGACTGCGAGGGCCTGACGGGCCTGGCCATCCACGCCGTGGATCACCTGCCGGGCAACGCGGCCCGCCTGCTGCCCTGGCAGGTGGAGGTGGTGGAGGAGGGGGACACGCTGTTCCGGCTGCGGCTGGATTCCTTTCCGCTGACGGCCCAGGGAGAAAGCGGCCGGCTCTTCCAACGCTGGCTGCAGCAGATGTACGGGCGGCCCTATCTGCGCCTCTGGGGCGGCGCGGGCGAGCTGGGCGTTTGGGACGGGCGGGCGACGGCCGGCCTGTTGGTGCCGGATCCGGCCCGCCCGCTGCGCCGCCTGGACCTGCTGGTGCGGGACGCCGCGGAGAATCTGGCATCCCTGCACGTGGTGCTGCGACTGCGGCCGGCTCCCGTGACGGAGCCGCACTTCGCCCCGCCCGACAGCGTCGACCTGGCGGCCCTGAAACCGCCGCCTCCGGTCAAGAAGGGAAAGAAAGCCGGCCAGCGTTCCCGCTCCCGGCGTAAGTCCAAGCCGGCTCCGCCACCCCCGCCGCCAGTACCCGAATGGACTCTGCTGGACACGGGCAACGGCCTGCACGTGCGGCTGGCGCCGCTGCCGCCCTCTGCTGCTGTCGTGGGTGTACCGGTGCTGTTGGGCGAGCGCGGCGCGCTCGCGGTCTGGGGACAACTGCGCGACAAAGGTTGGGAATGGGTGCTGCCCCCGGCGACGGTTCCCGACGGTCTGCTGCGGGTGGCCGCGCCGGCGGACTTCCCCGCGCTGGATCTGAGCGGTTTCTGGCTGGATCCGGACCACGACCAGATCCTGCGCGCCACGCGGGACGGCGCTCCCATCGTGCTCTACGCGGAGGCCGGCACGGTGCCAGGACCTACCCGCCTGCTGCTGAGGCGCGGGGCACGGGGCTCCTTTCACCTGGGGCCCGGCGAGCTGCAGTTCGAGAAGCCGTTGTTGCTGGAGTTTAGCCTGGCCGGGCTGCCGGAAACGGAGCGCGCCCGAGCGGCGCTCTTCCAGGCCAACGAACGCGGCCTGCCCGTCGGCCTCGTGGGGGGGACGGTGGAGGACGGGCGCCTGGTGGTCAGCCTGGCCCGGACGGGGCATTATGTCCTGCACGCCGATACCCGGGCCCCGTCCATCAGCCTGCGCAACCCCCCCGTGGTCAAGGCCAAGGGTCGCAAGGGCCGCAAGCGGAGCAAAACGCCGGCGGGCTATGATCCGCGTCCCACCCTGAGCTGGGAAATCGGCGGAGATCCGTCAGGAATCGATGTGGTGGTGTTGGTGGAGAATGGCCGTACCCACTACCCGCGCTATGAGCCCGACACCCATTTGGTGACGTTCCGTCCCGCGGAAGAGTGGCCAGCCGGCCCCCTGGAGTTGGAATTGAGTGTCCGGGACCGTTCGGGCAACTTGTCTGTAGTCCGAATTCGAATTCTAATCCGTGCGGCCAGACGCTGATCCATTCTACTGACAAGCAATGATCACTCAATGATCACTTGATTCTCAAGCGCTCTCGGCTATATTGTCAAAGTGCTAACAGTTTCAAAGCCGAACGGCAGCAGAATTGTCGGGAGATAGTTCGAAAATTGTCTAATCTTCCCAACTTGTTAAAAATGCCTCTGGCACTGCCCCGTGGCTCCCGATGAAGGTCGGGTCCGGCAGCGCCGTCGAACCAAGTCGCAACCAGTGAAACATTAGGAACGCGCCATGGTGCACCCACATCCTGCTTCTTCCTCCTGGAGCTGCGGACTCAGCCTCGTCGTCCTGGCGCTGCTGCTGCTCTCCTGCGAGAGGATCGAGCCGGTGCGCCAGGCCCCGGAGATGGGTGCGGAATCCGTGGTGTTGACCTGTGAAGGTTGTCACACCACGCGGGCCTATCTGCGGCGCCTGGCCATCGATGACGGCAGCGGCAGCGGCGGCGGGGGCGGTGGCTGAGGCGGCACCGTGGTTCCGTTGGAACCCTTCGAGAAGGTCTTCATCAACGCCGCGACCTACGCTGAAATCGACCCCAACCACGCGGCCGTGGGCTGCGTGACCTGTCACGGCGGCACCGAACCCGTCGTGGCGGCCAGCGAGGCCCGCGACGACCTGTGGGTGGCCATGGCCAGGGCCCACGAATTCGAGGCGGAGTATGACGATCAGGGTGTGCTGATCCGGCGCAAACCCGAAGTCAAGGGCGTCCTGCGCGACCCCTCGTCCCAGGCCGAGTCGAATTGCAACGGCGCCGGCTGCCATGCCCAGATCGTGGCGCTCAACGCCACCTCCATGCACACGCAGCTCTGGGGCGAGAAGCATAAAGTGGCTCTGCGGGCGGGGGTTTCATCCTTCGCCGAGTGTCCCCAGGCCCTGCAAGACGGCCACACAACGGAGTGCGCCACGTGTCACACCACCTGCGGACAATGCCACGTCTCCCGTCCCAACGGCGTGCACGGCGGTTTCCTCAACAGCCACCTCTTCCAGCGCGTGCCCGACATGGAGAACAATTGCACGGCCTGCCACGGCAGTCGGGTGGGCAATGACTTCACCGGCCACCACGAGGGGAACCGTCCGGATGTCCACCAGGAACTTGGTTACGACTGCTTCTTCTGCCACAAGGAGGACCTGCACGGGGACGGGCGCACGGACTATACGTCGCGCTACGAGGTGGACGGCCTTCCCCAGTGCGTGGATTGCCACTCCCTGGCATCCGACGACAACCTGTTCCATGCGTACCACTGGCCGGGTGACTCCGAGGAAGAGGGTCTTTCCTGCCATGTTTGCCACAGCCAGCCCTACGCCAACTGCCTCAATTGCCATTCGGGTGGCGTGTGGAGCAGCGCGGATCCCGAGGGCTACACCGAATACATGGATTTCCGCATTGGCCGCAACACGGGCTCCTGGGCCAATCATCCGGTGGAGCGCGAGGAATGGGTGACGGTGCGCCACGTGCCGGTGATCAAAGACGGCTACCGCGAGTGGGGTCTGCCCTCCCAACCCGCTTGGTCGGCCTTCGAGACCTGGGAATACGCCAGCCCGCACAACATCCAGCGCTTCACGCCGCAGACGGAGATCGCTCTCACCAACCCGGCCTACGGCATGGCCGACTGCTGGATGAACTGCCATGTGCAGGGACCCAACGAAATGGAGAACGCCCGTCGCTTCCTGTGGATGAGCCACCTGGACAGCCTGAAGAGCTCCGTGACAGGGCTTAGCGATCCCGACGAGTACATCCGGGCCAACCGCCACGTGGCCGTGGACGACAGCATCAGTCAGTATTGGAACCGGCATTGAATTGATGTGGGAAGGGTCGCACCCGGCGGTCTGGGAGGGTCGACGGGTCGAATGGATCAGTGAGCGGGGCATCGCCAAGCCCCAGAAGAATCATCGCAAGGAGAGTACATGAAGCACACGAAAGCCGCCCTGGCTCTGTCAGTGGCCCTGACCCTGTCCGTCTTCACGGGCTGCTCGGACGACGACGACGACACCACCACGCCGGCAGCGGACGAGTTCGCGCTCTTGTCCGACATCACCGACGGCCAGTTCGCCGCTTGGACCACCTCGTGGATCCAGCCGGCCTCCTACGTGCAGACCAACCTGTCCAACCTGTACGTCATGGACGTGCGCTCGGCGACGGACTTCGCCGCCGGCCACATCGAAGGCGCCCACAATGTGGCGGCCGCGGATGTCGTGGAAGCGGCCGCCAGCGCCGGCTCCAGCACCATCTGCATGGTGTGTTACACGGGCCAGACGGCCTCCTGGTGCACCATGGCCCTGCGCATGGCGGGCTTTGATGACGCCTTCGCCATGAAGTTCGGCATGGCATCCTGGAACGACGCGTTCGCCCCCAGCTGGGACAGCGGCGCCTCCAGCGACTACGTGGCCCAGTTCAGCGCTGACAACGCCCCGAGCCTGCCGGTCTACACGGCCATGCCCGTGTTGCACACCGGACAAACCACAGGCGAGGCGATCCTTGACGCCCGCATCGCGGCCGTCCTGACCGAAGGCTTCGGCGCCAACACCGTCACCGCGGCCCAGGTCTTCAGCGCCCTGGACGACTACGAAA
Organism: Acetofilamentum sp.; assembly: GCA_020726405.1. Classification (GTDB taxonomy): domain Bacteria; phylum CAIWAD01; class CAIWAD01; order CAIWAD01; family CAIWAD01; genus CAIWAD01. The sequence goes on along the minus strand of DYSB01000006.1, from coordinate 25,589 downwards.
CCTACAACTACTGGGCGGCCGCCGACTACGCCGCCTTCGGCCACGTTCCCGGCGCCTTCCAGCTGACTCCGGGCACCCTGACCACCGATGAGAACCTGACGGCCCTGGATCCCGACGGCGACAACGTGATCTACTGCTGGACGGGCCAGACCAGCGCCTTCACGGCCTTCTATCTGAATGTGATGGGCTATGACGCCCTGTCGCTGAAGTTCGGCGCCAACGGCATGATCCACTCCGCGCTGGACGCCAGCCACGCTTGGCAGATGGGCGGCTATCACGCCAATTACGACTACGCAATCGGCCAGCAGACCAACGAGTTCGAGCTGCTGACGGAGGTCACCGACGCACAATTCGCCACGTGGAGCACCACACCGGTGAAGACGGCGGAATACGTCCATACCAACATGGCCGACCTGTTCATCGTGGACCTTCGCAGCGCCGCGGATTATGCACTTGGGCACATCGAGGGCGCGCACAATGTGCCGACACTGTCCGACCTGCCGGACTATGTGACCACCAACAACACCCTGGAAAATGAGGTGGCGCTGGTGTGTTACACGGGCCAGACGGCTGCCTTCGCCAACATGGCGCTGCGCATGCTGGGCCACGACGCCTTCTGCATGAAGTGGGGCATGTGCAGTTGGAGGAACGACCTGGCAACCCGCTGGGAAAGCAATGTCAGCAATGACTACTCGGCGGACATGGTGTACACGGCCAGCCCGGCCCTGCCCAGCAACGACTGGCCCACCTTGAACACCGGCTTGACCAGCGGCCAAGCCATCCTTGAGGCTCGGGTGGACGCCATGCTTGCCGAGGGCTTTGGCGCATATACCATCACGAATACCACCCTGATGGCGGATCCTTCAGCCTACAACGTCTACAACTATTGGAATGCGACGGACTTCGAGAGTGTCGGACACATCGACGGTGCCTATCAACTGACCCCCGGCGCGGTGACCACCTCCACGGATCTGGGCGGCCTCCATCCCACCGAGACCAACGTGCTGTACTGCTGGACGGGCCAGACCAGCGCATTCACGAGCTTCTACCTGTGCGCTCTGGGCTACGATGTATTGAGCCTCTCATACGGTGCCAACGGTCTGATGCATGACAATCTGCCGGTCGCCAGCCAGTGGGTCCTGCAGAACTACGATTATCCTGTTGTGACCAACTAGTCAATCTGGAGCCCGGAGCCGCTGCGGCGGCTCCGGAGTCCCCTATCCAAGTGGCGGAGTCCCCGGTGGAACGACCTGCAACCCGCAGCCTCCTTTGGTTCCTGCTGGCGGCCCTCAGCGCCGGCGCGTTCCTGTTGCTGATGGGCCCTGCCGCCACGGCCGAGGCCCCCAAGGCCGCCTCCTGCGGACTGTGTGCGCCTGGCGCTCCGGCCTGCAATACACCCGCCCCGCGTGACACGCTGACCCACCACTTGACCCGGCCGGGCAAGCAAAACCCGCATGGCCGCGAGAACCGCTGCGCGGAGTGTCACGTCGCCGGCGCCGAGCCCGGCACCGCCTCGTTCCGGGCTGAATCCTGCACAGAGTGCCACGACCCCGTGGCGCACCTGCGGGAGATCCATCCCACCAACTTCGCCGGGGACAACCCCAAGGCGCCGTCCTTCAAAGGCGCGCGCCTGCAGGACGGCCGCTCCACGTGCCTGACCTGCCACAACATCGGCTGCAAGGGGGACGGCAATTTCCGCGTGCACCGGGAGAACCGCGCCATGCTGGTGGGCGGCCCCTGGCCCCGGGAGACGGACTTCTGCTACCAGTGCCACGAGCGCGCCCTCTATCCCCAGAAGAACCCGCATCGCACCGCGGGGGATGCCAATCTCTGCTGGTATTGCCACACGCCGGGTCAGGACGCGGTCCGGCCGGGCAAGAGCATCCAGCTGCCCGCCGGCGAACTGTGCCTGAAGTGCCACAAGGACGTCAAGCACGAGCGCGAGCACATCGGCAAATCCGTGAAACACAACCGACTGAAGATGGACACGGCATCCGCTCTCGCGCGATTCCAGGAAGCGTCCGGAACCAACCTCCCCCTGCGGGAGGGCGAGTTCCTTACATGCACCACGTGCCACTCGCCCAATCCGGCCTGCGGAGGAACGGAGTCCCCGGCCGCCATGTTGCTGCGGGCGCCCAAGGAGCGGATCTGCTATGCCTGCCATGACCTGTAAGCGGACGCGTGGACCCAGGCATGGTGCTCCGCTGTCGACCTATCCTGCCAGGATCCAACAACTCCTGCCTCGTGTTTCCGGCTCTGGAGGATTCATGTTGAGACTGTCGGCCCTGCTGTCCTGCCTGCTGGTCCTTGCGCTTAGCGGTTCCGTCCAGGCCCAAGACATGCGTTTCGATCCTGAGAACTGCCTGTTTTGCCATGGCAAGCCCTGGATGGCTGTGTCGGATTCCCTGGGCGTGCGCAATTTCTACGTGGATGAAGGGATCCACAAGGAGTCCGTCCACGGCCGCTTCGCCTGTCGCCAATGCCACACGGACGTGGACCAGGTGCCACACCGCACGCCCGTGCAGAAGGTGAACTGCGCGGTGGCCTGCCATGTCATCGACCCCTACACGGGCAGGGATTTCAGCCACTTCCCCCATGCCAAGGAATTGGCGGCCTCTGTGCACGGCAAGTCCGGTGAAGGCAAGAATGACCACCTCAAGCCCGAGTGCAAGGACTGTCACTTCAATACGGTGTACGCCCAGGAAATGCCCGGGAACCTCAAGGGCGCGGAGGAGAAGTGCCGCCAATGCCATGAGAATTACAACGAGCTGGACGAGGATTTCAAACATCTCGCCTTGCACATGAGCGAGGACGAGTACTGGCGCCACCAGCAGAACTTCGAGGCCTGCATCCGCTGCCACACGGACAACGAGCTGGTCTCGGACAGTCTGCAGGCCCTGCTCGTGGACGGCACAATGGTCTCGAGCTTCCTCGAGTCCTTCCACGGACGCGGGTTCAACCTGGGCGACAAGCGCAGCCCGGTGTGCGCGGACTGCCATGGCACCCACGGCATCCGCAGCCAGGACGATGCCAAGTCCATGATCCACGCCAGCAACCTTCAGCAGACTTGCAGCACGGTGGGTTGCCATGACGGGGCCACCATCGAGTTCGCCACCGCCGGTTCCATGCACGACCTCTACCAGGGAGCGAAGGCCAGCATCCTGGTCTGGGTGAAGTGGGTCTACATCTGGATCATCCTGCTCACCATCGGCGGCATGCTGTTCCACAACCTGCTGGACTACGTGGCCTGGAGACGGCATCGCAAGCAGCTCGCCACCCACGAGAAGAAGGACAGCGCCGTGCGGCGGGTGTTCAAGCGCCTGACCCCGGCGGAGCGCATCAGCCACGTGGTCATGTTCGTGAGCTTCACGCTGCTGGCCCTGACCGGCGTGATGCTGTGGATTCCGCCCGCCCGCTTCGGCACGCTGGTGCAGTGGGAGTACTTCATGCCGGCGCGGGATTGGAGCCACCGGGTGGCGGCCATCATGCTGACCCTGGTCTCCGTGTACCACGTGGGCTACGCCATGTTCACCAAGCGCGGCCGAGCGCTGATGTGGGCCATGCTGCCAGGCCCCGCGGACATCAAGCTCGTGACCCACAACCTGGCCTTCATGCTGGGGCACCGCAAGGACCGTCCGGCGTTCGGCTTCTTCAACTACGGCGAAAAGATGGAGTACTGGGCCTTTGCCTGGGGCTCCGTGGTGATGACGGGTACGGGCATCATCCTGTGGTTCGAGCAGCTGGGCTCCAAGTTCGTGGTGGATTTGGCGCGTCTGGTGCACTCGCTGGAGGCCATTTTGGCCGTGGCGGCCATCGTGGTCTGGCACTTCTGGAATGTCCATTGGAAGCCCGCCCGCTGGCCCATGAGCGAGATCTGGATCGACGGCAAGATGGGCGAGGATGACATGGAGGAGGAGCACGGCGCGTTGTTGGCGCCGGACGCCCTGGAGACCCACGGCGCCATCCTTCTCAATGAGGTGACGGGAAAGCCGGAGCGTCGCCGTGCGGCCCGCTCGGTGGTGGCTCGGACCCTGGGCTGGTCCTTCCTGGTGCTCACCATCGGCACTTGCGCGGCCATGATCTGGTCCTTCCGCCTCTATCTGGGGCTGGACAACAAACCGGATTCCGAGGCCATCGTGGACCAGTGGTGCAAGCGTCCCCTGGCGGACAAGGAGGCGGCGCTGGCGGATCCGAGCTATCCGCTGCGCGTGGCCCATGAGGACGTGGATTGGCGGCATCGCCGCTTCCACGATTCAGTGCCCGTGGTCACGGTGGACGAGAACCTGCGACCGAGCGAATGCCTGCTCTGCCATTCCATGCTGCCGCACCAGAAGGAGCTCAAGACGCGCGCCTACCTCAACCTGCACAGCCGCTTCATGACCTGCGAGTCCTGCCACGCCAAGCCGGAGGACCGGGTGTCGGCGAACTTCGCTTGGCTGGATCTGCGGGTGAAGGTGGAAGGGGATCCGGCCATGCCCTACAAGCTGCTGGAGGAGCCTGCGGACACGGGCCTGGACAACTTCACCAGCCTGCTCGGAATCAAGGTGGGAGGCCAGCCGCTCTTCGCCGACCTGGGCAGCGAGCGGGCCAAGGAGTACCTGGCCAACAGCGCCCCCATGACCCAGGCCCGCATGCAGGACACCAAGGACACCTTCCACGATCGCGTCCAATCCGGCGTCGGCACGGGAGCCACCTGTACGGAGTGCCACGTGGCGGAAGGCGGCCTGTTGGATTTCCAAGCCGTGGGCTTCGACGAAAACCGGGTGCGCGCCCTGCGCAGCAGCGCCATCACAGCCAGTGTGAGTGACAATGAAATCTTCTTCCTGCCTCCGGCCTATTAAGCCGCTCGCGTGGCTGGGCCTGTTGCTTGCCTTGTCGCTGGTGCCGCGTGCCGCGTGGGCCGTGGAGGTGCGCATCCTCCAGGACGTGAAGGCCGGGACCACCTTTCCCACGGACCTGGCCACGGACGCCAAGTCCAATGCCTACGTGGTGGATGGGCTGAACAGACGAGTGGTGGTGATCAGCCCGCAGGGGCAGCTGCTTCGTGAGATCACCAATCCGGGCTTCGTCAACCCGCTGGGAAACGACATCTGGAAGGACCGGCTTTATGTCAGCGATCCCGAGGCGGGTTCCATCTTTGTGATGGGATTGGAAGGCAAGCTCTTGCAGACTATCCAGCTGCCCGGCAACTGCGACCCGGTGGACGTGCTGGCTTTGGAGGACAAGCTGGTGGTCAGCGACAACGACAACCACCGGCTGCTCTTCGTCTCGTATGACGGGGCATTGCTGCAGGTGATCGGGCGCGGCGGCGGCGAGATCAAACCCATGCGGCGCATGGCGGGGATGACCCTCCCCGACGGACGCCCCGGCGAGAGGGTGGAGGAATTCAAGTTCCCGGGCATCCTGGCTCGGCACCAGAACGGTTTCATGGTCATCGACGTGCTGGGTGGGCGCATCCAGGCCTACACCCGCCTGGGGAACTTCGACCGCATGGTGGGTTCCTTCGGGACCGACGGCGAGCGCCTCTACCGTCCCAAGGGCGCCTGCGCCTGCTGGAACGGCAAGGGCCTGCTGATCACCGACAGCTACTTGGGCATGGTCCACGCCTACGACGAGTATGCCCAAAGCCAGGGAATGCTCATGCTGAAGGGCAAACCCTGGCGCTTGGAGGGTCCCACGGCCATCGCGTGCTGCGGGTCGTCCTGGTGGGTGGTGGACAGCAAGGCAAGCCGGATCGTCCGCTTCGACATCCCCTGAACGCGGAGTCTTGAATGTGTGACAAGGAGGAGCCGGACTTGAGCACCCGCGGATTCGCTGGAAACACTGCGCGGTGCGTGGTCCTGGTAGCGGTGGTCGGACTGCTGGCCCTGGGGCTGGCGCAGCCCGCCATGTCCCAGCTGAAGATGGACCGCTCCAAGGAGTGCGTCATCTGCCACGTGGAGTGGGGCGACGGCTATGAGAAGATGGCGCCCTTGCTGCCACCGGTGGACCATCCCATCCTAATCGATGGCAAGGAGGCCCGCGTATCCACCCAGGACATGTGCTGGTCCTGTCACGATGGGTATGTGGGCGATTCGCGCGCCTACTTCAAGCAGGGCAATCCCCACGCCCGCAAGGCCAGCAACCCTCACGGGACGAAGGGGAGCGGCCTTCCCCTTGACCTCAACGGGGAGATGTACTGCGGCACCTGCCATACGCCGCACATGAACAAGATGGAACGCGAGTTCATGTACATCCCCTTCCTGAGGGAGGAGACCGAGAACTCGGCGTTGTGCCTGAAGTGCCACTCCGACCACGCTCGGCGCGGCACCGACCATCCCATCCACGCCAGTCTGGAGAGCCCCTTGCCCGAGGCGCTGGCCGGCCGCCACGTCTCGGCCACCAAGGTGGAATGCCTGAGCTGTCACAATCCGCACGATCCCGTGAGCGCCAAGCTGATGGTGGAGGGGGACCGGACCGCGCTCTGCAGAAGCTGCCACGAGTCCTCATTCGCCATCCTGGAATCGGACCATCATCTGGCGTTGTCGCATCCGAACCTGACCATCGGGAACACGGGCAAGACGGCGGGCACGGCGGACGCCTGCGCCGCCTGCCACGTGAGCCACGGGGGCAAGGGCGCGTCCATGTGGGCCTGGCCACTGCCCAATGGCCGGGCGGCGGACCCCGTGTCCGCGGGAGTGGATGCGCGCTGCCTGAGCTGCCACCAGGACAAGGGCGCCGCCTCCGCCAAGACCTGGGTGGGCCACGGGCACACCATGGACGCCACGGTGAAGAACGCCGGCAACCTGCTGCCCTTGCGAAGCGCGCAGCGCATGAGTTGCACCACCTGCCACGATCCCCACCAATGGAGTCCGCAAGCGGATGGCCGACCCGGTCCCGGCGGGGAAGAGGGCGACGCGTTGAGCAGCTTCCTGCGGCTGCCCGACGACGAAAACGGGCGGCTCTGCGTAACCTGCCACACGGCGGAGGCCCAAACCCTGGTGAGCGACCACAACTCCTTCAACTGGAAGGAGCCCAGCCGGGGCCAGTGCACGTCCTGCCACAACACGCACGAGAAGGCCTCCTTCTCGGATGGCCATGCCAATGGCGGGGTCTCGGAATTCACCAGTCTCTGCCTCTCCTGCCACGAGGGTCAGGGCCGGCACGGGGCCACGCCGCTGGGCGAGCATGGCCACCTGCTGTCTGTCAAGCTGAAGGCGGAAGACGGCCTGCCGGGATACCGGGCGGACAACCTGCGCACCTGGAAACCGGGCGCCGACGCGCCGACGGGCGTCGATCTGCTGGTGGGCTGCGAATCCTGCCATGAGCCGCATCACTGGCGGCCGGCCGGGGCGCCCTCCTGGACGGGGCCCGACGCCCAGGGCGACGACGCCTCGAGTTTCCTGCGACTGGACAACACGGGGGCCCAGCTCTGCACCGCGTGTCACAAGCAGGAGGCCCACGTGCTGGGATCCGGCCATGATCTGGGCGAGCGCCAACCCAACCAGAGCGCCTGCCGGGCCTGTCACACCACGCACCGCGCGGTCTCCGACTGGGCGATCATCGCCAGCAGCCTGACCAATGCCCAGATGGACAGCGTCACGCGCGGCTTCCCCGCGACCGCCCTGGAGCGGAACCCGGAGAACTGGTCGCCCGGAGCCCGCCACTGCCTGTCCTGCCATCGAGAGCAGGGCTTGGCCACGCGCATCCCCGAGGCCTGGGGACATCCCCAGAAGTACCTGACGGTGGACGGTCCCTGGCGGCCGGACGGCCGCAGCATGCCGCTCTTCGAGAACCAGGCCCGGGCCCTGGGGCCGGTGGGCCACGTGGACTGCACCAGCTGCCACAATCCGCACGTGGCGCAGCCTCCCACGGGCGGCGAGTCCTCGCCGGACTTCCTCCGGCAGGAGACCAGCGAGGCGGTGTGTTCGGATTGCCACGGCGACAAAGCCCTCTGGAAGCACCGGTACTATCACCTGAGCGACAAGCGGATTCTGCCATGAACGTCACCCGTCGCCTCTTCCCCTTGCTTCTGCTCGCGCTGCTGGCCGGTTGCGCCACGCTCAGCGAGCGCGCGGAACGGCCCCTGGTGGCCGCCGGCACAGACACGCTGTTCATGCACGAGGGGGACCTGCTCACCCAGATCCGGCGGGACGGCGGAGCGGGCATCCGGGCCCTGCGCGTCCTCACGGGCGGCTGCGACTTGGCCGCCGTCGGTCGGCCCACCGACCTGGACATGGACTCCGAGGGCCGCGTGCTGGTCTGCGATGGCGATCTGTCGCAGGTGATCCGGCTCAGCGTGGACGGCTGTTCCCCGCGACCCTACGAGGTGTTCCAGATCCCCGAGTTCGCCACGCCCTCGGGCGTGGAGTCTTTCCCGGCGGGCATTGCCGTGGCCGACGCCGGCCGCGCCAAGGTCTTCCTGCTGGGGCAAACCGCCGGCCTGCTGAAGGGAGAGCTGGAGGCGCCGGATGGCTGGAAGCGTCCCGGCCAGATGCACTGGGACGGCGAGTTCCTCTACATCGCCGACGCGGGCCGGCACCTGGTGCAGGTCTTCGACGGCGCGGGCCGCTGGCTGCGCACGGTGGGTTCGGAGGGCACGGGACCGGGCGAGTTCCTGCATCCCGTCGCCGTCTGCACGAGCCCGGACGGCCGGCTCTGGGTGCTGGACGCGCTCAATCACCGCGTGCAGGCCTTCACGCGCGAAGGCCGGCCCGACGCCGCGTTTGGCGTCTATGACCACGCGCCGGGCGGTTTCATGTTTCCCAAGGGCCTGGCCTTCGACACCGACGGCAACCTCTACGTCAGCGACGCCGGCGTGAATCGCGTGCAGGTCTTCAGCCAGGGCGGCGCCCTGCTCTACTGGTTCGGATCCACGGGCCGCACGAACAACGACTTCCTGTTGCCCAGCGCCATCTGCGCGGAGGGCAATCGCCTCTTCATCGCCGACCAATACAACCGACGCGTGCAGGTTTATCGCTATCTGCCCTATCTCTCCGCGGAGGTGACGCCATGAACCACCGCGGAATCGGAGTCCTGCTGGGCCTGAGCCTGCTGGCCGGCACGGGCGCCCAGGCCCGGGAGTGGAGCCTGCCCCAGTGGCTGCGGACGCCCGCCTATCAGCCCACCCGGCAGTTCACGCTGGACGGCTGGCTGGACCACACCAGCACGTGGCTCAGCGACAGTAGCTACGCCGGCGCCTTCCAGGAAGACCTCAACCTGCACACCACGCGGGTGATCGTCGGGGCGCACGGCGTACTGCCCGCGCCGGGCGAGCTGCGCTATCTCGTGCGCACGGGGGCCACACTGGCCCAAAACACGCTCTACGAGCAGCGCGTCTACACGCCGGAACTGCAAGGCGACCTGGACTGGAAACCCGTGCATCAGGTGCAGCTGGGCCTGTTCAGCCGCTATGGCTGGCGCCGGCCCAACGCCTTCCTGGTGGACAGCCTGCGCCTGCGCGACCTGATCCTTGGCGCGCGGCTGGCCTTGCGGCCACTGGATCACACCGAACTCACCGTGAGCGCGGGCAACCGCCGCGTGCTCAATGAGCAGACGACCTCCGACCACCGCTTCCTGCGCGGAGAGCTGGAGCAGCGCATTCCCGCCTGGAACCAGTTCCTCATCCGGGGCTGGGGCGAGAGTTCCTGGTACGGGCTGGCGGACAGCCTGGACTTCGACCTGCAGCGCAGCCTGGCGGGCTTGACCCTGGCGGGCACGGTGCCGGGCAGGGCGGCGGTGCACAGCAACTCGGGACTGGTGGAGCGTGAAGGCGTCCGGCGCCTGCTGGGCCAGAACCGCGTGCGCTGGCAGCAGGGCCCGCATCGCCTCGCGGCCAACGCGGGCGCCGATTACACCAAGCAGGACGAGCGCAGCATCTATCGCCGCCAGGCCAGCCTGTCCTGGCGCTGGATGCCCACGCAGGTTTTGGGCAGCGAACTGCGCATCTCCAGCGACCGGGCCCAGGTGGACGACGTGGACCGCAGCCATCGGCGGGACTACCTGGCTCTGGCGATCTATGATTGGCACCCCTTGGCGGCATGGGCCGCAGCCCAGACGGCGGAGGGCGTGCAGACGGACTGGAGTCAGCCGATCCGGCACGGCATGTGGCTCAAGCGGGACCTGGTGCTGCGCGGCGACCTGGGCGGCGGCTGGTCCGAGACCGCCGAGTACGGCAACGGAATCACGGGGCGGGGCGAACTGGAACTCCTGCTGCCCGTGGAACCCGTGGACTGGCTGGGCCTGAACCTGCGCGAGCTGGCCCGCGGCGAACTGTTCCGGCTGCAGGACCAGGAGATCGTCGCGCCCACAGCCAGGACGCTGCAGCGCGAGGCGGACAACCTGTTGGGCCTGGGCAGCACCCTGCTGCCACATGGCAGCTTCCAAATCGGACACAACGTGGACTGGCGCCGGCACGTGGGCACGGACCTGGTGTTCAGCGACGACACCCTGCGCAACACGATCAACAACGAGCTGTGGATCAAGTGGCGTCGTAACCGCATCCAGGCCCGTCTCTCGGGCATGAGCGTCCAGCATCTGTTGGACGAGGATCCGGTGAAGTGGGAGCGCCGCGTGGCCGCGCAACTGCGCTGGCAGCCCGTCCGTCCGGCCACCTTCAATCTGCGGGGCGTCTGGCGTCCCCGGCGGGATCCACTGCCGGAACGCATGTGGATCCGCGCCTTCGCGGATTTCGAGATGAACAAACTGCAACTGACGGCCGACCTGCGCTTCGTGGGGGACCCCGCCAACTTTGGCGACACGGACACCCAGGCCTGGATCCATGTGCTGAGGAGACTCTGGTGATACGATCCCCACTCCTCCTGCGCGGAGCCCTGGCCCTGCTGGGACTGACCTTGCTGGCGGACGCCGACGGCCGGACCGCCCTGCCGGTGGATGCTTCGCGAGTGCAGGCCTCGCCGCACAACCTGACCCACTGGCACGGCGGGGACGGCCAGCCGGACAGCACGCTGGAGCGCCAGCTCTGCCGGGTGTGTCACGGCCCCCGCGTGCACGAGCAGCTGGTGCCGCTCTGGGACCGCCGCCTGGTGCGCGGCCCCTTCGAACTGGGGGCCCAGCTGGATGACGACGAGCCCGGCTTTCCCGCCGACCCGGCAAGCCAGATCTGCCTGGCCTGCCACGATGGCAGCGTGGCCCAGGCCTTCCCCACGGATCCCGGCGCGCACATCAGCCGCGAGATCGACCTGGGCGAGCGGGCGCTGACGCCCCCCACCCACATGAACACACACTTGTTCACCTTCAACGACCAGGACCGCGAGTTGGTGCGGCCGGACAGCCTGCTCACGGGCATGACCCTGCGCGGCGACCGGATCCGCTGCTCCACGTGCCACGATCCCCACGACAACACGCGGGGCAACTTCCTCAAGGTGAGTGCCTCAGCGGGTGAGATCTGTCTCACCTGCCATCAATTGGAGGGCTGGTCGCACAGCGTGCATGCCAATCCCGACGATCCGTTGTTTGCCGAGATGCGCGAGTTCTCTTGCAGCCAGTGCCACAGTATCCACGCGACGCCGCCCCAGCCGCGGCTGCTGCTGGCGGAGGAGAACAGCCTCTGCTTCCGCTGCCACGACGCCACTTTGGACGGGCCGCGCGAAGTCCCCTCGCCGCAGAACCTGAAGCGCGAGTTCGACAAGCTCTTCACGCACCCAGTGAGTCTGCACACGGGATCCTCGTTCATCGAGCCGGACGCCTCGGGTTTCATCGGGTTCCTGACGGGATCACGGGAAAACCGCGCCGTGCGCTGCTCGGACTGTCACAACCCGCACGCCGCGTCGGCCCAGTCGGCGGCCGGCAACCTGCCGTCGAGCATGGAGGGCGTCTCGGGCATCAGCCGCCTGGGCATGGTCAAGGACGCGGCGGACTACGAGTACGAGATCTGCCTCAAGTGCCACGGCTTCTCCAGCAGCACGCTGCCCGGCCAGCGGGACATTGCCCGGGATTTCGACCTGGGCAACCGCTCGACGCACGCGGTGATGGGGCCCGGCATGAACTCCGACGTGCCCAGCCTGAAACCCGAGTGGAGCCCCCTGGACCAGTTGACCTGTTCCAGCTGCCACGGCAACGACGATCCGGGCGGACCCCATGGGCCCCATGGCTCGAACATCGAGCACCTGCTGAAGGCGCCGTTCAACCCCACGCCCTACTTGACCGGCGAGGCGGACGAGAACGGCCTCTGCTTCACGTGTCACAAGGAGAGCTGGTTCTACGGCGGCCAGGGCTGGCGCTGGCACCGTCTGCATATCAACCAGGGTGGCTACAGCTGTGCGGCCTGCCACGATCCGCACGGCTCCCCCGATCAGCCCGGCCTGCTGCGGCTGGACAAGCCCTGGGTCGCGCCCCTGGACGGCGTGCTGAAGGTCGAGCGCGTCTCCCTGGAGCAGGGCAATTGCACACTGAGTTGCCACGGGCATCCGCACAACGGCGCGGCTTATTGAGACCGTCGCAGCGCCAAGGACGCCACCGACCCCCGCCCCGGCGGGGGTCCTTCATGTTCCCCGGGTCCGTCTGGAGACGGACGTAGCGTCCGCGCCTGGAGTGGCTCGGCGGGCCATTCTATCTTGGACCATCTCGGAACACCAGACTGGAGGTTGCCATGCAGGTGGCGCAACTCCGCCGACGTGTGATTCTCATGGAGGCGACGGGCTTTCTGGCCGTGATCGCCGCGTTGTGGTTGGACGAGATCCTCGATCTGCCGCATGCTTGGTTCGGTTTCCAGCCCACGCCCCTCAACTGGGTGGAGGGGTTGATCGAGACCGGCATGACGCTGCTGTGCGCCAGCGTGGTCATGATGTCTACCAGTCTGCTGATCCGCCTCCTGATGACGCTGCAGGGCATGTTGCCCGTTTGCAGCCACTGTCACCGCGTGCGTGACGACAAAGGCGCCTGGCGGCAGATCGAGGCCTATGTGCGGGACCACACGGGGACGGAGTTCAGCCACGGCATCTGTCCGGACTGTCTGCGCATCCACTCCCCGGGGTACTGCGACGGCGCGGACTCGCCACGACGGGAAAGCGGGCAGACCGGATGCTGAGGATTGCGGCACGGAGCCGGGAGAGGATTGCATGACCGGAATCCAGGGAGTCACCCCCGATGGACACGCCGCCTGGCTGCTATCCCTGCGCCGGCGTGAATGGGTGGTCGTGGATCCGGCGACACACCAGAGCCTGCGGCGCGAGCGGCATCGCTGGTGGATCAAGGGACTGCTGATCCTGCTGCTGCTGGCCGTGCTCAATGGGCTGCTGGACTGGCTGACCGACTGGCACACTCTGCCCTGGGGCGCGCTGCTGCTGACCCAGCTCCACCTGCTGCAGGAGGATCGGCAGTGGCGGCGACGACTGGCCGCCGCGGGTGAGTTGCGCCAGGGCGGCGTCCGCCTGCGGAGCGTGCCCCGCGAGGGCTTCTGGCTGGCCCTCTCGTTCGTTCCCGCCCTGCTGGCCGTGCCCGTGGTACTGTTCAACTGGCGGATCGCCCAGATGAGTCCGCGCAGTTTCCTCTATCTCATGCTGTTGTGCTGGTTGCTGATCGCGGCCCAGATCCTCCAGGTCCGGGCGGTCCGCTCCCTGGAGGAGGACCCGGATCCAGCCGAGTAGTGGTCGCCCGCGGGGCTGGTGGATGGACCGGGATCGGGATCAAGATACGTGACGGGAAAGGCCTGCCTTGAGCAAACAGCAGCACCAGAAGGGTCTCATCGGCCTCTGCTTGACGGCCGTAGGCGTGGTGTTCGGCGACATTGGAACCTCGCCGCTCTACACCATCAAGGAATCACTGGGTGAACACTACCGGTTGAGTCACGACCCCGTGACGATCTTCGGAGTGATGTCACTGGTGTTCTGGGCCATGACCATCGTCGTGGTGGTGAAGTACCTGGGCTACATCCTGCGGGCCGACAACCATGGCGAGGGCGGGATCATGTCGCTGCTCGCGCTGGTGCTCACCGCCGACAACGGCAAGCGCATCCGTGCGCTGGGGCTGGTCTCGGCCCTGGCCATCGTGGGGACCTCGCTGCTGCTCTCCGACGGCGTGATCACGCCGGCGATCACCGTGCTCAGCGCCGTGGAAGGACTGGAAGTGGCCCTGCCCCACCTGGGCGCGGCCGTGCTGCCCGTCTCCCTGCTCATCCTGGTGGGTCTGTTTCTGGTGCAGAAGTTCGGGACGGACCGCATCGGTCGGGTGTTCGGGCCCGTCATGCTGCTCTGGTTTTTCACCATCGGCACACTGGGGCTGGGCGGGATCCTGCACCACCCGGAGATTCTGGGCGCCGTGAACCCGCTGCACATGGTGCGTTTCTTTGGGCAGTACGGCTGGCACGGGGTGCTGGTGCTGGGTTCGGTGGTGCTGTGCATCACGGGCGGTGAGGCGCTATACGCGGACATGGGCCACTTCGGCCCGCGGCCCATCCGTCTGTCCTGGGCCTTTCTGGTGATGCCCTGCCTGCTGTTGAGCTACTTCGGGCAGTGCGCGTCCGTGCTGGTGGACCCGTCCGGCGTGGCCAATCCTTTCTACAGCCTGTCGCCGGCCTGGTTCACGTTGCCGCTGCTGTTCATCTCCACCAGCGCGGCCATCATCGCCTCGCAGTCGCTGATCACCGGCTCCTTCTCCCTGGCCCAGCAGGCCATGCAGCTGGGGTACCTGCCCCGCGTGCAGGTGCAGCACACGTCCCACAGCGTCCACGGCCAGATCTACGTGCCGGTGGTGAACTACCTGCTGATGGCCGCCTGCCTGGCCTGCGTGCTGTTCTTCCGCTCCAGCACCAACCTGGCCGCGGCCTACGGCATCGCCGTCATGGGCACGATGACCATCACCACCTGCCTGTTCTTCGCCGTCACACTGACCGTCTGGAAGTGGCCGCTCTGGCGCGCTGCGCTGATCTGCGGCGGCTTCCTGCTCATCGACCTGGTGTTCACCGCGGGCAACGTGGTGAAGATCGCCCACGGCGGCTGGTATCCGCTGGCCATGGGCGCCGTGCTCTTCGCCGTGATGACCACGTGGAAGAAGGGCAGCCGGGAGCTGAACCGCCGGGTGCGGCAGAGCTTGATGCCCCTGGAGTATTTCGTGCGCGACATCGCCCACAGCCAGAACGCGCCGCTGCGTGTGCCCGGCGTGGCCGTGTTCCTGACGCAGAATAGCGGCACGGTGCCGCGGATCATGTTGCATCACCTGAAGCACACCAAGGTCCTGCACGAGACGGTGATCGTGCTCTCCGTGCTGGTGGAGCGCCAGCCGGTGGTGGAGCGCGAGGGCCGTGTCACAGCGCGGGCGCTGGGCGAGGGTTTCTATCAGGTAGACGTGCACCAGGGCTACATGGAGAACATCTACGTGCCCGCCATCCTCAAGGGACTGGGCGAGCCACGCATCAACCTGAACCAGGTCAGCTACTACATGGGGCACATCACGTTGATCGACAGCGGTCGGACGCAGCTGGCCCGCTGGCAGCGCATGCTCTTCATCTTCCTGTCCCGCAACGCCCGCAGCGCCCGGACCTTCTTCGGGATTCCGCCCGGGCGGGTGGTGGAGCTGGGGCTGCAGGACGAGATCTGATCGCGATCGTGTCTTTGCCGGCCTGACCACAGCTTGACGGACCTCCGGCTCAGTGCGGGGCGGCGGCCGGCTTGTCGGCCAGCAGGAAGTGCACGGGCACCGTGACCCAGACCGCCACCGGACCGTGACGATCCCGACCCGGCGTGAAGACCGCCTGCTCCAGCGCGGCCCGGGCCGCGGAGTCCAGGTCGGCGCGCACGCCACCCACCACGCTGCTCTCCCGCACCCGACCCATTTCGTCCACCCGCAGCGCCACCAGCACAGTGCCTGTGATCCCGTCCCGGCGGGCGGCGGGCGGATAGCGGATTAGTCGGCCCAGTTGCGCGGGGCCGTCCACCAGCGCCGGCAGCGTTTCCACGGGTCGCCATGCGGCACTGGCAAGCAGGCTGTCCGGCAGGGCGGATCCGGGTTGTCCGGAGCCCGACTCGGTGTCCGTGGGCGGCAGGCGCAGCAGCAGGCCCGCGCCGTCAGCCAGCGGCATGCCCAGCACCAGGTCCTCGCGCTCCAGCAGGTCTGTCCAGCCGCTGAGTCGCTCGCCTAAACCGTCCTCCTGCACACGCAGCTGGACTTGGCGGTGGCCCTGGCGCCGGCGGGTCTCGATGTCCCAGACCAGCGAACCCAAGCGGCCATTGGTCCAGCTGCGTTCCTCGCGCCCGCCGGGAGTCTCCAATAGGCGCGTGTCCAGCAGCCGCAGACGGGGCTGGCTGAGCCAGCGGGCCAGTTCCAGCCGGAAGCTGTCGGAGTCCGCCAGGGTGCTGCGCAGCAGCAGCGGGTGGGAGATGGGTAGCAACTCCGGCAGCTCCAGGCCGGGTTCGCCAGGTCCACTCAAGTAGAGTTCCAGTCGGCGGTGACCGGCGGGGGGCGGCGTGCAGGCCAGCATCAGGGCCAGCAACAAGGCTGGCAGCAGGACCGGCAGGATGGGGGAGGGAACGCGCTTCATTTGGAGGCCTCGCTTGCGTTGTTCCGCACCCACACCAGATGGACGCTGCCAGAGCGCAGATCCAGGCGCCGCCCGCCCGTGGGCTCTTCCAATACATTCAGGCTGAAAACCAGGAGTAGCACGCTGGCCAGGGCCAGCAGCGCCAGACGGTGATGTCTCCATTCCTCCCATGTCGGCTCGGCGTCGGGCAGCGGCAGTCCGCGCAGGCGCCGCTGGATCTCCGCCGGGATCTCCTGGGCGCAGAGCAGCCAGGCCTCGCGCTGTCGCGGACTGACTTGCTGCGCGAGTCGCAGCAAGTCCTCCACATCCGGCCACTCCCGCTCTCCAACAGTGGATTGCTGGGCCGCGTGGGGCCCGAATACAGCTTCGATTGGCCGGCAGGCCGCGGTGATGAATACGCGGGAGAATTTTCGCTGATCCTGGGCAGCACCGTCTACAATCCACTGCTGGGGCGCGAAGTGATCAGCGTGCTGACCACCCAGAGTCCAGCCCGGGGCCGGGATGAGGTCAACCCGGCCAATCCCGCGGAGTACTGGACCCTGGCGCCGCTTCCTGGACTGGCGGCGGACACCGGCCTGGTCGCGCTGAGCACCCAGCCCTGGAGCTGGCCGGCCAGTTGGCCGGACACGGACGCGGCCGGCTGGAACAGCGGGTTGGCGGACGGCGCCCGCACGGCGGCCCAGGAGGCCTACTTCTGGCAGGACGACAACCGCGATCACGAGTTCCTGGCCACCGAGTATGTATCACGCGAGGAGGTGGAGCCCGCGGTGTGGTTGCACTACTTCCCGGAAAATCCGGCGGGGGCCGATGTCGCCCTCATCCAGCTGCACCCGGGCGACGAACTGCACGGCGGATTGGGGCTGAAGATCGCCACCCGCGCCTACGAGTGGTCCGAACCGGCCTTGCAGGACCTGCTGCTGCTCACCTACGACATCCACAACACGGGCCGACTGCCCCTGGAGGACTCCCGGCTGGGACTGGTGCTGGGCACGTTTGTGGGAGGAGAAGGGGACCAGGCCGACGACCGGCACTTCTTCAACAAAAAGCCGGGAGCGCCGGGGCGATCCTACATTGCCACGCGTTTCGAGACCACTGGATCGGGGAGGCCCCATGCCGTTGCTGTCCGGCCTGCGACGATTCCTGGCTGCGCTGCTGGTCCTGGGCGTCTGGCTGCTGCTGTTCCGACTGGACGCCAGCCTGCCAGTCGTGCTGCCCGCCGGCGGGCGGGTGGTGACCCAGGGGGAAGAGGGGACCTCGCTCTTCCTCGTGTTGGAGGGACTGCGCGAGGCGCGGCGGCAAAGCGGCGCCGGAGCGGAAACGGTGGTGGGCAGCCTACGGGCCGGCGACTGTTTCGGTGAATTCAGCCTGTTGACCGGCGAGCCGCGCTCCGCCTCCGTGGACGCGGTGACAGAGTGTCGCCTGCTGGAGGTCCAGCGCAGCGACCTGGAGCCAGTGCTGGCCGGGCGACCGGAGCTGGCCCACGCGCTGTCGGACATCCTGGCCCGGCGTCGGTTGGCCTCCCGTCGCACCATCGAACGGCTGGGCGCCGAGGCCGCCGCGCATCCCCACGTTCTGGCGGAGCGCATGCTGCGCCGCATCCGCGTGGTCTTCGGGCTGGTAGATAAACACGCCGGAGCCCCTGCGGTCCGGGCAGAACAAGGAGGATCGCATGGCACTGCTGGAGCGCCTGCTGGGGCACACACTGGTCCGTGACCACGAGGGCCGCCTGCATTTCCTGCCTTGGGGGCTGTTCAGCTTGCTAACCCCCTTCACCCGGACCTTCCTACTACCCGATGCGGAGGCCGAGGCGCGCGTGCGCCGGTTGATGGCCTGGTACCTGTCCGGCCAGTTCGTGCTGGTACTGGTCTGGATCGCCACCAGCCGCCTGCTGTTGCCCGGCTCCGAACTCTGGTGGGCTCTGGCCTGCATGCTGCCGGCGCCCGTGCTCTACCTGCTGGGGGTGGCGCGGCTGGCGCGGGATCTGCCAACGTCCAGCGTGGACGCGGACTTGCGCTCCCGATTGCGGCTGGTAGCCGCCGGGCAGCATCCCGTGGTGATCTGGCTGAATCTGCTGCTCTGTCTGGGGGTGCTGGCGCTGGGCCTGTGGGTGCTGGGCTTCGATCAGACCCTGCTCGGGCGCCTGGTGGGGGCCCTGCTGGTTCTGTTGGCCCTGCTGTTGATTGTCTACCAATTGGCCCTGCTCAAGGCGCGCTCCGAGCTCGATCGACGCTGAGCGCCCGGGCGGTCCGCTCAGAGCGGAATGTCGATGCGCACGGGCAGCTCGTAGTCCACGTCCTTGACCTGGAAGCCGAAGAGGCGCATGAAGTCCTCCTTGTAGCCCGCGATGTCACACAGCTCGGGGACCGTCTCCGTGGTGATGGTCTCCCAGCGGCGCTGCACCTCCGACTGCACGTCCTCGCGCAGTTCGAAGTCATCCAGCCGGATCCGGCCGTCCTCGTCCAGCCGGGGCGACTTGCCCGGCGCGATGTGCTCGCGGAACAGACGGCGCATCTGCTCGATGGCGGTCTCGTGCAGGCCCTTCTCCTTCATGATCCGGTAGGCGAGGCTGATGTAGAGCGCGATGGCCGGGATGGCCGCCGACGACTGGGTGACGATGGACTTGGGCACCACCGTGTGACACGATCCGCCCAGTTCCATCCGCAGGCACTCGTCCAGTTTGCGGCAGGTGGCCTCCATGTGGACCTTGGCGTGGCCGATGGTGCCGTCCCGGTAGATGGGGTGCGTGGCCGGCGGGCCGATGTAGCTGAAGGCCAGCACGCGCGCGCCGGGCTTGAGGAGTTTGCGCTCCAGCAGGGCCTGGGTCCAGCGGCGCAGGTCGTGTCCGCCCATCACGCCGACCGTCTGGCGGATCTCATCCTCCGTGGCGGCCTCGAAGACGCCCTCGGAGATCTCCCAAGTGGCTGTGTCGATGAGCTTGGTGTGGTGCGGCCGGCCCACGGCCTTGAGCACGCTTTGGAAGGTCTCGCCGGTTTCGGGATCCGTGCGGCGCGGCGCGGCCAAGCTGTAGACCAGATAGTCCAGCGGCCCCAGTTCGCGGGCCACGCGCTCCAGACTTTCCTCCAGGGCTTCGCGGGAGAAAGCGTCGGCGATCACTGTGTCGGCGTAGAGGCCCTCCATCCGGGCCAGGCGATGGAAGTGGGCCGTGTTGTACCAACCGGCCGTGGCCGTGCGGCTGCCGCGGTGGGGACGGGCGTGGGAGACGCCCAGGGTCTTCATGCCGTAGCCGAAGGTGGCGATGACCCGCGCCGCCAGGCCGTAGCCCATGGAACAGCCCAGCACCAGCATGTTGCCGCCCAGTTCGCGGTGGCGGATGGTGCAGGCCACGCGAATCTGCCGAGCCACTTCCCGCTCCAGCCCCACCGGATGAGCCACGGTGCTGATGAAACCGAAGGTGCGCGGCGTGAGGTGGATCTTGTGGTGATGGTGATGCGGGTTCATGATTCTCCTGCTGACAGACGAAAGGGCCTGACGGCCCTTCCTTAGGTTGATGCGCGTCCAATATAGGAAGTGGACCGGGGTTCGGATGGGCGAACATTGTGCTGTAGCGGGCCCAGGGCCACTGCGGTCGTTCGCGAAAGCAGCCTGTTACAGGGGAATTCCGTTCCCTTCATTGCTCCCCCCTGTGGGCTTTTCTACTTTTTAACAGGAAAGTGTCCGGACCCTGGCGTCTGGACTGGTGTTCGCCCGGCCGCAGCTCGGACCCGGACAAGTCATGAGGCCCCGCATGAGCGACGAACAGGTCAAGGTGGATGTCCTGGTGGTGGGTGCCGGCCCGGCCGGGATCAGCGCCGCTCTCTGCCTGGCCCGACGCGGGTTGGAAGTGGTGGTGGTGGAGCGCGGCGAGAGCGCGGGCGCCAAGAACATGGGCGGCCTGCTTTACGGCACCGTGCTGAACCAGCTCATCCCCAACTTCCACGAGCAGGCCCCGGTGGAGCGGGCCGTCACCCGGCGCCGGATCGTCTTCCTGGGGCCCGAGCGCCAGCTGGCGCTGGATTTCGGCAGCGAGGCCTGGGGGCGGGCGCCCTTCAACCACACCTGGACCGTGCATCGTCCGGCCTTCGATCGCTGGTTCGCCGGCCAGGCCGAGGCCGCCGGAGCGGGCCTGGTGGAAGGCACGGTGGTGGAGCGCGTGCTATTGGAGGGCGAGGGCGCGGCCCGGCGCGCGGTGGGCGTGCAGCTGCGCGGCGAGGAGCAGTTCCGCGCCGACGTGGTGCTGCTGGCCGACGGCGCCCACGGCCTGGTGAGCCAGGCGGCCTGCCGCGAACTGGGCATGGCCGGTCCCAAGCCCCAGCACTTCGCGCTGGGCGTGAAGGAGACCATCGGGCTGCCCGCCGGCGTCATCGAGGACCGCTTCGGACTGGAGCCCGGCCAGGGCGCGGCCATCGACTTCATCGGCGCGCCCTTCGAGAACCTGATCGGCGGCGGCTTCATCTACACCCAGCAGGAGACGGTGAGCCTGGGTTTTGCCGGACGGCTGGAGAGCCTGCAGAAGGCCGGACTGGAGCCGGGCGACGTGCTGGAGCGCTTCAAACAGCACCCGGAGGTGCGGCGCTACCTGCGCGGCGGCGAACTGCTGGAGTACAGCGCGCACATGATTCCCGAGGGCGGGATCGACTGCCTGCCGCAGTTCGCGGGCAACGGCGCCCTGGTGCTGGGCGACGCGGCGGGCCTGGTGAACATGTCGCTCTACAAGGAAGGCACCAACCACGCCATGTTCTCCGGTACGCAGGCCGCCGAGGCCGTGCTGGAGGCCCGGGAGCGCGGGGATTTCAGCCGGGCCGGGCTGGCCTCCTACGAACGCCGGATGGCCGGCAGCGCGGCGCTGGCCGACCTGCGCAAGTACCGCGAACTGCCGCAGATCCTGGAGTCCACGCCCGAGCTGCTGGGGCTCTATCCGGACCGCGTGAGTCGCCTGCTGGTGGACTACTTCACCGTGACGGAGGACAGCAAGGCGGACGTGCAGAAGCGCGCCCTGCGCGAGTTCTTCCAGGGTCTGTCCAAGCTCAAGCTGGTGCGCGACCTGCTGCGCGCCCGCAAACTGTTGTAACGGAAAGCGGGAGAGGCCATGGCCGACCTGTTCAGCCTGACGCTGGAGGACAAGCTCTACCGCACGCGCTACGAGCCCGACAGCGACCATCCACACATCACGGTGCAGCCCGCGCTCTGCCGCGACTGCGCGGGCAAGCCCTGCGTGCTGCTCTGCCCGGCGCACGTCTACAAGCGCAACCCCAACGACACGGCCGTGGTGCTGGTGTCCCACGACAACTGCCTGGAGTGCGGCACCTGCGTGCAGGTCTGTCCGACGGACTCGCTGGACTGGCGCTTCCCAGACGGCGGCATGGGGGTCAAGTACCGCTACTGAGCCGCGGCGCAGGCGCGCCGCTGGGCCATTGGAACACAGAAGGGGAAAGGAAGAACCTTGTCGTATCACATCATCGTCGTCGTGCGCGAGGTCTGGGACACGCGGGACCTCGTGGGCGAGCCGCTGGGACTGGATGGCGTCCTGAAGCCGCTGCCCCGGCGCTTCGATCCCGAGGACCTGAACAGCCTGGAACAGGCCCTGCAGATCAAGGACCGCGAGGGCGGCAGCGTCACCGTGCTCTCCGTGGGGCAGCCCGGCGAGGTGGACGTGCTGCGCGAGTGCCTGTACCGCGGCGCCGACGAGGCCTTCCGCGTGACGACGGACGAGGACCTGGACACGGGCGCGCGCGCGGCCCTGCTGGCGGCGGCCATCCGGCGCATCGGCGCCCACGATCTGGTGCTGCTGGGCGTCAGCGTCCCCGAGGGCGAGAATTCCCTGCTGGCGGGCGAACTGGCAGGCCGGCTGGGTCACGCCCAGCTCACCTACGTGGACAGCCTGACGGAGCTGGTCCCCGGCCAGGTCACCTGCCGGCGCGAGATCGAGATGGGCAGCGAGTTCGTGCGCCTGCCCCTACCCGCCGTGCTGGCCCTGGGCGTCTACCTGCTCAAGGATGATCCGCGCACGCCGCGCGCAGCCAAGGCCATGCTCAAGCTCAAGCTCAAGAAGGCGCCCATTCCCGAGTGGAGCGCCGCCGAGCTGGGCCTCGCCGGAGAGCCACGCCGCATGCGGCTGGCGGGGCTGACGGCCCTGCCCCAGCGCAACGTGGAGACACACGACGTGGACGCGGGCAGCGAGGCGGCCTTGGCCGCCCTGCTGCGGGACATCCGCTAGGAGGAATTGATGACACGCATCCTGGTTTTTCTGGAACATGACGAGAACGGCGTGACCGACCTCTCCCTGCAGGCTCTGGCCCTGGCCGGCAGCCTGGGCGGCGAGGTGGAGGCTCTGCTGGTCGGACAGTCCCTGGCCGCGGCGGTGGAGGTCGCGCTGGCCCACGGCGCCGCGCAAGTGCTCACCGTGGAACACGCGACGCTGGCAAACTACCTGGCCGGACCGGTCTCGTCCGTGGTGGCCGCGGTGGTGACGGAGCGCGATCCGGTGCTGGTGCTCTTCCAGGCCAGCACGGTGGGCAACGATCTGGCACCCCTGACCGCGGGCCGCCTGGAAGCGGCCTGTCTGGTGGACTGCGACGGCGTGGAGCGCGCCGGGAACTCCTGGCGCCTGCTGCGGACGGAGTTCGACGCCCGGGTGCGGGCGGCCTATCAACCCGAAGGCACCGGCCCCGTGTTGGTTACGCTCAAGGACGGGGTGGCCGAGGTGCGGGCCACGGCCGGCGGCGGCGACGTGATCCCGCTGGACCTGTCCCCCGCCGGCGGGGCGACGGGCGAGGTGCTGCGCCGCGAGGTGGTGAAGAAGACCGTGAACCTGAAGGATGCCCGCGTGATCGTGGGCGGCGGCGCGGGCGTGGGCAGCCGGGAGAACTTCGCCCTGCTGGAGCGCCTGGCGGAGAAGCTGGGCGGCGAAATCGGCGCCACCCGGGCCAGCGTGGACGCGGGCTGGGTCTCGGCGGAGCGGCAGATCGGCCAGACGGGCGTGACCGTCAAGCCCGATCTTTACATCGCCTGCGGGATCAGTGGCGCGGTCCAGCACCTGGTGGGCATCCGCGACGCGCGGACCGTGGTGGGCATCAACAGCGACCCTTCGGCACCCATCTTCCGTGTCTCCCACTACCGCATCGTGGGCGACCTGACCAGCGTCGTGCCCAAGCTCATCGAATTGCTGGGCTGACCCAGCGGGCGGACACGCAGACCACGAAATGAGAGAAGCGACTGAAAGCGAGAGGCCGACATGGTGACCAGCGAGAATTTCTATCAGGACAATCCCGACCTGCGCTTCGTGATGGAGCAGATGGTGGACTGGGCCGCCATCTTCGCCATGCGCGGGGACACGGGCCATGCCGAGGCCCCGTTTGACAGCGTCGAGGAGGCCCGCGAAGCCAACCTGGACATGCTGTCGGATCCCATCGGAACCATCGCCGCCCAGCGCATCGCCCCCCGGGCTGAAGACGTGGACCGGCTGGGCTGCCGGCTGGAGAACGGCCAGGTGATCTTTTCCGAGCCGCTGCAGCGCAACCTGGACGACCTGAGGGAGGCCCAGCTCACCGGCCTCACCATGGATCCGGCATACGGCGGCATCGGTTTCTCCAAGACCTTCTACTCAGCGGCCGTGGAGCTCGTCAGCCGGGCCGATGCCAGCCTGATGAACTTCTTCGGGTTGCAGGGCATCGCGGACACGATCCAGCAGTTCGCCAGCGACGAGATCAAGAACGAGATCCTGCCGGACATGGCCTCCGGCCTGCTGAGTGGCGCGATGGTGCTCACCGAGGCGGACGCGGGCAGTGATTTGAGTGCCGTGCGCACGCGGTCCCTGCTCGAGGCCGAAGAGAACCCCGATGGCGACTGGACGCTGACGGGCAGCAAGCGCTTCATCACCAACGGCTGCGGCGACGTGCTGCTGGTGCTGGCGCGCAGCGAGGATCCCGCCAAGTACGGCGGCGGCCGTGGGCTGAGCTTCTTCCTTGTGACACGGGGCGAGCGCGTTCAAATCCGGCGCATCGAGGAGAAGCTGGGCATCCATGGCTCACCCACCTGCGAGATCTACTTCGACAAAGCACCGGCCCGGCTGATCGGACGACGCGGACACGGACTCACCCGCTACACGGCCTGGCTGATGGCCGCGGCCCGGCTGGGAGTGGCCGCCCAGTCGGTGGGGATCAGCGAGGCGGCCCTGCGCGAGGCGGAAGCTTACGCCAACGACCGTGAGCAGTTCGGGAAGAAGATCGCCGAATTGCCCGCCGTGGCCGTGATGCTGGCGGAGATGCGCGTGGCCACGGAGGCCTCGCGCGCCCTGCTCTACGCCACCAGCACGTTCGTGGATCTGCAGGAGGGCGCGGAGAAGCTGGGTCTCAACGTCGAGGAGAAGAAGTACGGCCGCGCCGCGGACCTGTTGACGCCGATGGTCAAGTACTACACGTCCGAGCTGTGCAACATGGTCACGAGCACGGCCATCCAGGTGCACGGCGGCAACGGCTTCATGAAGGACTACCCGGTGGAGCGTCTGTTCCGCGACGCGCGCATCACCAACATCTACGAAGGCACCAGCCAGATCCAGGTGGATTGGGCCGTGGTCCGCCTGGTGCGCGGCGAGCTGACCGCCATCCTGGAACCCTACGCCGGGCGCGTCTGGGAGGATATTGAGCTGGCCGAACTGGCCGAGCGCCTGCACGACTCGCGCCCCTTGCTGGACCAGGCCACGGCCTGCCTCAAGCAGCGCGGTCCGGAGTATCGCGACCTGATGGCCCGCCGGGTGGTGGACATGGCCCTGGACCACTACGTGGGCTGGCTGCTGCTGGCCCAGGCCGAGAAGTGGCGTTACAAGCGCAAGGTGGTGCGCCGTTTCCTGGCCGACGCCCTGCCGCGCCTGCGCATGAACCATGAGATCGTGATGGGCGACCGCACGCTGGATCTGGAGCGGTTGGTCGAAGCCTGAGACCCCCCGCGCCGGCGTCCTTCCGGGGCGCCGGCGCTTCCCTCCTTGCGGCCCGTTCAGGGCATCTGCAGTACCAGTCGCTCGTTCTCCGCCTTCCAGGCCGCGTGAATCATCTCACGGAAGGCGGCGTAGTCCTCGGGCTGGATGCGCAGCGCGCGAATCTCGAAGTGGCGGGCCACTCTC
>DYSB01000055.1 GCA_020726405.1 Acetofilamentum sp. | reverse complement strand
CTGGTTGCAACGTGATGCATTCAACCAGGAAGAGCAAAATAAGTTCCATCAATTCAGGCGGACTACACTAGATGCAACGGAATAGTGGACAGTGTGCGGCGGATCCCGGTTGGTCGGCGGTTGCAGCGGCCTTTGGCTGAGCGGGAGATCCAGCTTGCTCCGCGGCAGGCAAAGTCCCTCCTTTTTCCCGCATCCAGCAGAAGGGATTCCCATGCCACATGATGTTGCCCCGCTGCTCTGGCAGCCTGCGCCCGCCCGTGTCCAGGCCAGCCGGCTGGAGGCCTTCCGCCGCGCCGCGGAGGTGCTCGCGGGGGCCGCCCTGCCCGATTATCCGGCCCTTCATCAGTGGAGCGTTCGCCAAGCGCCCGACTTCTGGCGGCTGGTCTGGGGATTCTGCGGCGTGCTGGGCGATCCCGGGGACGAGGTGCGGGTGGCGGCCGCGGACCGGCTGGGCGCGCACTGGTTCCCGGCGGCCCGGCTGAATTTCGCGGAGAACCTGCTGCGCGGCGGCGCTGGTCCGGCCCTGCTGGCCGTCAATGACCAGGGGCGTAGCGCGAGCTGGAGCCACGCGCGGTTGACGGACACCGTGCTGCGGCTGCGCGCGGGCTTCGAGGCCGCCGGCCTGCGGCCGGGCGATCGAGTGGCGGCCCTGCTGCCCAACCTGCCCGAGACGGTGGCCCTGATGTTGGCCGTGACCAGCCTGGGCGGCGTCTGGACCAGCGCCTCGCCGAACTTCGGCGCCCAAGGCGTGCTGGACCGCTTCGGGCAAGTGGAGCCGCGTTGGCTGCTGGGCGTGGACGCCTATTCCTGGAAAGGGAACTGGGTGGACTGCCTGGACCGGTTGCGCGAAGTGCGCGCCGGCCTGCCCACGGTGGAAGGCCTGCTGGTGGTGCCCAACCGGGCCGCGGAAACGGACGAGATGCTGGATCTGGACGCCCTGCCGGACTCCGTCGACCTGCGCCTGTGGCTGGAGAATGCGCCTGTGGACAGCGCTTGGAAGCGCTTTCCCTTCGACATCCGCTCTACATCCTCTACTCCAGCGGCACCACGGGCAAGCCCAAGTGCCTGCTTCTCGGGGCGGGCGGCACGCTGCTCCAGCACCTGAAGGAGCACCGCCTGAACACGGATCTGGGCGGCGAGGACCGGCTGTTCTACTACACGACCACGGGCTGGATGATGTGGAACTGGCTGGTGTCGGCGCTGGCCGCAGAGGCCACGCTCGTGCTCTTCGACGGCAATCCACTCTATCCAGGTCCGGCGGCGCTGTGGGATGTGGCGGACGAGCTGGGCATCACGGTCTTCGGCACCTCGGCCAAGTACCTGGATGCTTGCGCCAAGGCCGGTCTGCGCCCGCGGGCCAGCCACCGGCTGGAGACGCTGCGCGCCATTCTTTCCACCGACTCGCCGCTCCTGCCGGAGCGTTTCGACTGGGTCTATCGCGAGGTCAAGGCCGACCTGCAGCTGGCCTCCATCAGCGGCGGCACGGACATCGTGAGCTGTTTCGTGCTGGGCAATCCGCTGCAGGGCGTGCGGCGCGGAGAGATCCAGGGCCCGGGCTGGGCCTGGACGTGACAGTCCTGGATCCCCAGGGCCGCGAGCTGCGTGATACGCCGGGCGAACTGGTCTGCCGCAACGCCTTTCCGTGCATGCCCACGGGTTTCTGGAACGATCCGGATGGCGCACGCTACCACGGCGCCTACTTCGAGCGCTTCCCCGGCTGCTGGCACCACGGCGACTAGGCCGTGCACACGGCGGCGGGCGGCTTCCTGATCCTCGGGCGCAGCGACGCCACGCTTCGTCACGTGCCGGCGCGGATCCTCCAGGTGCCGGACATCCCGCGCACGCGCTCGGGCAAGATCAGCGAACTGGCCGTGCGGCAGGTGCTGCACGGCCGGGCGGTGGAGAACACGGAGGCCCTGGCCAACCCCGAGCCCCTGGAGCACTTCCGCCTGCTCAGCGCGCCGGATTGACGGGCTGGGCGGTCACGCGGAAGAATGAGTTGTCCACCACCGGCAGCTCGATGGAGAGTTGCGACGTGAAGGCGATTTCCGCCAGTTCGCTCGGCGTGGGTCCGGCCAGCACGCGGTAGTCGACGCTCAGCGGGCAGCCCTCCAGACTTTGTGTCACCGCGTCCCAGCTCAGGGTCACGGTTTGGGAGGCTGGGAAGAAGATGAAATTGTTGATGGTGCCGGCGATCGCTTGTCTGCTGCTGGCGGCACCTGTTCTGGCTGACGAGCTGGAGGACCAGTACCGGGAGTTGAAGGCCGCCGGCGCGGAGATTCCCCAGTGGCTACTGGACGAGTTGTTCGGACCTCCGCAAGAGGACGGGAGCCGCTGCGCGGGCGGTGACACATATCAGGAAGCCGCCGTGATCCCCTATTCGGCCTGCGGAGTCTTCTACGATTCCGGCAGCACGCACAGCGCCAGCAACAATTACGACTACGAATCCGCGCCGGATGATTGTCCCTCCAACTTCACGGACCTCTGCTTCAACAGTCGGGATCTGGTGTACACCTTCACCCTGCCCCACGCCACCACCGTGAGCGCCTCCACCTGCGGGGAGACCAATTTCGACAGCGTTTCGACAGCGTCCTGGGCCTGCTCGACTCAAACCACGAACTGGTGGCCATGAACGACGACGCGGCGGGTCGTTCACAGTTCAGTTCGTTACTGGAGTCCTGCTGCCTGCCGGCGGGCACCTACTTCGGCTTTGGCTCGATCATCCGATCGGCTGGCGATCCACAAAAACTTACGAGAACCCCTATAAGCTGGGACCTCGTTCCACTTCCACCGTATCTCGACCCTAAGAACGCGCTTGCCGGCGTGCCCCAAGGTGATCGGCGCGGCCGCCCCGCTGTGAAGCCTGTCACACAGCGCCGGAGCGTTGTGCACCAATGGTCAGGTGCAACACCTGACCACCACCCCGCTATTCGTCCACAGCCACTGACAATCCACGTGCTTCAGCTTGGCGCACGGCCCGGCAACGGACTTGGACATCCCGGACACGAACCGAGGTCCCGTCTGCCGCTAAGCAGGGACCCCGTTCCACATCCGCCGTACTTCTGCAATCAAGAAGGCATCTCGGCGCGGGGCGGGAGGTGACCGGGGCGGGCAGCCGTGTGTGAAGCGGGTCACCTGCCCCGCCACGGAACAGGCCCGGGAGCTCGTACACGGGCACGTTCAACACCGCCGGTCCCCGTCCCGCCGTGTCGCCGGCGCCGGCGTGCAACTGCTGCGGGCAGCTAAAAAAAGCGACGCCCCGGAGGTGAGTCCGGGGCGCCGCAGAATCGCGTCGGATTGGCAGCCGAGGCTTACTTCATCAAGACCATCTTCCGCGTCTCACTGGCGCCGTTGGCCTGCAGGGTGTAGAAGTACACGCCGCTGCTCAGGTTGCTGGCGTCGAAGTTGACCGTGTGTTGTCCGCTCTCAACCAAGCCACTCACCAGAGTCGCCACTTCGCGGCCGGCCAGGTCGAAGACCTTCAGGCTGGCGGCACCCGTCTCACCCATCGTGAAGTTGATGCTGGTGGTGGGGTTGAAGGGGTTGGGCACGTTCTGCTTCAGGCTGTAGCCCAAGGGCAGCTCGCCGGCTTCCAGCGGGGCGCACTCGGATACGCACAGGATGTAGTCGCCGGTGGCGGTGCCGTAGCCGTCCACGGCGAGGTAGTAGGTGCCGGCGGGCAGCTGGCAGCACTCGATCTTGGACTGCACGCTCGTGAAGTCGTCATTGCCGGCCACCAAGTAGCCGCTGGCGTCGAACACGCCAATGACCGTGTCGTATGTGGAGCCCGTCAAGTCGAAGGTGTAAAGGCCACCGGCGACCGTGATCTGATAGAACACATCGCGGGACAGACCCGAAGCGGTGGCGCTATAGTAGTTGAGCCAGGGGCACAGCAGGTGCGTCTGGTCGGCATAGGCACCGGTGTTGTCCGTGTAGGGAGACAGGTTGTTGCCCGTCACACAATCGCCGAGGTTGATCGGCGTGGCGCCGGCGGCCGTGTCGTTGGCGGGCGGCGGGGGCGGCGGGGCACAGTCTTCCCACAGCAACTCGATGGTGTCCGTGGCCTCCAGGTTGCTGTTGCTGTACTCATCGATGCGGATGTAGTACGTGGTGCCGGCCACAAAGGTGAAGTCCGTGCACTGCAGGTTGGTCTTGTAGCCGCAGGAACTCGGGCCATCCTTGTAGAAGACCTGGGTCAAGGTGCCGGCGCAATCACCGGTATAGATGCGGATGTCCGAGTCGAAGTTGGTGCCCGTCAGGCAGCTCTCCATGTGCAGGCCACTGCCCGAGCCCGTCCAGACGAACCAGATGCGCAGATCCGTGGCGCCAGACCACGTGGTGGTGCCGAACGGAACGGGATAGGCCGTGCAGGCATCATTCAGCACCAGCGGGTTGATCTCGCCGGCTTCCCAATCGGCCTTCGTGCCGAACTCACTGCGCTCCGTCGCGAGCACGGGGGCGGCCAAGCCGACCACCAGGCTCATCAAGGCAAGCGTCTTCAGGTTGTTCATTGGTCCTTCCTTTCAATGCAAGTCCAGGGGTTTGTGTACAACATCACGCAGCGTCCCCCAATCATGGGCGCGAGGCAACAGAGATTGTGAGGACTTCAGGTTTTACGGCAATAGGATGGGTGCAAGTTCAGTGCCAGTTGTGATCGAGAGCCAGAGCTGTTGATTATTAAGGGTTTATGAGTTTGCCTGGGGCCAACCTGTGGCCCCAGGAGCCGGAAATCAAACACAAGTGCCGATCCTTGAACAGCAGCGCTCAGGATTCCGCATTCCAGCCTATAACCAGCCCGCCCGCCGAATGCCCCGATCCAGGGTCTTCAATCCAAAGCAAAAGCGCCCGGGACCGAAATCCAGTGCGCTTGGCAGCTTCGAGTTTGGCCACGGACGAACTACTTCATCAAGACCATCTTCC
Organism: Acetofilamentum sp.; assembly: GCA_020726405.1. GTDB lineage: Bacteria > CAIWAD01 > CAIWAD01 > CAIWAD01 > CAIWAD01 > CAIWAD01. Next base: position 11,156 of record DYSB01000055.1, on the reverse strand, counting down.
GCGTCTCACTGGCGCCGTTGGCCTGCAACGTGTAGAAGTACACGCCGCTGGTTAGTGGACCGAATCACGTATTCTGACGGATGCTGTTTGCTGAATCTATTGTTCATCAAGGATCTCAGTGTGAAACGCAAACCCTGCGGGAAGCGCCCAGGCCACCCATTGCTGCGTTGCAGCCCCTTGCCGTAGCGCCGCTACGCCTGCGGGTCTGCGCCTTGCACTGGGCGGCCTGGACGCGTCATCATCCGTCATTTCACGTGATTCGGTCCACTAGGAGTCTGTCGAACACCACTTGATGACTGCCTGATTCCAGCAAGCCGTCTACCAGCACGCCCATGTCCCGACCCATGATGTCGAACACGCTCAACCGGGCGAGCCCTGTCTGCTCCAGCTGAAAGCGGATCGTGGTGGCCGGGTTGAAGGGATTGGGCGCATTCTGCCCCAGTTCCAGCCGCAGAAGGCGATCCTCCGCCTCCACTTCCGCGCAGCCCAGGCCGGTCAGTTGCACCTCTATCTCGCCCTCATCGTCGTCGGGCCCGGAGAGGAGCACCACATAGGTTCCTGCTGGCAACAGGTTTTCACAGCCGCGCTCCACGCCTGTGGCATGGCTGCAGTCGTCATCTTCATCGTCGTCGTCATCCCGCTGGCCGGAATGGTCGCCCTGGTCTTCCAGCAGGAACCCGCCACCCTCACAGGGTGAAGCCCCGACGAACCAGTAGGAGTCCGTGTCGATCTCCGTGCCGGGCAAGCAGGTCTCCATCTGCACCGCCGTGTGGCCGTCCACCGTGAAGCGGATCGCCACGTCGCCGGCCTCGCTTCCGTAGACGTCGGGGGCGTGGTGGTTGTCGAGGGTTCCGTGCCAGGGAAGCTCGACGTCCACGATCTCCAACTCGTCACAGTCCTCCCCATTGGGGTTCGCGGCGCAAGCGTCGCAGGAGAATTCCACCGCCAGCAGGAAGTTTGCCCTTGCTGTTGCGATATCCGTCCACCACCAGGAAGTAGGTGCCAAAGCCGAGGTCGAATGTCCCAACCCTCAAGGACTTTCAAGAACCCCTATAGCGGCAGACGGGACCTCGTTCTTTTATTGCCGGTCCAGTCCAGTCGCCGCGTTTCGTCAAAGAAAAGCCCCCGCGCGGCCAGAGCCGGAGGGGGCGTGGTTCAGCGGATACGCTACGCTGCGATCTCTCCGAATCAGCGCAGCAGTGTGACCTTCTGCACCAGCCGCTGCTCGGCGGATTCCAGCACCAGCAGATAGAGGCCGCTGGGCAAGCTGCCGGCCTGCCAGAGGATCTGCTGCTCGCCCGCCGGCAACAGGGTTTCCGGCAGTAGCTCGGCCACCTGCTCGCCCAATAGGTTGAAGGCCCGCAGGCTGGCACGCGCCGGAGTCGCGCTGTGGATGGTCACGCTCGTGGCGGGATTGAAGGGATTGGGCCAGGCCGCGCTCAATTCCAGCCCGCGCGGCGCTGCGGGACTATCGGTCAGGTCCAGCGACTCCGAGGTGAAGTTGCGCACGGCGGACCATTCGCTTAGGCCGGCCAGGCCCTGGCAGCGCACGCGCCACCAGTACTGGGTGCCCGGCTCCAGCCGATCGCGGTACAGCACGTAGTGGGTGACCACGCCCAGCGAGTCCAGCACGGGCGTGCCGAAGTCCGGCGTGTCGTCCACCTGGACATCGTAGCTCGCGCCGCCGGTGACAAAATCCCAGACCAGCACGGTGGGGTTCAGTCGCACATTGAGGGCGCCGTCCACCGGGGTGGCGGGGGCGGGTTGCGGGGTCTCGTCCCAGTAGGCGGTGGTGAAGCTGGAGGTGGTGGACCAAGGGCTTGTGCCCAGGGCGCCATGGCTGCGGATGCGCCAGTAATAGGTCGAGTAGTGAAGCAGGTTCTCCACGCTGCGGCTGGCTTCCGTCACCTGCTCCAGGGCCACCAGCGGCGCGCGGAACTCCGGCGCCGTGTCCACCTGCAGATCGTAACCCGTGGCGCCGGGGACTTCGCTCCACTGGAAGAGCAGGGGTTCGCAGGCCACGTCCTCGGAGCCCGTCGTGGGGAAGACCGGCTGGGGCGCGTGCTGGTATTCCGTCGGCACCAAGCCGATCACTGCGCCCTGGCCCTGGCTGAAATCTGATCCGCCCGGATTGAGCTGGTCGATGAGGAACCAGCCGTTGTAGGCGCCGCCCCAGCCCCAATTCAGGTGGAAATAGTCGGTCTCGCGCCAGCCGTCCAGATTGAAGGCGTGCCCGCCGCTGCCGAAACCCGAGAGCAGGATGGGGCGCCCGGCGTCCAGCTCCGTGCGCATCACGTTGCGCCAGGCGGCCCAGCTCATGTCTTGCTTTCCCACGAAGCTGAGGCTGTTCTCGAAGCCGAAATGATCCTCCATGGCCGTGCGGGCGCAGGGATTGCCCCAGCCCACGTACGCGCCCGACCCGTCCGGCGCGTACATCATGTCCACCGCGATGCCGCAGTGATACAACAGCTCGGCGGTTTCCAGCGTGGGAACACTGGCGGGAATCTGCTCCCAGTCATAGGTGGTGGCGTAGAAATCCGCCTGCAACCAGCCGTAGTCCGAATTGTAGCCGTGCGAGCCCTGGCCGCTGCGGGGCTGCTGCCAGTAGTGCATGATCTGGGCCATGGAAACAGCCACGCAACCAGCGTACACGCGGCCGCCCGGGCCGGCGGCATCCAGCGGGCAGAGGTCGTTCCAGCCGTCGCCCTGATTCCAATTGCAACCCAAGAGTGGCAGCACGCCCAGTTCGCGGGAAGCCGGGGCTTCGCCGGCCAGGACGGCGTCCCACTCCGGCCGCGTGAGGCGGTTGTCCGAACCCATGGCACGGACCTGTTGCAGGGTTTGGCTCACGGTGCCCAGGAAATCCGTCAGGCCGGGAGGAGTCTCGGTGCCCAATTCGCCTTCCGCGGACCAGCCGAGCACCGGGCGCAGGGCGTCATCCGCGGACACCAGCACGAAACCCGCGGGAGCCAGCGGCACCAGCCAGGCGGCGGGATCGGCCGCGGAGGGCCAGGGCAGGGGTGTGTCCACGGTCCGGCTTTGCCCGGGAAGCAGGCGTGCCTGCAGCCAGGCGTCTGCCAACAGTTGGGCCGCATCCCGACTTGCCGGGGCGGCCCAGGCAGCTCCCATCAGGGCCAGGGTCAGGCAGATCCGCATACATCCTCCGGCAATGAGTCTGAAACTTGACGAGCTGTTGCACTTATCGCCCTCACACGGGCGTCAATCGCGTGAAAGCTCATGATCTGGAGGCACATCGCAAAGCGTGGGCCAGTTACGTAGGGCAGGGAGATTGGACTGGGTCGGGGTGGGGGCGCCTGAAAGTGCTTTTGCGCACGAAGTCGCGAAGACTCGAAAATGGGATGGCTGCGGTTGACCGGCTGTCTTGGCGCGAATATTCAACATAGAGCAGAGGCATAGAGGCTGGACAGTTCTTGGCCTGGGTTACGCGTGACACGCCCAAGGATCTGCTTGAGCACGAAGACTCGAAGGCTCGAAGCCGGATGCAGGGGTGGTAGTCGGGGATATTCAACACAGAGTCATGGCTCATCACCAGCACCTTGCGGCTGGCGGCAAGATCGGCTCAGCGACCACTCAAAGTCTTACGTATGGCGGAGTCTGCTACGTAATCGGGTAGTCTCTTGACTGACTCGCCAAACACAATCAAAACCCAAAGCCCTTCGTCTGGACTGCGAAGGCGCAAGACATCCTCGAGAAAGTCATCCGAGCCAACCGAAAGTTGAGCTCCAGGAAAAACGACGCACTACACTAGTTGGTCCAGCGGCGTCTATCTGCTGGACGTGCGCGCCGGGGAGCAGCGCGCCGTGCGCAAGCTGACCCTGCTGAAGTAATTCACAGCCAAAACAAACGAGGCCGGGCGGGAGACATCCCACCCGGCTTTGCTTTGTGGATACGTGGTGAACAATCACCGGATGGCGCGTCGCTTCCGGCAGACCCTGCCGATTGGGCGCAAGCGGGCGACCGCCATATTCGGCGGCGAACGGGTCCCTGACCCACGCGCCGGTGCACGGAACGGCTCATTCTGGACTGAATCAGCCCTGATTTCGGCTAAATGAATAACATTCATTCAATTTGAGGGCTGGCGGGGGTTCCACGCTTGGTTGGTCATCCATGCGGGCTCACGACTTACAGGCGATTGTGGATAACTGGTGGACAAAAATTAGACGAAATCGGTCCATCTCGGCGAAACTGGCAGGCTGCGGGCCTCCCTTCGTTGCCAAGACGGACCGTTTCCTACTGGGTGCGAAAACGATACGGATAGTAGCGGGGCGTCCACATGGCTTGATCAAGCAGCGCGCCCAGTTGCTCGTCGCCGGCCACCAGTCCGATTCCATCTTCGCGGGCCTGCCGGGCCACGGCCAACGCGACAGCGCGGGCAATCCGGCGGGCGTCCTGCAGAGGCGGCAGGAGGCGGCCTTCGGCCCGCTCCTCGGGCGTCACCAGCTCCGAAATGGCGCGCACCGCCGCCTGGAACAACTGCGGCGTGATGGTCTGCGCCTGGCAGACGCAAGCGCCCAGTCCCATCCCGGGGAAGACGTACAAGTTGTTGCACTGGGAAATCGCCACGCTGCGGCCATCCGGCAGGCCAACCGGCGGGAAGGGGCTGCCGGTGGCCATCAGGGCCCGGCCGGCGCTGACTTCCATCACCAATTCGGGCAGGGCCTCGCAACAGCTGGTCGGGTTGGAAAGCGCCAACACCACCGGCCGCTCGCAAGTGGCGGACCACTTCCGCCAAGTTGGGCGCGCGGTCCTTGGGCACGGGCCAGTCGGCGATGGTCGCCACGGGCTGCAGGAAGTGGGTCTGGTACTCGTCGGCTGTGGGGGCTGCCGTGTCACACGCTCTGCCTCTGGATGACGGCGAAGGGGGCCCGCAGGCCCCCTTCGCACTTGCTGTCTGTGCTGCCGCCTACTTGACCAATAGCAGCTTCTCCGTGCCGGCGGGCTGGCCGTCCAGCCGCAGCTCCAGCAGATAAAGGCCGCTGGCCAACTCCGATCCGTCCACGCGCAGCACGTGCTCGCCCGTGGGACGCGCCGCGTCCACCAGCGTGCGCACCAGCCGGCCCTGCAGGTCGTAGAGGGCCAGCCGTACATCGGCCGAGCGGGTCAGCCGGTAGCTCACCGTCGTGGCCGGGTTGAAGGGATTGGGCCAAGCGCGGCCCAGGCCAGCCGCGGCGGGACACTCCAGCGGCGCGGCCAGGTCGTCGATCAACACGTCATGGCCGAAGGCGTGGAAGTTGAACTGGTAGCCGCTGATCAGCTGCGGGCTGCCGCCGGCTACGCGGTAGCTCACCGGCGCCTCCCAGGCCACGGGCACCAGGGTGACGTTGGGCACCGGGCGCAAGTCGCCGGGGGTCTGGAAGTCGCGCTCCTCCAGCGTCACCACCTCGACCCAGAAGTTCTCCGTGAAGGCGGCCAGGACGTCGGTCAGCACAACGGACACCCAGTCCTCGGATGCGTCGCCGCCGGCGTAGCTGGGCGTGTAGCTGTGGTCGCTCTCGTGGATCACGCTACCGGTGCCGGGCAGGCCGTTCCAGAGGCGCAGGCGCCACTCAACCGTGTCGTCCTGCATGATGTTGTAGCTGGCGAAACGCAGGCGCAGGCTGTCCAGCGCGTAGCCGTGGCTGGGGGCCAGGGCGGGCAATGTCAGGGCCTCCAGATAGCCCAGGCCCAGCGCTTCGTTGGCGGCCGTGGTGTGCAGGAAGTTGGGATCTGTCACGTCCCAGCCGTAGTCGTTGGCCAGCTCCAGCACACCCGCGGGACGCACAATGAAGCTCGGCACGTTGAAGCGGTCATTTTCCGCGTACTGGTCCGCCGTCAGCAGCCGGACCTGCGGGAAATGCATGCTGGGCTGGCTGGGCGTGTACTGGAAGGGCAGGTCCACGCGCTGGCCAGCGGGCAGGTTGAAGCCGCCCGAGACATCCGTGGCCACGTTGTCCATGTAGAGGCCCCACTGCACGCCGCTGGCGTCGCCGGAGCCCAGATTCAGGAAGGAGGCGCGCCCGTCGATGAGTCGGCCCTCCGTGCGGGGATAAGGCAGGCGGACTTCCGTCACGCCCAGATCGTTGGCCAGCAGGGGCTCGCCCACCACGCGGAAATCGTCCAGGTAGAAGCCCGTGCCCGTGCCGCCATCATGGTTGTCGTCGGTCATCACGCGGAAGCGGAAGAACGCCGTGTTGCCCGCCAGGAAGCTGATGTCCGTGCTGCGGTTGTGTCCGCCCCCGTCGCCGAAATAGTACCACGCGCCGGAGCCGGTCTCCGTGTCGTAGTAGTCGAAGAACAGCTCCTGCCACAGGTAGCCGTCCAGGCTGTACTCCACCACGAAGTAGTCGTCCAGACTCTGGTCGCCGTTGCCGTCGTAGTCCGACATGTCCACGCGGGTCCAGAAGTCCAGGGTGAGTTGAAAATTGGTGGGCAGCAGCACGGCTGTGCTGGTGATGGTGTTGCGGATGGGCACGTCCTGGTCGGCCACCGTGCAGCGCAGGCTGAAGGGTCCACTGTGGAAGGACGTGGAAATGGCGAAGTGGTCGCCCGCCGCGGGCACGCCGGAATAGTGCAGGATCGGGCCTGGGAAGTCGATGCCGTCGGCATTGTTCTGCAGCAGCACCTGGGCGCCGTCGCTGATGGAAATGTTGTCCACCTGCATGCCCGTCAGGCTGGGATCATCGGTGTAGGACGTGGTCTCGTCACTGGCGAACGCGAAGCGCACGCGCGTGGCTTGGGAACGGTAAGCCGTCAGGTCGCAGAGGGCCTCGTGCCAGCCACTGCTGCTGCCGCCCCAACCCGCCGTGATGGACTGGCCGAAGATCTCGCCGAAGGCGAAGGAGTTGCTCACGTTGTAGGCCGGGCTGGAAGGCGTCAGGATCTGCCAGGTGCCCGCACCCACTTTCACTTCCACGTGGCAGGCGTCCCAGCCCGTGAACGGGGCGGGCGCGCCGGCGGGGTTCTCCAGCGCCCACAGCACGTCGAAGCTCAGCTGCGGGTTGGCGGTGGCGCTAAGATTCAGCGGCGGCAGCTCCAGGAAGAGCAGGCTGTGGTCCTGGTAGCCGCCCAGGTCCACGTTGCCCGACCACCAGTTCCAGCCGTCCACTCCGTTGAAGCTGTCCATGTGCCACGTGCTGCCCTGATCAGTCAGATCCTGACTGGTCCAGCCCTCGAAGCCGGTGTTGAAATTCGTCTCGTACAGGGTGGTGTCCGTGCGGCTGGCGTCGCGCTGGGCGATGGCCGGGAAGTCCACCGACTCCACCGTGTGCGTGCTCAGCGCCGCCAGTCCCTGGGTGGCCGAGGCCAGCAGGGCCAGGAAGAGCCATCCACGTGTTCTCGGCATGTTCAATCCTCCTCGTCGCTACCAGGCCGCACCGGCCCGCAGCCAGTGGACGCCAAACCCGTTTTGCCCCGCGTGGGGGCTGGTTCATTCAATCTTGTCGGGCCTGGACGCTACCAGGCTTGTTCCACCAGGATTTCGGGATCCACTTCCTGACGCAGGATGCGCTCGATTCCCGCCTTCAGGGTAACGGTGGAGGAGGGGCAGCCGGAACAGGCGCCTCCCAACCGCAGGAAGATCACCTTGTCCCGAATTTCCACCAGCTCGCAGAATCCGCCATCCATGGCCAGGGCCGGGGCGATTTTTTCTTCCAGGATCTGCGCGATCTGGTCGTTCATCGAAAGCTCGCTCATGTATCCTCTTTCAATCTGGAATCCGGGACTCAAGCTGGCGTCTGGCGCCAGACGCAGGTGTGTTCCAGGCCACTCCGGGACTCGGAACACGTTGCAGGTCAAATGAGGTAGATTTCCCGTCCGCCTGCAAGACAAAAGGCTGCCACGCGCTCGCGGCGGCCCGGAAGTTGCGGATCAGACGCGCGCCGTCTTCGCTTAAGAAAGACTCCGGATGGAACTGCAGGCCCCACCAACCCAACCGAGGCTGGCGCAGGGCCATCGGCAGGCCCGGCGTGCAGCGGGCGTCTACCCAGAGATCCGGCGCCACGGGCTGGGGCAGGGCCCCCCGGGCCGGGATCTCCAGCACCAGACTGTGGTAGCGGGCCACGCGCAATCCGGGCCGGCAGCCGGCGAACAGGCCCGTGCCGGCGTGTTCCAGCTCCACCGCGTGGCCGTGCACGGGCCGCGGCGCCCGGACGACTTTCAGCCCCAGCAGCCGGCCCATGGCCTGCTGTCCCAGGCAGATGCCCAGCACGGGCAGGCGGCCGGCGGCGGCGCGCAACAGGCGCAGCAGGTTGGGCGAGCGCTCCGGCCGGCCCGGGCCAGGGGAGATGAACAGCGCGGTCGGACGGCGTTCCAGCAGCTCCGCGGGACTCAGTTTGTCCACCCGGATCACCACCGGCTCCTCCCAGGCCCCGGCCACCAGGTGCGCCAGGTTGTGGGTGAAGGAATCGTGGTTGTCGACCAGCAGCAACACCGGGTCGGTCCTTTCAAGCCTTGCGGCCGAGACTTTTCCGGACCGGTTTGGCTGGCACTTTTGCCGCTGGTTTGGCGGCGGCGACCGGCCGGCGCGGTTTGACCGTCTCCAGCGGCGGCGCGGCCGCGGCGCTGCGACCCTTGGCGGGCAGCAGCATGCGTTCCAGCACTTGCTCCATCCGGCTCACCGGCAGGAACTCCAGCTTGTTCTTGATGGACTCGTGCATCTCGCCCAGATCGCGCTGGTTGGCCTCCGGGATGATAACGGACTGGATCCCGGCACGCAGCGCGGCCATGGCTTTTTCGTTCAGGCCGCCGATGGGCAGCACGTCGCCGTGCAGGGTCACCTCGCCGGTCATGGCCGTGTCGTGGCGCACCAGCCGCCCGGTGGCGGCGCTGGCCATGGCTGTGACCATGGTGATGCCCGCGCTGGGGCCGTCCTTGGGAATGGCGCCTTCGGGGATGTGCACGTGCAGATCGTGCTTGTCGAAGGTGCCATGCTTGATGCCCAGTTCCGCGGCGTGCATGCGCAGCCAGGTGAGTGCGGCCATGGCGCTCTCCTTCATCACCTCGCCCAGTTTGCCGGTCATCACCAGCCGGCCGCGGCCGGGATAGAGGCCCACCTCGATCATTAATAGATCCCCGCCCACGGGCGTCCAGGCCAGACCCACGGCCTTGCCCAGCATGGGAGCCTGGGGCGCGCGCCGCTCCAGCACATGGGCCACGCCCAGGTAGCGCTCCAGCGCCGCCGGATCCACCTGCACGAGCGTGGGCTTGCGCGACTTGCGGCCCTTGGCCAGTTTGCGACGGTCTTCGGCGCCCACCTGCTCGCGGGCCACTTTGCGGCAGATCTTGGCCACGCGCCGCTCCAGCGTGCGCACGCCCGCCTCCTGCGTGTACTGCATCACGATGGCCTCCAGCGCCGCCGCGTCGAAGGTCACGAGCTCGGCGTCCAGCCCGTGCTCCTGCAGCTGGCGCGGCACCAGGAAGTCCTGGGCGATGTGCAGCTTCTCGTGCAGCAGGTAGCCCGGCAGGTAGATGAGTTCCATCCGGTCGCGCAGGGCGGGCGGGATGTCGCCGGCCACGTTGGCCGTGGTGATGAACATGACCTCGCTCAGGTCGAAATCCAGATCCAGATAGTGGTCGCTGAAGGCGTTGTTCTGCTGCGGATCCAGCACCTCCAGCAGCGCGGCTGACGGATCACCGCGGAAGTCCATCGACATCTTGTCGATCTCGTCCAGCAGGATCACCGGGTTGCGGCTGCCCGCCTTTTTCATGCTCTGGATGATCCGCCCGGGCAGGGCGCCGATGTAGGTGCGGCGATGGCCGCGGATCTCCGCCTCGTCGCGCACGCCGCCCAGCGAGAGCCGGACGAAATTGCGCTTCAGCGCCCGGGCGATGCTCCGGCCCAGGCTGGTCTTGCCCACGCCGGGGGGGCCCACGAAGCAGATGATCTGGCCGCGCATCTTCTTCACCAGCCGCAACACGGCCAAGTGCTCGAGGATGCGCTCCTTGGGTTTGGCCAGGCCGTAGTGGTCCTCGTCCAGGATCCGCTCGGCGTTGGACATGTCCAGGTTGTCCTTGGTCTTCTCGTTCCAGGGCAGGCTGAGAATCCAGTCCACATAGGTCCGGATCACGTGGGCCTCGGGGCTGGCCGGGGTCATCTGGCGCAGCTTGTCCAGCTCCTCCTCCACCCGGGCATGGGCGTCCTCGGGGAGCTTGGCCTTTTCAAGTTTCTCCTTGTAGCGGCTCACCACGCCTTCGTCGTCGTCGGCCTGGTCGCCCAGTTCCTCGCGGATGACGCGCAGCTGCTCCTGCAGGTAGTAGGCCCGCTGGTGCTTGCTGATCTTGTCGCGCACCTGGTTCTCGATGGTACGCTCCAGCTCGAGGATCTCGTTCTCGCCCTCCAGCAGCTGGATCACGTGCTGCAGGCGCTCGTCGATCGCCTCCGCCTCGAGGATCGGCTGTTTGGACTCGACGTTCTGGCTCACGTGGGCCGCGATGAAATCGATCAGCACGCTGACGTGGGGCATCTGTTCCAGCGAGCCGAGAATCTCGTCCGGCAGGTTGGGGTTCAGGTTGACGTAGCGCCGGAACAGGTTGGCGGCCACGCGGGCCAGGGCCTCCAGCCGCGGCGTCTCTTTCTGGTCCTCGCCGCCCAGTGGCAGCACGTCCACGAAGCGCACCTCGGCGCTCAGACTGTAGCGCTTGATGCGGGCGCGTGTGACACCCTCCACCAGCACCTTGACCACGTTGTTGGGCAGTTTGAGGATCTGCAACACCTTGACCACGGTGCCCACCGGATAGAGCCCGGCCCGGCGCGGCTCGTCTTCCTGTGGGTCCTTCTGGGCCACCACGAAGAGCAGCTTGTCGCGCAGCATGGCCTCCTCGACGGCCTTCACCGAGGAAGGCCGGCCGATGAGCAGCGGGAAGATCATGTAGGGGAAGATCACCACATCGCGCAGCGGGATGGCGGGCAGCCGTCCCGGGATCTCGATCTGGGTCTGCTTGGCGTTCGACATACGATCACTTTCAAAACTTGCCGCGCCCGCCGCCCGTCCGTGAACGGCTGTCTGCGCGAGGATGAAGCGTGGGATGGACCAATGTAGAAAGGAATGCGCTGTCATCCCGGCGATAGCCGGGATCCCGTGGCTGGCCCGGATTGCCTTGTCCGCCTGAGAGTCTGTGAAAAAACCTCCAGCTGAGTTATTGTGTGATACAAACCCAGC
>DYSB01000054.1:5936-16147 GCA_020726405.1 Acetofilamentum sp. | reverse complement strand
CTGGCGGCCAAGGCGCGCAAGCTCATCCACGAGGACCTGATCACCAAGGTCTCGATGGAGTGCTCCTACACCGAGGGCGAGTGCTCCATCTGCGGACACAAGCATGCCAATACCGCGGACCGCTGCGACCACCTGAAGAAGCAGAAGGGCCAGCAGGTCGAGGGCAAGGACTGCTTCGAGATCCTCCATGGCGTAACCTTCACGGGTGCCGGCCTGCTGGAGGGCTACGAGCCCGCCGACCCCAAGGCGGACATCACGTCCATGGCCCGGGAACCGGATGGACTGATGCGTGCCTTCTCCTACGGCGGTGAGCTGCCTGGCCAGGCCCGGCCTGAGACCGTCAAGCAGGTCCTGATCCAGCAGGAGATCCGCGAGGACATGTGGCGCACGCAGGACGCGTTCCACTCCGTCGTCAATACCCTGGTTGCCCAGTTCGCGGCAGAGGCTGCCACGCTGGAAGAGACCAGCGCGAAGATCCGCCAGGCCGCCAGCGACACGGCGGATCGCGTGATCCAGATCCTGACCACCATCAGCAAGGAGACGGGCAACATGGACCCGAACAAGGACCAGCAGGCCTCCCAGAAGGCCCTGAAGGACATGACTCACGAGGAGCTCTTGAAGCACGCCGAGGAACTGGCAGGCGTGAACACGGACCTGACGGTCAAGGTCCAGGCGGCCGAGGACGAGAAGGCCAAAAGCGCGGCCACCAAGGCGGCCGAGGCTCTGGTGGCCTTGATGGAAAAGAAGGGCTGTGCCTTCGCCGACGACGCCGCGCGCGCGGCCGAGGTAGAGAAGCTGGCGGCCTTGTCCGACGAGGCGCGCAAGGCCGTCGAGGACACGTGGAGCATGCTGCCGGACAAGGACGCCTCGGGAGGCGAGGGCGATGCGGCCAAGGATGCTGCAGCCACGGCGGCTGCTGCCCAGGGCCAGCTGCGCTCGAACGCCAGCCACGAGCCCGTGGCCAGCGGCGATCCCGCGCCCAAGGACCTGAAGGACAAGCTGGCCGTGGGTCTGCAGGCCGCCTACGAGGAGCGCATGGCGCGCGAGCGTGGCGAGTCGGCCGAGTAAGCATTCACCCCGACCCGGAGTTGCCGGGGCGGAATCATCAGTCAGAAGGAGCGAACCATGTACAACAACTCCCACCCCGGCATCGAGTACGGCGACGGCGTCCTCAAGGGGCCGGGCACGCCGGGCCAGGTGGTCAAGAGTGTCGGCAACAACGAGTTCTCGGTGGTCTCGAATGCCGCCGACGTGCCTGCGGGCATCCTCAAGCGCGCGGACAAGAACTGCGCCCTGCAGGGGGCAACGGAGACGACCCCTTGTGTCGTGGACACGGGCGCCTTCGTCTTCCAGACGGACCAGTTCTCGGGCACGCCGGCCCAGGGCAACAACCTCACCTTCGACGCCGCCACGGCCAAACTGAAGGTGGCGGTGGCGACGAACAAGATCGTGGGCCGCGTGCTGTCCGTGGACGGGGCCGAGATCTCCGTCCTGTGGACCAATCACGGCCTGGTGGCCTAACCCGCCCGGGGCGTGATCGCTGCCAGGCAAGAAGCAAGGAGTTTGCACGTGAAGACGAACAGCACGAAAGACCCTCAGTTCATGGCCACCATGGCATCCCTGATGACCGAGGCCCTGAGCAAGGAGAATGGTCTCTACGCCTTGGCCGAGGCTGTGGCGCCGGTGATCAAGATGGACATCGAGCGCAAGAACATCGTGCCCCTGGTCCTGACCGAGCATTCGCTCAAGGCCGGTCAGGAGGCCAAGTACCAGAAGCGCGCGGGCCAGCGGGCCTTCTACATCGGCGTGGGCGGCCAGGCCCATCGCCAGGAAGTGAACGCGGACACGGAAGTCATCTTCCCCATTTTCCGCATCCACGCCAACCCCGAAGTCGACATCAGCGAGCTGGCCAACGGCAACCTGGGTGCCATCACGGACATGCAGAACGACGCGGCCAGCGCCATCCGCAACAAGCTGAACGCCAAGGTCGTGGACCTGTTGTCGGCCGCGGCAGCCACGCTGGCCTCGACCAACGTGGTCACCGTCGCGGGCGGCAAGCTCACCGACACGGCCCTGTTCACGGCCATCGGGCGCATCAACGACCTGGAGCTGACGCCGCGCTACATGCTCATCCGCGGTAGCCGCGTCATCGACCTGAAGGACTTCAACCTGGATCCCGAGAGCCGGCGCGAGTTCGTCGAGAAGGGCATCCTCAACCGCCTGCAGGGCGCGGGGCTGATCAACAGCGCCAGCATGAAGACGGACGAGGTGATCCTCATCCCCGACGCCGAGGTAGGCAAGTACGCTATCCGGACGCCGCTCAAGGTCGATCCCGAGCGTCGTGGCTTCAAGGTGGGCTTCCTGTCCTGGCAGGAGTGCGCCATGGGCATCACGCGCCCCGACCTGGTCTTCAAGGTCGTCATCACGGCTTAAGGCCGAGGAGACGAACGGCACGGCCGGCCGGAGGGGGGCGCTTCCGGCCGGCTCTCTCTCACGGAGGACTCATGTTCCAGGTGAAGGCCAGGACCTCGACGGTGGTGATCGGCGAGCACGTGGTGCACGTGGATCGCCCCACCCTGTTCCAGGTGGTTCCGCCCGAGCTCGCGGAGCGCCCGGATCTGGTGACCATCTGCGACGCACTGGATGAACCGGTTTTGGACAGCCCGGACACGGGCAAGCTGACCGCTGAGGGCGTGGACCTGTCTGCCCAGATCGGCGGCGATCCTGACCAAGCCCCGGCGAATGACGAGGGCGATCTGGGCGTGACGCTGCTGCGCATCGAGGGCGAGGATGAAGACGACGAGGGGGGCGCGTCTGCCGATGTAGCTCCCGATCCCTTCGCGGACGACGACACCCAGGGCACTGGAGCGCCGGTAGCCCCGGCATCATCGCTGCCCAAGGCGCCGCCGCAGCAGCGGACCCGAACATCCTCTGGCGGCTGTAGGAAGTAGGTGACGCATGGCGACCACGGTATCCCAGCTGATCCAGGTGCTTCGCGGTGAGTTGGTCGCGGCGGACGAGGTCGATCTGACGACCGACCAGCTGCGCAATGCCCTGAAGCGTGGCCTGGCCCTGCTGAACCGGGACTTCGAGCTGGCCTACGGGATGGAGGCGGACCAGGAGACGATCACGCCGGCGCTGTCGGATCTGGATCTGGAGCTCCTGCTCCTGGCCGCCACGCCCACGTGCTGCCGGATCGAGATCGCCAAGGCTGCCCGGCGCCCGAGCTTCAAGGCGGGCGCCATCGAGATCGACACGACCCGGGCCGCCGGTGCCTGGCGCGAGCTCCTCTCCCACGCCCAGGGCGAGTACCAGCGGTTGGTGGAGATGGGCGAGACGGATCGCCAGGCGGCCCTGCGATCCCTGCTCTTTGAACGCGGATCTGTGATCGATGCCACGGTGGGACAGGTATGAGCTATTTGACGGCATCGGAGGAAGCCCTGGCCCTGGCAGACGTGGCGCGCATGCTGGACTCCACAGGCGACGTCGTGCAGCTGTACCAGCGACAGGTCCCCACCCCCTCCAGCTTCGCGGGAGACCCTGCCCCAGGGTTTGGGTCTCCCGTGGCCGTCTCGGCCGTCCTGACGGCCAAGACGCCCGAGGACCTGCTGCAGGTGGGCCATGAGATGCTGGCCGTGGTGGGCGCGGACACGCAGGTCGCTGAAGGCGACGAGTTCGCGCACGGGGGCCATCGCTACCGGGTCGAGGACATCGTGCCCCGGAACCTCTTTGGCACGGTGACACACTTGGAGCTGTCCACCAAGAAGCTCCATGGGAGCGCCTGATGCTGGACGGCGTGACCATGCTGCTGGACAAGAAGGCGCTGGGCAAGACGCAGAAGCTCCTGGCGGCCTTCCCGTCCGTCCTGGCGAAGAGCCTGGCCCTGGCCATCCTGGAGATCGCCAAGGTCGTCCAGACCCAAGCCAAGCGGAGCCTGACGGATGAGGGCGCCATCGACCTGGGCGCGCTCAGGGCATCCCTCCACATCGTGGTGCTGGGACCGCTGACCGTCTTGGTGGGCACGCCCAGCGAGTACGCGGCTCCGGTGGAGTTCGGCACGGTGGGGCACTTCGTCAAGGTCGAGAACGTGCCGGGCCTCCGGGAATGGCTGGTGCGCCACAAGATCCCCCAGGGTGAGTCCCGGACTTACTTCTACGTGCATCCGAAGCCCAAGCCCTTCATGCAACCGGCCTGGCTGATGGGCGTGGCGATGGCCCCCACAACGGTCCAGCACGCGGTGGACCTGGCGTTCGCAGCCGTGGAGAAGCACCTGGCATGATCGTGGAACGCGCCTTTGCCCAGCATCTGGTGACGCTTTTCCCGGGCCTGTCCGTTTTCAAGGACGAGCTGGCCTGGACGCAAGGTGGCGAGCCCTGGCCCTACCTGCTGGTCACCAAGACGGCCGAGCGTCTGCAGGGCAAGGGCACGGGTACGTACGACACGAAAACCTGGGACGAGGCGCTCCAGGAGTGGGTGTACTGCAAGGTCTGGGCGCGCCGGCTGACCCTGCGCCTGACGATTCGCAGCGCGGCCCAGAGTGGCAAGAGCGGCGCGACGGTCGTGGACGAGGTGTCCGCAGTCATCCGGACGCTGCTGCGCGCCCATGCCAACGGGCAGGCACTGGATCTGGTGGACCCGGTCACCCTGACGTCCGTCCACTTGGAGCGGATGCGATTCCAGGGCGAAAGCGACCAGGGCCAGATGCTCACGCGCGTGCCGTTCGACGCCCAGCGGACCCTGGACGTGGATCTGTGGGCGACGGTCGTGGACGAGGTCCAGCGCGCGTCGCTGATCGGGACGATTTCCCAGAGCATCGAACTGAATTAGGAGCCCAGCATGAAGGCAGGCGACAAGCCCCAGGCGGGGACAGAAACGAACGACGGCGGGGATGCCCCGGCCCCGAACACGCTGCAGCGCGCGGCAACGGTGATCAAGCGGCTGAAGGTCCCGGCGCCAGTGGCGGCGGGCGTCCTGGCCTCGCACGGGCTGACCCGGACGGCCCTGGTGGATCCGGTGGAATTCGAGGCCAAGGTGACCGCGTGGCTCGCGGCTCCGGCGAAGAAGCAGTAGGGAGGCATCGTGGGCAAGATCATCAAGGACGTCTACACCGAGTACTTCTCGGGCAAGGCGGGCATGAGCCAGAAGCCGACGGCCGTCGAGTGCGTGGCCGGCGCGGCGGGCGGCGGCGACAAGCTGACCCGTTACATCATTTCGGACAAGCGCAGCGCCCTGGACCTGTTCAAGAGCGGGCCTCTGCTGCAGGCCATCCTGGAGCGCCTGGACGCAGGCTCCACCGTCATCTACGCCCTGCGCCTGGCGGGCAGCGCCATGGCCAAGGCGACCATGTCCATCCCCGGCGCGACGGGCACGGCCTTCACGCTGGATGGCTACTACCCGGGCGTCTGGTGGAACGGCGTGAGCATCTCCATCACGGCCAATAGCGGCGATCGCACCATCGAGATCGTCGACCCGGACACCGACGTCGTCCATGCCTTCACGGGCACGACCAACGCGGGTCTTGTGGCGGCCATCAACGCTGGCCAGTCCTTGGTGAAGGCGACCATCGGCGCTGGAGGGCTGGTGGCGGCGAAGGCCGCGGCCCCCCTGTCGGGCGGCAACGACGGCCTGACCCTGGCCAACGGCGACTACACGGCGGGTATCACGGCCAGCGAGGACTTCACGGACGTCAACTGGGTGCATTTCGTCGGAGCGGACACGTTGACCCTCTGGGCAGCCATCCTGACCAGTTGCAACACGATGGTCACGAGCAATCTGGGCGAGCGTTTTGCCTTCCTGGACGTGCCGCGCATGGTGGTGGCCGATCCCTTGAAGCCGACGGCGGCCGAGGTCTCCACCTACCTGGCGACGATCCAGGCCCTCATCGCCACGGTGGCGGATCAGAACGCCGTGATCCCGGTGGGCGAGGCCCAGTACACGGACATGGCCGGCACCGTCTACTGGAACCGCATCACCTCGACCGTGGCGGGCCGGTACGCGGCGCTGAAGGTCCAGGAGAGCCTCCTGGCCAAGTCGGCGCCCAGTGTGTCCAAGCTCTGCCCCGAGTGGAACGTCGGCCAGCAGACCGTGCTCGTGACCGAGAACCTGATCCACATGAGGAATGAGCCCGGCCTGGGGCTGATCTTCGGCAGCAGCAACAACCGCTGCCCGGAAGGATCCGCCTACAACCGCGTTGAGAAGGTGCGCGCCACCTACGCCGCAGGCAAGGCCTGCCGCCTGGCAGCCCTGCCGCACCTGGGCAAGCCCAATGACTCGGAAGGCGAAGGCCTGCTCCTGATGGAGACCGACATGCGCCAGCCGCTGTCCCTGATGGCGCAGAAGGGCGAGATCGACCACTACGACCTGCAGCTCACCTCGACCGACGAGATGCGGGCCCTGGGCGAGGTCGAGGCCCGGATCTCGATCAACAGCATGAAGGCCTTCGAGATCATCCTGGAGAAGGTCTACCTCGATTAGCCCGAGGCGGCTCACAGATTTAAGGAAGGAGAACGATCATGCCTCCCATTCCGGGATTCGCCGACGGCATCGCGGGCAACAGTGTCAAGATGCTCATCAATGGCATGCCCGTCTTCGGGCTTGTCAACTTCAACTGGAAGATCTCCAAGGACAAGAAGCCCGTCTTTGGCGCGGGCTTCGCGGATGCCCATGGCATCGTCCGGAGCAACCACACCACCTACGAGATCGATTTCGAGATCACGGAACTGCTCATCTCCCTGGCCGAGCTGAAGATCGTCATGGCGGCCGGCAGCCTGGCCGCGGGCGAGCTCTACCTGAACCCCTGCGACTGCCGGAACGCCGTCATCGTGCTCTTCTACCCGGGCCTCAACAGCGCGTTGTCCAAGACCTTCACGGGCGTGGAGATCACGAACGCGGATGGCGGCATTTCCGACAGCGAGGACGCGGAGGCGATCAGCGTCAAGTGCTCGGGCTTCGCCACGGGCATGCTCGGCTTCTAACACACAGCACGGGGCAGGGGCGCGCCAGCCGAGAAGGCCGCGTCACTGCCCCGGACTCTCTCAACTGCCCATTGGAGGATCCATGGACGCCATCACCCCCGAACTCATCAAAGAGCTCAAGACCAAGTTTCCCAAGGCCAGCCTTTACCAGCTGGAACTGCCCGATGGACGCGGCTTCATCGTGCGCGGCTCCAGCTGGGACGAGTTCAGCCGCCTGGCCAAGAGCGCCAAGGGCAACGAGCAACGCCTGGCGCTGGACATCGTGCGGACCTTCGTGGTCGCGCCGGCCATCGACGCCCAGGAGCTCGAATACAACCAGGGCGGCGAGTGGGAGCCGGGCCTGATCGCGGCCCTGTCCGAGAAGATCCAGGAGGTGCTGGGTTACTCGAAGGAGATCACGGTAAAAAAGCTCTGAGGGCGGCGCGCGCGGACCTGGAGGAGGCCTGGTACCTCCAGGCGCGCGCAGTGATCGCCCACCGCTTTCACGCCTACACGTTCGAGGTCCTGGACGCCCTTTCATTCGAATCCGTGGTGGACCTGCAGGTCGCGGCGGAATGGCTGGGCGAGCAGGAAGCGAAGGCGAATCGGGCCACGAGCCGGCCCAGCCGGCGCAAGCGTTAGGAGCCCCTTCCGATGATGTCCGGCTTCACCAGCGCCATCACCATCAGCGTCTTCGGGACGAGCAATCTCTCGGCCTTCACGGCGGCGTCCAAGCGTCTGGACAAGTTCGCAGGGAGCTTTGAGAAGGCATCCGAGCGCGTGAAGAAGGCCGGCCTGAAGACCATGCTGGTCGGCGCGGGCATCGCGGCCAGCCTGGCCATGCCCATCCTGGAGATGGGGAAATTCCAGACCGAGGTGGCGCGCGTCGGCGGTATCGCGGAGGCTTCGGCCAAGCAGGTCCAGGCCATCGGCGACACGGCCATGTATCTGGGCGCCAAGACCGCCTTCACGGCCCAGCAGGTGGCCGAGGGCCAGGGCGAGCTGGCGTCCATGGGCCTGACGGCGGACCAGGTGTCCAGCAAGACCGGCATCATGGCCGACACGATTTCCTTCGCCACAGGCCAGCAGGTGGCCATGGCCGACGCCGGCGCGCTCCTCGTAGGCACCTTGAACGCCTACCAGAAGCCACTCTCCCAGGCCACGACCCTGGGCGACATGATGACCGTCTCGATGAACCGCTCCAACCTGAAGTTCGCCGACCTGCAGGAGTCGATGCTCAACACGGCATCGACCTCGGCCACCTTCGGCCAGTCCATCGAGACCAACCTGGCCGTCCTGGGCGTGCTGGCCAACCGAAACGAGGTGGGCGCGCGCGCCGGCACGCGCCTGGCCATGACCATGACCAAGCTCTACACCCAGGCGGGCAAGGTGAACAAGGCCCTGGGCGTGGATGTCTACGACCAGGCCACAGGCAAGACGCGGGACTTCATCGAGGTCTTCGGCGAGCTGAAGGCCAAGCTCTCGACGCTCTCCGAGGAGAAGAAGAACACCACACTGACGGACATCTTCGGCGCCGAGGGCATCAAGGTCTTCAACATCCTCTTGTCCAGCTCCCGTGAAGAGCTGATGGGCATGCGCGGCGACATCGCCGGCGCGGGTAGCGCCATGGCGGACTTCGAGAAGCGCATCATGGACACGCCGACGGGCCAGTGGATGCTCATGAAGTCTGCCATGAGCGGCGTCAGCATGACAATCGGCGCGGCGCTGATGCCCATGACCTTGCAGCTCATGGGCTCGATCCGTGGCGTGGCCGACGCCATCTTCGGCTGGCTGCGCGCGCACCCGGTCTTGACCAAGGTGGCGGCGGGCATCGCGTTCGTGGCGGCCGTCGGCCTGCTCCTGGGCGGGGCCCTGCTGCTGGTGGGCGGCGGCTTCCTGCACTTGGGCTCGCTGGCCCTGCAGCTGCCGGCCAAGCTCGGTCAGATCGCCTTTTCGATGGGCGTGACGAACTCGGCGGCCGTGCCGCTTACCGCCAGCCTGAAGGCCCTTGGCCTGGGGGCGCTCAAGATGATCGCGCCCTTTGCCCTGGTGGGTCTGGCCCTGTACGCCATCGTGAAGGCCTGGGACACGAACTTCCTCGGCTTTCGCGACACGGTGGAAGAGGTCTGGTTCGCCATCAAGCCCGTGGTCTTCGCCATCTGGGGCGGCCTGAAGGCGATGGGCCAGGGCATCGCCACGGTCTTCGATGCCACGCTGGGGGCCCTCTGGCGCTTCCTGACCGGCTGGTACCAAGGCGCCATGAGCGGCATCTCGCCCATCCTCTACTTCGCCGGCATGGTGGCCTGGGGCCTGGGCTTCATGGTGGGCACAATCCTGCGCGCCTGGAATTGGATCCAGGCCAACCCCATCATCAGTGGACTTCTTTTCGTGGCGCTGGGCGCCTTCGCCTGGCCGCTGATCGCGCCGGCCATTGCAGCCGTGTGGACCTTCGCCACCCAGACAATGCTGGCGGGGGCGCGCGCGGCATTTGGCTTTCTTCTGGCTCGCGGCGCGGCCATCAAGGCAGGCATTGCCTACGCATGGAACGCGGGCAGGGCACTCCTCATGGCTGCGCCCATGTTGATCGCGGCGGCAGCCACAAGCATTTGGACGGGTGCGCAGTGGCTCTTGAATGTGGCCATGACGGCTAATCCCATTGGCATCATTATTGGTGGTCTGGCGCTGTTCGCTGCCATAGTGGGGATCATTGTCAAGAAGGTGGGCGGCTTCAGGAACTTGCTCAACATCGTGTGGTCCGTGTTCCTTGACGCGCTTAAGTTTGTAGCCAAGGCCCTCTTCTGGCCGATCACCCTGATTGGAGTCTTGTACCAGCGATTTAAGCCGGTCAGGGAGTTTCTCGATGGTATGTGGGACGGGTTTAAGATCGGAATCAATGGCGTTATCGGTCTGATCAATGGCTTCATCGAGACCATCAACCTGATTCCGGGCGTCGAGATCCCCCTCATCCCCAAGCTAAAGACCGGGACCAGCCTGGGCGCAGATGCTGCAGCGCTTGGCGCAGCCGTTGGCTCACACATCCCCAAGACGCTGGTTGAGCCAAACAAGCCGGCGTCCATGGGCACCCCCAAAAAACTTGCCAAGAAAACGACCAAGCCAACAGCGGCCAAGAAAGCCGCGGCTGCCCCGGCCGAATCCC
The DNA here is from genome assembly GCA_020726405.1 of Acetofilamentum sp. Lineage (GTDB taxonomy): Bacteria > CAIWAD01 > CAIWAD01 > CAIWAD01 > CAIWAD01 > CAIWAD01. The sequence continues at coordinate 6,037 of DYSB01000054.1, read as the reverse complement.
CTGGGATGATGTCCAGCATGTTTGGCGGCGCCATGACGGGCATGCCCGACATGGCGGCACTGGAAGGCATGGGCGGTGCGCCTGACATGAGCGCCATGGGC